>CBFHYD010000020.1:0-32488 GCA_965659975.1 Winogradskyella sp. | reverse complement strand
GTGGTGGTTCCAATTGTAGTGTTATTAAAATAAATGGAAACGGATTCCAACGGTGCTTTAGAAAGAGCGTCAACAACCTTACCTTTTAAAGTTTGTCCGGATGCGTTTATACAGAAAAGGAAGAGAAAGCCATATAATAGTCTACTTGTTATTATTTCCCATAAACTTGCGTTCTAATTCCGCTTGGAATTCCTCCATAACAGGTCTAACAGTGCTTTCGGGAAGGTCAGCGATTTTGATATACATTAAACCATCAACTGCATTATTGAATAATGGATCTACATTAAAGGCCACTAATTTTGCATTTTGCTTTATGTATTTTTTCAATAAAACGGGCAGTCTCAACGCACCTGGTTCCACCTCGTCAATAATTTTATCAAATTTGTTCAAGTCTGCTTCAGTAGCATCAAAAACAAAATCTTTATCTGCATCTTTTAGTTTTACTTTAAATTCCTTCTTTGGATGCACATACTGCGCTACATAAGGATCGTAATAATGAGATTTCATAAACTCAATCATCAAACTCTTGGAAAAATTTGAAAACTGATTACTTATACTAACACCGCCAATCAGAAATTTATGCTCTGGAAAACGCAATGTAGTATGTACAATTCCTTTCCAGAGCAAAAATAAAGGCATCGGTTTTTGCTGATATTCTTTGATGATAAAAGCGCGACCCATTTCAATAGATTGGCTCATCATTTTATAAAGCTCAGGTTCAAAACGAAATAGATCTTGAAGGTAAAAACCATCAATACCGTGTTGAGCATAAATTTTTGAACCTAGACCCATTCTGTAAGCACCAGCTACGACTTTCTTATTATCATCCCACAAAAACATATGGTGATAATACTCATCAAACTTATCAAGATCTATGGATTCATTCGTTCCTTCTCCAACCTCTCTAAATGTAATTTCCCTCAAACGGCCTAGCTCTCTCAAAATATTTGGCATATCCTCTGCTGTTGCCAAGAACACTTCGTAATTCTTACTCTGCAAAAGACGTTTATCCGCAGCTCTGAGTTGTTCAACCTCTTTGTGCATTAGCTCTGCATCAATAGCTGTGACAATTCTTTGAACCGGCTTTGTCACTTTTACAGAAGATTTAATATTCTCTAATATTTTAGACTTGTCCTCAAATGCCTTGGAAAGCATGTAAGTTTTCTGTCTTAGGAAATCTGTAAAATTTTGAAGTGTTTCATGCTCCTTTTGATCATTTACAGAAATTGGCTTCCCAACTCTTACTTTAATCACACGACGTTTCTGAGTCAATAATTCAGATGGTAATTTAGCCGTTCTTAACGTGTCACTAATTTTAGATAATCGATAAAACAACCTACTGTTTTTCGCATGGAAATAAATAGGAACAACAGGCACCTCAGCTTTTTTAATAAGCTTCATCACAGCTTCCTCCCAAGGTCTATCTACAACTAATCTGCCATCACGATAGGTCGAAACTTCACCTGCTGGAAATACACCTAACGGATGTCCATTTCGCAAATGCATTATGGCGTTTTTGAAACCTGTTATGCTACTTGCAGCTTCCTTTCTGTCTTCGAAAGGATTAACTGGCATTACGTAAGGCTTCAACGGTTCAATTCGATGCAATAAGAAATTGGCTATTATTTTGAAGTCGCTGCGCTGCTCAATCATGAGCTTTAATAGAAGAATACCATCAATACCACCAAGTGGATGATTCGAAATGGTAATGTAAGGTCCTTCCTTAGGTAATCTTTTTAAATCTTCCTCAGGGATTTCAAAGTTGATCTGAAAATCATCTAACAAAGCATTCAGAAAGTCTAAATCTGATAGATGTTTATTACGATTATAGATTGTATTAATTGTAGAAATCTTAAGCACTTTCATCAAAATCCAACCTGCAAAAGTGCCTAAAAAACCATATTTATCGGCATTGATAGCTTTTGCAACTTCTTTGGCAGTAACCAATCCTGTATTTGATGATTTGCTCATATAAACAAATGTAACAACTTTTATTTAGTGACCATTTGAACGGTTTCTTGAGTCAATTGTTTTAATAAAACGGTTTTGTCCTTTTCTAAATTTTCAATCGCTTCTGGCGTAAAATGTCTAATAGTATAAAGACTTACGTTTTCATAACATGTTACATTAAACTTTGCCTTGAGGTGTTGTAATAATTTTTCAAGATTATCATATATGTTATCTAAACACACCGAAAAACTAATGGCAGAGTTTTGAATAACGTCCACCTTCATTTTATACAAATGCAATAAGCTAAAAATTTCACTGATATTTTCTTCCACGATATAAGAAAAGTCAAGTGATGATAAGCGAATTAAAACTTGATTTTTCTTGACAATAAAACAAGGAATTTCTGGATCCAATGTTTTCCCTTTACTTACACAAGTTCCTTTAGACTTTGGATCTATGAATGATTTCACGTAAAGTGGAATCTCTTTACGCTGCAATGGCTGCAATGTTTTAGGATGAATTACAGACGCACCATAAAATGCAAGTTCAATCGCTTCTCTGTAAGATATTTGATTTAACAATTGTGTATTTTCAAAATATCTTGGGTCCGCATTAAGTACACCTGGAACATCTTTCCAAATGGTAACATTTGTCGCATTAAGACAATAGGCAAAAATCGCAGCCGTATAGTCACTTCCTTCTCTACCTAAAGACGTAATAAAATTATTGGCATCACTTCCTAAAAATCCTTGAGTAATATTAAGTACTTTTTTATTTAATCCTTTATTAATTTCTGTTTGAGTTGCGTCCCAATCTACATTAGCCCTGCGGTAATTATTATCAGTCTTAATGAAGTTCCGAACGTCAATCCATTCATTTTTAAGTCCAATTTTATTGAGGTAATGGCTTATAATTGTTGTGGATAGCAATTCACCATAACCAATGACTTGATCATAAACAAAATTATAATCCGGTGATTTATTGGTTTTTAAAAAAGAATCCAATTCAGAAAACAGTGATTTTACTGCCGTAAAAACTGGATGTCTATCATTTGTAAATAGGTCTAATAGTATTTGATTATGAAACTTCTTTACCTCTTGGATAGCGCTTTGTAGTTCTGATTTATTGTCAAAGTAATTTCGAATTACTAACTCCATGGCATTAGTTGTCTTACCCATAGCGGATACAACAACAAGTGTATCCTTATGTCCTAATTTTTGCAAGACATCGGCAACATTTTTAACACTATCTGCATCTTTCACAGATGCACCACCAAATTTGAAAACTTTCATATTTATTTCCCTCAAAAGAGGGAACCTCATTTTTTTAAGAGTTTATATTCCTTACGTAGTTATTTATCGCAGCTTCATCCATTTGAACAATATCCCAATCTCTCATCACATTAGCACCTTTTTGCTCATAGAATTTAATTGCCGATTCATTCCAATCGAGAACATCCCAAGAAATGCGTTTTACGCCTTTTTCCTTTCCGTACTTGACAACTTCATCCAAAAGTAATGTTCCCATACCTTTACCACGAAGTTTTTGCGACACAATCAAATCTTCTAAATGAATAACTTCACCTTTCCAAGAAGAATACCTCGGATAAATCATTGCGATACCTTCTATCTGATTTTCATATTCAACAACAAAACAGACGAACTTTGGCTGCTCACCAAATCCATCTCTAACCAGTTGTTCTGCAGTTACAATGACTGCATCAGGTTCTTTCTCATAAACAGCAAGTTCTTTTATGAGCTCCAAAACTCTTGGCATATCATCTTTTGTGGCTAATCTCGGTAGATTCATATTGTCCTTTATAAGCGTTCCAAATATAACTTAATCTGTGGTTAATTGTATAGTTATTTTTTGCTACGAAAACGTTATAGTTGGATAAAAAGTAAGATATTTGTGCCATTATTTCTTTTTACACTGTTATGTCACAACACAACCAAACCTTAGGTGAATTTATTATAGAAAATCAAGCTTCTTTTAGATACACTTCGGGCGAACTATCCAGACTTATAAATTCAATTAGATTAGCGGCTAAAGTTGTAAATCACGAAGTGAATAAAGCTGGATTAGTTGATATTATTGGTACAGCAGGTGACACAAATGTACAAGGCGAAGATCAGCAAAAATTGGATGTTTATGCCAACGATACGTTTATCAAAACATTAACCAAGCGAAATATTGTTTGTGGTATAGCCAGTGAAGAGGAAGACGACTTTATAACGATTAATAGTCAAGATGAGAACCATCAAAACAAATATGTTGTTCTTATAGATCCTTTAGACGGATCTTCTAATATTGATGTTAATGTCTCTGTAGGAACCATTTTTTCAATTTACAGACGTGTTACGCCTGTAGGTACACCAGTTACAATAGATGATTTTTTGCAACAAGGTAATAAACAAGTTGCAGCAGGATACGCAGTTTATGGAACATCTACGATGCTGGTATACACAACTGGTCATGGCGTAAATGGATTTACCTTGAATCCTGCAATTGGAACATTTTATTTATCGCATCCCAATATGCAATTCCCGGAAAATGGAAGAATATATTCTGTGAACGAAGGTAATTATATACACTTCCCAAAAGGTATAAAGGATTACATCAAATACTGTCAAATGGAAGAAGGCGACAGACCTTATACATCTCGATATATTGGATCCTTAGTATCAGATTTTCATAGAAATATCATTAAAGGTGGTATCTATTTGTATCCCAAAAGTTCTCAAAATGCAAAAGGAAAATTACGTCTATTGTATGAATGTAACCCTATGGCCTTTTTAGCCGAACAAGCCAACGGAAAAGCGAGCGATGGTTTTACGCGTATCTTAGATATAGAACCAACTGAGCTTCACGAACGTGTTCCGTTTATTTGTGGTAGCAAAAATATGGTTGAGAAAGTAGAGGAGTTTATGCAGAACACATAAAAAAACGACTATTTATCAATAGTCGCTTTTTTTAATTTCCAGTGCTGTTACTGATTCATTTTCTTCATTCTTTCAGTAAATTCGTCTAAATCTACCTCGTAGTGGACCAGAGTTAAAGCCTTGTCTACGATATATTTTACATTTTCTGGATTAAAGCCTAAACCAACAGCGAACTTCTCAAGCAATTTTACTTGCTCTTCTCCTTCAATCCGGTCTGACCATACCATTCTGGCTAAATCATACAAACGCTCCAATCGTCTATCGTACATAGTTGGTGCGTTAACAGGATGAGAATCATAATCCTTAAGAATATCTTTATATTTCTTTTGGCTAATATCTAATCTCGTAGCTAAACGATCTAAGAAAGCTTTCTCATCTTCATTGATAACACCATCGCTCATTGCAATTTTAACTATCGCAGCAAAATGGTCTTGATTTCGCTTTCTAAAAGCACTATCAAAAATATCTGAAATTGACATAAATTTCTTTGTTTTAATTTTTGTACAAACATATGTTAATCGCAAACCTTTTGAAATTAAATTTTAAAAGATTTTGAATATATTGCTTAATGCATTTCAACTACCTCAAGGAGAGTTTTTTTATCGATTATGGAAGCCCCGAAATACAAAATTTAGTTTCGGATTTAAAGAATCTAAAATCAGAAAAAGACAAAATAGAACAACTTTATTTGAAGGTTAGATATGGTTGTCGCTATAGTACTTTTGTAATCGGCTTAACAGATGATCATTATGTCGCCAGCAATATTTATAGAAAAAAAGAAGCACATTGCATAGACAAAGCGATACTACTAATAGCCGGGCTGCGTGGTTTAAACATTCCTGCACGATTGCATTTGGCTAAAGTATCCAACCACATTGCCACCGAAAGTTTAGAAGCGCAATTAGGTACCAATGAATTAGCACCTCATCGATTAGTCGATGTCTACTTTAATGGCGAATGGACAAAATGTTCGCCAGCCTTTAATAGAGAGTTATGTGACAAATACAATGTGGATGTATTGGACTTCGATGGAACTGAAGATTCTGTTCTGCAAGAATACAATAGAGACAATAACAAGTTTATGGAATATCTGGATGATTATGGACATTTTGAAGATGTTCCATTAGATGAAATTAAATCCATTTTCAAATCGAACTATCCAGAAATGTACGAACGTTTTAAATCACAACAAGAGATAGATTTTAATTCGTAATAAGTAAAATAGACTTTATATTTGCACTCGCAATCTAAAGGTGTAAATAGTGAGCAAAACTCTAATCTCGCAAACCTTTTCTCAGGCTTTGCAAACGCAAAATCTGCAGAATTCTATTGCCCATTCCGAACCCTTCGACTCCGCTCAGGACAGGCACATACATGCAAAAGGTCTCGTTGGATCGGCATTGTCGATTGTCATAGCTGAAGCTTTTAAAACATCGGAAAAGCCATTTTTACTCATTTTTGATGATAAAGAAGAAGCAGCCTATTACCTCAATGATTTAGAACAATTAATCAATGACAAGGATGTTCTTTTTTATCCTGGAAGCTATCGTAGACCTTATCAAATAGAGGAAACAAACAACGCCAATGTACTGCTCAGAGCAGAGGTTCTTAACCGTATAAATTCTCGGAAAAAGCCAGCAATAATTGTTACCTATCCTGATGCACTTTTCGAAAAAGTGGTAACTAAAAAAGAGCTCGAAAAAAACACACTTAAAATTTCAGTTGGTAACGAACTGAGTATCGATTTTGTGAATGAAGTATTGTTCGAATACAAATTCAAACGTGTAGATTTTGTTACTGAACCAGGTGAATTCTCTGTTCGTGGCGGTATAATTGATGTGTTCTCATTCTCACATGATGAACCTTACCGTATTGAGTTTTTTGGAGATGAAGTTGATAGTATTAGAACCTTTGATGTAGAAACACAATTGTCTACAGAGCGAATCAAGAAAGTGAGCATCATACCGAATGTAGCTAATAAAGCAATCGCAGAAACTCGAGAAAGTTTCTTGAAATATATTTCAAATAAAACGGTTGTATTTACAAAAAACGCACCCTTAGTTTTTTCGAGAATTGATAGCTTTTATGAAAAAGCAACTGAAGCGTTTAATGCGCTTTCTAAAGAATTAAAGCACGACTCACCGGACAAACTGTTTTGTAATTCAGAATTACTGAAACGTCAATTTTTAGATTACAAACTGATAGAATTTGGAACGAGTGCCTATTTTCCGAATTCAGAACCTATAACTTTTAACACTAAACCTCAACCGTCGTTCAATAAGCAATTCAATTTGTTAATCGAAGACCTCAATGAAAATCATGATAAAGGATTTACCAATTATATTGCTTGTGTAAGTGAGCAACAGGCTAAGCGTTTTCATGATATTTTTGACTATGCCGAACAGCAAGTGCACTACAAGACAGTCGTCATTTCCTTATATCAAGGATTCATAAATACAGAACATAAAATTGCAGTTTATACCGATCATCAAATCTTTGATCGTTATCACAAATTCCACCTGAAAAATGGTTATGCGAAGAAGCAAGCCATTACACTCAAAGAATTAACCAATCTCGAAATAGGTGATTATGTAACACACATAGACCACGGTATTGGTAAGTTTGGTGGACTTCAGAAGATTGATGTCGAAGGTAAAAAACAAGAAGCTATTAAACTGGTTTATGGGGAGCGTGATATACTCTACTTGAGCATACATTCTTTACATAAAATAACAAAGTTTAATGGTAAAGATGGTAAACCTCCAAAGGTTTACAAATTGGGAAGTAAAGCCTGGAAGAACTTAAAACAAAAGACAAAATCCAGAGTTAAAGAGATTGCCTTTAATCTTTTAAAACTATACGCCAAACGTAAACTCAAGAAAGGATTTCAGTATGCGCCAGATAGCCATATGCAACATGAGTTAGAGGCTTCATTTATTTATGAAGACACACCAGATCAGATAAGCTCAACTGCAGATATAAAGGCGGATATGGAAAGTGAACGTCCAATGGATCGTTTAGTTTGTGGCGATGTTGGTTTTGGTAAAACAGAAGTTGCTATACGTGCAGCTTTTAAAGCCGTTGACAACGGTAAACAAGTCGCTGTTTTGGTGCCAACAACTATTCTGGCCTATCAGCATTATCGCACTTTTAAAGCACGTCTAAAAGACTTCCCTGTCACTGTCGATTATGTAAATAGATTTAGAACGGCCAAGCAAAAAAGAGAAACCTTAGAAGGGTTAGAAAAAGGTGCAGTCGATATCATAATTGGCACACATCAATTGGCCAACAAAAATGTAAAGTTCAAAGATTTAGGTTTACTCATTGTTGACGAGGAACAAAAATTTGGTGTAGCTGTAAAAGAGAAACTAAAAACCATAAAAGAAAATGTAGATGTTCTCACATTAACTGCAACACCAATTCCGAGAACATTGCAGTTTAGTCTCATGGCAGCAAGAGATCTGTCTGTGATTACTACACCACCACCAAATAGATATCCTATAGAAAGTCATGTGATTCGATTTAGTGAAGAAACGATTCGAGATGCTATTAGTTATGAGATTCAACGTGGTGGCCAGATATTCTTTATTCATAATCGCATAGAAAATATTAAAGAAGTTGCCGGAATGATTCAGCGTTTGGTTCCTGATGCAAAAGTAGCTATCGGTCACGGTCAAATGGAAGGGAAAAAACTTGAAGGGTTGATGCTTGGTTTTATGAATGGCGATTTTGATGTTTTGGTAAGTACTACCATCGTAGAAAGTGGATTAGATGTCCCTAATGCCAACACTATTTTTATCAATAATGCCAATAATTTTGGACTTAGCGACTTGCACCAAATGCGAGGTCGTGTTGGTCGTAGTAACAAAAAAGCGTTCTGCTATTTTATAACACCAGAATACTCAGCCATGACCACGGATGCACGCAAACGTATCACTGCCTTGGAACAATTCACAGAATTAGGAAGTGGATTTAATATTGCTATGAAGGATTTGGAAATTCGTGGTGCTGGAGACTTATTAGGTGGTGAACAAAGTGGCTTTATCAACGATATAGGTTTTGATACCTATCAAAAGATTTTGAATGAAGCTATTGACGAACTTAAAGAATCGGAATTTGCAGACTTGTACAAAGATGATGGTAAGCCAAAAACATATGTCAAAGATGTAACGATAGATACTGATTTCGAATTGCTCTTTCCTGATGACTATGTCAATAACATAACCGAGAGATTGAATTTATATACCAAGCTTAACGAGATAAAGACTGAAGAAGCTCTTCAGAAATTTGAGTCAGAAATAATTGATCGATTTGGCGAATTGCCTACTCAGGTCATCGATCTGTTTGATAGTGTAAGACTAAAATGGATTGCAACTAAAATGGGTATTGAAAAACTCATCATGAAAAAAGGTAAACTCATCGGTTATTTTATCCAAGACCAGCAAAGTAAGTTCTATCAAACGGAAGCTTTTACCAAAGTACTCCAATTTGTACAACAGAATGCTACCAAGTGCAAAATGAAGGAGAAACAAACGCGACAAGGCTTAAGGCTTTTAATAACCTTTGATAATATAACCTCAACATCTAAAGCGCTTAAAGTACTTTCTGATATTTAGGCTGAGTCACCTCGAGCGGAGTAGAGAGGTATAAATAAAAACACATAAAGGTCTCGACTCCGCTCGACCTAACACCAGAAATTCATGAACCAAAACAACCATCTAAAACATGTCCTTTGGCTAACGGTAGCCACAATATTCATAACTACTTCAGGCGCTTTGGGTCGTTATATAGATATGCCGACGCCGGTAATTATTTGGTGGCGTTCTGCACTTGCAGCGTTTTTTCTATTTTTGTTTTGCAAATTTCAAGGGTATTCATTCAAAATAAATACCAATAGAGACAGAAGAACCTTTGTCTTGGCTTCTGTATTTATGGCTATTCATTGGATCACCTATTTCTATGCGCTTAAGTTATCTAATGTTGCGATTGGCATGTTAACCTTGTTCACATTTCCTGTTATTACGGCGATTTTGGAACCTCTTTTTACCAAAACAAAATTTGATAAAACCTATTTACTTTTTGGGTGCTTTAGTACTTATTGGAATTTACATTTTAGCTCCAGAATTTAATCTTCAAAGCACGTAACTACAAGGGATTTTATTTGGGTTACTATCTGCACTAAGCTATGCATTTCGTATTCTTTTATTACAGCGTAAAGTCAAAACCTATAACGGTTCAATACTGATGTTTTATCAAGTTTGTATAATGGGAATTCTATTAGTTCCTGTTTTGTTCTTTATGGACACATCAAATATTGAAACTCAATTTCCTTATGTAATACTATTGGCATTACTGACTACAGCGATCGGGCACACGCTTTTTATTCAAAGTCTAAAATATTTTAAGGCAAGTACTGCCAGTATTATCGGTAGTTCGCAACCTGTTTTCGGAATAATAATCGCTTATTTTTTCTTAAATGAGATACCTAACTTAAATACCTTTATTGGTGGCATTCTTATTTTAATGACTGTTATTATAGAAAGCATCCGTTCTAATAAATCCTAAATTTTTAATCGAATCTCTACAGAAAACCATAACTTGGCGCAGTCCTTGATATATTGATATGGATTTAAATTACTTACCCATGAAATGTGTACTATTAAGCCTTTTATTAACTCCCATTTTTGGGGTTGCCCAGAACACTATTAGTGGCAATTTTTCTCCTGCAAAAGATTACACTTTTGCCTTTCTGTATTACGCCACACCTAATGGTGCAGTATATGTGAATCGTGCAGAATTAGATTCTTCAGGGAATTTTAAAATTTCCATGGAGGAAAATTCTAAGACTGGGATTTATAAAATCGTTTATGCTATACCACCAGAGGAAAATAACTTCGATATTATATACAATGGGAAAGAAGATGTGGAGTTTAATTTCAGTTTAGATAAAGGTGTAAATTTCGTTGAATCGTCGGAGAATAAGTTGTGGAATTCCTACTTAAACAGTATGGATGTGGTTAACCAAACTATAACTAATTTTTACGGTAAAGGTGGTGATGATAAGGCAGCATTCAATTCTATTTTTGAAACTCTAAAAACCACTCAGAAATCATATGAAGATTTAGCCGAAGGAAAACTTGTTTCCGCCTTTGTTAAGGCGAACAAACCGTATATTCCAGAAGCATATGAGGACATCGCCACTTATTCGAAAAATTTAAGAGACAACTTCTTTAAGCACATTGACTTTAATGATCCTTTTTTACAGAGTTCAAGCCTTATAACAGATCGTGTAAGTGGATTTGTTTTTGGGATGTCTGCAAGTACTACCAATGAAATCTACAAGAACCATGTAGATATTGTCGCCAACGCATTATTTTCTGTTGATGCCAAGACAAAATCACAATATTTGGAACTGATTTGGCAAGAATTTAAACGTCGTGAGAATCACGATATGGCAAACTATGTGTCAGATAAATATCTCATAGATATTGCCAAGGCTACGGACAATAAAGTCTTAGAACAAATGCTTACAAGCTATAAAAACACCTCTATCGGTGCTGTTGCTCCAGATTTTGATATTCAAGAAAACTTAAAACTATCTGAGCTTAAAGGCGATAAGTATTACGTACTTATTTTTTGGAGTAGTGGTTGTGGTCACTGTCTAAAAGAGTTGCCGAAAGTAAAAGAACTTATAACAACGGTTTCGAATACCAAAGTTGTTACCATTGGTTTGGAGAAAGACGCCACTGATTGGACCGAAGAAATAAAGAACTATCCAGATTTTGTGCATGGTATTGGTTTAGGCAAATGGGAAAATCCATTAGTGCAGACTTATGCTATCGCAGCAACTCCGACCTATTTTGTTCTGGAAGCAGATAAAAAAATTGTCGCAAAACCCTATGATATTGAAGGTTTGGAAGCCTTTTTTAAAAAATAGAAATTTTTTTTCAATTTTAATAAAAAATAAAACACTCAATCAGCAAGTGCCAATTGAGCGTTTAGAAACTAAATAACCAACCAAAATTTAGCTTCGTTTGTATGTTTAACTTCGAGTATTTTCTCTCGGGTTATCTTTCTTAACCGTTTTTTGCTTACGCTTCTTAGGTTTATCCGTCTTTTCTATCATACGTCCTTGGGCATCTGCAGTTCTTAAAAACTCAATATAACCAAGACCTCTAAATTCATAAACCGTACCTGAAGCTGCATGACTTAATTCTATGGTTCCATCATCTATAACATACAAGTTGAAGAATTCATTGCTGAAGTAGTCATAATCAAGTGTTAAAGTTTTATCGTACAATGTTCCCGTAACGTCATTTACTTGATATACACCAGTATAGTCCCAAAATATATTCGACACATTATTAATGTTAGCGTCTTGAGAACTTCTAAACTCAGAGTCATTATTTGTAGCAAGGAATTGTAAATAATTCTCATTATCAAACTCATTTAATGCCCCAAAGTCACTTGTATATGTTTTTTCCCAAGCTTCATATTCCTGCAAGAAATAATGAATATTATCATAGAACACAAAGTCATAATCGAAATTAGATCTTTGGTAACCATCTAAAAAATACGATGTGTCCGTAAAAGGATTGTAAAGCTCAATGGTGTTTGCATCTATCTGATAAACATCAAAAGAATCGAACCCATCAATCTCGTGATCTACGTCCAAAACCATATCGTAAGTACTGTAAAAGCCTACAGGAATACCGTAACCATTTCCTTGACTGCCAATACCAACCAAATTATTATTAGCCCATAGTGTACCATTTCTAAAAGAAAGTGTAAAGGCTATTTGCATAAATGGCACTTCACCAAAACCTTGTGTCGCATTAATATCTACATACCAAATCTCATAAGAATTTAATAGCTGATTTAATGATAATGTTGTTGGTGGATTATTGTCAACAATTACCACATCATCAACCACACACGATGTGAGTAGAGTTGCAATTAGCACCAGTCCTAAAAGTAGTTTAATTGTTTTCATAATCTATAAGTTTAATGTTTCTATTTATAGAAATCCAAAACGCGTGCCACATTTTCAATTCCATCAGTTATGTGTCTGGCTGAGCGTAGTCGAAGCCTTAATAAAACTCAGTAAATTCAATACTTCGACTGCGCTCAGTATGACCTAAATTTTTGTCTAAAAATTGTTTATTTTTGGACACTGTTTGTAAGAAACAACTATGGGAAACACGATAAAATATGCTGTTTTTGGCTCTGGAAGTTGGGCTACTGCAATCGTCAAAATGCTTTCGGAAAACCTTGATGAAATTGGGTGGTATATGCGTAGTGTCCAAACTAAAGAGCATATTCTAAAGGAAGACCATAATCCGAGCTATTTGAGCTCTGTTGAGTTTCAGACTGAACAACTAAAAATAAGTAACGATATTAACGAAATAGCATCTTGGGCAGATGTACTCATTTTTGTTATTCCATCGGCATTTATCTATGATGAGCTTCAAAAAATAACAGTAGATATCACCAACAAGACTATCGTTTCTGCCGTAAAAGGAATCATTCCTGAAAGCGGTTTGTTAGTTGGTGAGCACTTTCATGATAAGTATAATATTCCGTTTGAAAATATTGGTGTTATTGCTGGTCCTTGCCATGCAGAGGAAGTCGCTTTAGAACGTCTCTCCTATCTTACGATTTCTTGTGCTGACCAAGAAAAAGCACAAGCCATTGCAAATGTATTGGCGAGTAATTACATCAAAACAAAAACAAGCGACGATATTATTGGTACGGAGTACGCCGTAATGCTTAAAAACATCTATGCCATAGCTGCCGGAATTGCACATGGATTAGGTTATGGAGATAATTTTCAAAGTGTATTGATGAGTAATGCCATTCGAGAAATGAAGCGCTTTATCAAAAAGATGCATAAAATGAAACGTAACATTAATAACTCAGCTTATTTAGGCGATTTATTGGTCACAGGCTATTCCGTGTTTTCTCGAAATCGTATGTTTGGTAATATGATTGGTAAAGGTTACACCGTGAAATCTGCACAAATGGAGATGAATATGGTTGCTGAAGGTTACTATGCGACCAAAAGTGCTTTCGAACTTAATAAAAAGAATAAGAGAAAGACACGCTTACCAATCATTAATGCGGTCTACGCCGTACTTTATGAGAATAAAAATCCGAAGAAAGTATTTAAAAAATTAACTGAAAAGTTGGATTAAGACTATTCTATTGTAGTCATTTACTACTTTACTAATACGCCTCTCACTTTCATCAATGGCACTGGCTGTAAAGCCTTTTCATTAATGGTGTTTTTTCTAAACGTATAAGTTTTGTCGAGCATTTGATTTCCTTCAAAAAAAGACACTTTAAACTGATTATTTAAGGCGAATAACTCTTCTTGTATTAGCTCTATCTTTGCGTAACTTTTCTTCGGTAGAATATCAATTTTTTTTCTGAAGATTGAAGTCGTCTTATCCGCACTATAACCTGTTGTTACAATCAACACCATTTCCAAGTCAACATCCTTATCATTGATGATGTAAGCATTCCAATCTTCAGTATTGTATACATTATTAAACTCTTTTACAATAGCTACAAAGACGTCTTTGACTTCAGGTATTTGAATGTCTTTTTTCAATCGATTATAATACAGACTTAAACTGCTCTAAAAAGCGCACATCATTCTCGCTTAATAAGCGAATATCACTTATCTGATGAAGTAATAAAGCGATACGGTCTATACCCATACCAAAAGCGAAACCAGAATACTCATTAGAATCGATACCACAGTTCTCCAATACATTTGGATCTACCATTCCGCAACCCATAATCTCTAACCAACCTGTGCCTTTGGTCATTTTGTAATCTGTTTCGGTTTCTAATCCCCAATAAACATCAACCTCAGCACTTGGTTCTGTGAATGGAAAGTAAGATGGTCGAAGTCTAATTTTAGATTTTCCAAACATCTCGGTTGTAAAGTATTGTAAGGTTTGCTTCAAGTCTGCAAAACTCACATCTTTATCAATGTACAATCCTTCTACTTGGTGAAAAAAGCAATGACTACGTGCAGAAATTGCCTCATTACGATACACACGACCCGGTGAAATTGTACGTATTGGCGGCTTATTTTCTTCCATATATCTTACTTGTACAGAACTGGTATGCGTACGTAATAAAATATCTGGATTGGTTTGTATAAAAAATGTATCCTGCATATCACGTGCTGGGTGATATTCTGGTAAATTTAGTGCGGTAAAATTATGCCAATCATCTTCGATCTCTGGACCTTCACTTACGTTAAATCCAATACGAGAAAAAATATCTATAATCTGATTTTTAACGATGGAAATTGGATGACGTGCTCCAAGTTCAACAGGTTCTCCTGGACGCGACAAGTCGCCATAGATACCATTGTCGTCTTCCTGATTTTCTATGGCTTCCTTTAGGGCATTAACTTTATCTTCAGCAGTTTTTTTGAGCTGATTAATAGTTTGCCCAAATTCTTTCTTTTGCTCATTTGCAACATTTTTGAACTCTGCAAAATACTGTTTTAAAAGTCCTTTGGACCCTAAGAATTTAATCCTGAATGCTTCAACCTCGTCCTTGGACTGAGCTGTAAACGCTTCGGCTTCTGCTATTAATTCTTTAAGCTTATCAATCATTATGCGCTAACTTAAGAGGGCAAATTTATATCATTTTTAAAAATAGAGAAAATTAAACTGAGTAAAACCTTCAGAATAGAGGTAATCGATAAATTTTTTACAATAATTAGCTAATAAATTCTGTTTCAAGGAAGTAATTAACGATGGCTTCTTTCATCAGAACACTTTGCTCTCCTGCTTTTAGATGAGGTAACTGTGCCTTGACCTTATAGTGTGGCCAACCATCTTCATCAACAAAATCAAATTCGTAGAAACCGTATGGTTCCAAAAGCTTACAAATAGCTATATGCATAAGATCTAACTTATGATCCTTTTTATAGCTCCTATTAAATTGACCAAGTTCTTGAACACCAATTAAATAAATAATGGCGTCTAAATCGAGTTTTTCTCCATCAGCAAACTGGTTTGAGAGCTTTTGCACCACCAAATCCCAACGCGCTTTTAATTGTTCATCTCGAGCCATATTTGTTCTATAAACTTCTTTTTCAAAACTCAGGCTACAAATTTAAGTAAACTAAAATCCAGAATTGCACGTTAGTATTTTAAATTGACTAAAAATAAGAATTAAAGAATTCGTTTATTTTTGTCAAAACCGCTAAACCCATGAGTATCATAGATATTGTTTTAGGTGCTTTGCTTCTTTTTGGTCTAATTAGAGGCTTAATGAAAGGGCTTTTTGTAGAATTAGCTTCTCTTGTTGCCTTATTACTGGGTGTATGGGGCGCAATTCATTTTAGCTTCTATGTTGCTGAATTTATCCAAGCTCGCACAGATTGGGCAGAGAAAACCATCAATATTGTTGCTTTTGGTATCACGTTTGTAGTTATAGTATTAGCTATAAGTCTTGCGGGTAAAGCGCTCACAAAGCTCGCCGATTTTGCTTCATTAGGAATTATAAATAAGTTACTTGGCGCCTTATTTGGTGTTGCGAAGATTGGTTTAATCCTAAGTGTGCTCATAGGTGTGTTTGAGAAACTAAATAATACACTTCCGTTTTTGAGTGAGGATCAAATTGAAGACAGTGTTCTTTACGAACCTGTAAGGTCTTTTGCTCCGAAAGTATATCCAATAATAATTAAGAGTGAAGCTGAAGAACCAGAAAATGATGAAGTTGAAACAACATAACCTAATAAAAAAAGCCACTTTAAAGTGGCTTTTTTTAGTTTGCTATTAAAGCATATTTACCTTTCCTGTTTTTAGACTATAAACTCCACCGACAATTTTAATCTCTCCATAGTCTTCCATCTCTTTTAGTATCGGACTGTTATTTCGAATTCTATCCATAGTCAATAAAACATTGTTTTCGACTGTCTTGGCAACAAAAGCCTTGTTAGATGAGTTTGATTCACCTTCAACCTCATCAACAGATTTTGTTACTGCTGGTTTTATCTTACTTAACATATCAGTGATATTTCCGAGCTCTACACCATCACAAGCTGCTTTGACAGCTCCACAACTTTCATGACCCATAACTAAAACCAACTTGCTTCCGGCCACTTTGCATGAGTATTCCATACTGCCCAGTATATCAACGTTTTCAAAATTACCTGCAACTCGAGCTACAAAAATATCTCCTATTGCTTGGTCTAAAACAGTTTCTACCGGTACTCTTGAATCTATGCAAGATAGTACTACAGCTTTTGGATATTGACCACCTGTTGTTTGGCTAATTAGTGCTTTATTATCCGTTTCTTGACTCGCACCGGAGACAAAACGCTCATTGCCTTCTAATAAGTCCTGCAAAACACTATCTGGTGTTAATGCACTTTGTATTCCTTTTGTTATTGCTATTTTTTTCATGTGTTTCTATTTTATTAGCCTCTATATTCTTCTTTTTTGGCGAGTTTAAAAAACTCAATAAAACTTTCAGGATTTTCAATTGTTCCACGTTCAGAGACTAGCTTTATTGTAATATTGCGTTCTCGAGCCTTGGTTGCAAAATCTTCAAGGATTTCTATGATATCATTGTCGAGATACCTCGTCTTTCGTACATCTAACTCTATGAAAGAATCATTTGGCACATTATCTAATTCTTTTAAAATAGCACCTTTATTAAAAAACGTTACTTCTTCGGCTAAAGTCATCTTTATTCTTCCATCATCAACATCTTCGCCTTCTTTATGCAAGAAATGTGAATTTCTAAAACTCTTATAAAGAACAATAAAAATTCCTACCGCAAGACCCATTCCAATTCCCTTAAGAAGGTCCAAGAATACAATCCCGAGTACCGTAATAATAAAAGGTACAAATTGCATCCAACCGCCATCATACATTGCTTTGAAAGTTGACGGTTTTGCCAACTTATAACCAACTATAAAAAGTATTGCTGCCAAGACTGATAATGGAATTAAGTTAAGAACAGTAGGTATTGCAATAATTGATATTAATAAGAAAAATCCATGAATAATTGCCGACGCTTTTGTTTTTCCACCGGATTGAATATTCGCGGAACTTCGCACAATTACCTGCGTTACTGGCAAACCACCAATTAATCCAGAAACAATATTACCAGTTCCTTGTGCAAACAACTCTCTATTTGTTGGTGTCACATTTTTATTAGGATCTAATTTATCTGTTGCCTCAACACATAGCAGTGTTTCCAAAGATGCTACGAGTCCAATGGTAAATGCCGTAATTAATATTGCTGGATCTGTTATAGCCAAAAAATTTGGGAATGTCAATAAGCCTTTAAATTCTTCTAAGTTACCTACGACTGGAACTTCCACAAGATGATCCTTACTTAAAGCTAAGTTCGTGTCCTTAGTTAATAAATAATAAACGACACCTATCACTACCGCAACTAAGGGTCCTTGAATAAGTTTAAATATTTTAGCCTTTTTACTAAGTACGTTGCCCCAGAGTAGAAGTATACCCATAGCTATCAAGGCAATTAGTGTAGCTCCATGATCAAAATTTCCGCTTATTATGGCGTTTATAGTTTTTAATAATTCCGTCAATGTGTTTTCTCCATCGACTTGTAGAAAAGCGAAATCGCCTTCTGGATTCTTATCTAACCCAAAGAAATATGGAATTTCTTTAAGTATAATCACTACACCTATTCCCGTAAGCATTCCTTTGATTACCGACGAAGGAAAATAGTATCCAATTATTCCTAACTTAAATACACCAAAAAGTATTTGTAAAACACCACCAAGTACAACAGCTACCAAGAAATTTTCATAACCAAGGTTACCAATTGCGGTTGCGACTATGACAGCTAAACCTGCAGCAGGTCCACTGACACCAATATTAGAACCAGAAGTGGCTCCAACAATAATACCACCAACAATTCCCGCAATTAACCCTGTGATTGGTTCTGCTCCTGAAGCTACAGAAATCCCTAAACATAAAGGAAGAGCAACGAAAAATACGACTATACTTGCTGGTAAGTCATTTTTTAGATTTTTAAACATATTTGATTTTTTGAGTTGCTTATGGATAAACCCTAAGCCTTATATTGATAATTGACCATTAGATAGGTCCTATTAAGTTAGCCGAAAATTATATAATTAAGTCCGGTGGCGGAGAAATCAAATTTATTGAAGGTTTTGTATACCGCTTAAGTGTATAAAAATCCAATTTATGATTGGCATTAAATGCATCATCTGAATTAACCTCATCGAATGAAACTTCGAAAAGCAATTTTAAATTCTCCTTTTCTTCTTCTTCATTCTCACCAGCAAAAAGTGAAATGTCTATTTTATCATCAATTGATAAAATAACTGAGGGTGCAGCAACTATAACGATAAAAAAAATCGCAAAGAGCATCGCTAATTTATGTTTCAATGTGGCAATCACGGTTACTAATATAGCATAAACCTATATATAAACTGATATCGCTGCTTAAAATTCGTTTATAAGTTTGATATCGTCTGAAGAAATCCAACCTTGAGTTTTGTCCGCAATTTCAATTTTATACCAGTCATTATAGGATTCAATGACTTGGACTTTAGTACCTTCGTGGAGTCTAAATACTTCTTCACTAAGCTTATTTGGATCGGATTTTACTCTGCTCTCTTGAGCAAAAACAATGGCTGGGTTTTCCTTAGTATCAAATGAATTTTTCTGATAGGCCATAGTCAAAGCAAATCCTGCTAAAAAGATTCCAGCAATACTAAATATAAAAGCGATTCGCTTTTGAGTTGTAGCAGCGGCAAAGTGATACATCAAAAACAATAAGACAAATACAAATACGCCAACAATTGCAATTATTGCCCAAGTTTCCGTTGAAAAACTATTAACTATATTCTTGAAAATCCGAGCGAATCCAACTTCAGGAACGCTATCAATTGCATCAATAGTCATATTCTGTGCAAAACCGAGATTATTTTTAATGTCCTTATCATTTGGATTGAGCTGTAAAGCCTTTTCGAAATAATAAATACTCGGAGCTATATGATCCAATTTATAATGCGCATTTGCCAAATTATAATAGAGCGCCTCTGAATGGAAATCAGAACTTAAAAGCGCTTCGTATTTTTCAATAGCCTCATCGTATTTCCCTTCGTTATACAATGTATTTGCTTCATTAAAAAGTGCATCGTTTTGAGCGTTAATTAAAAAGCTAAATGAAGTAAAAACTAAAAGAAAAAATAACCTTCTCATCTTAACGCATTTGTTTATCAATTTCTCCAATGGCCTTTACTGACTTCTGATAATCATTCTCCATAGTTACTTGAGTAATCGGTGTATACCTTGCCAATTCGCAACTTTCTAAAATAGAAATAAATGCGCTCACAGTATCTTGAGTGACACTTCTTTCTGTCAATAGATTTTCAATTTTCTCCTTATTGAATTCACTGGTTTCAATTTGAAGTTTAACCTTTAAATAATTATGGAATGCACGCTCTAAAGCAATATAAAACGCTTCTTTATTACCTAATGCCTTTTTAGCACTGCTCAGGTATTTCTTAGCTAATCGATCAGCTTTTCGTCTTCTATTACCAACAATATCTGCATCTCTTTTTTCCTGCTGACGCTTTAAAATTATTACGATTGGAATGAGTAATAATGGTAACAATAATAACAGCCAGAACAATGTCGATTTAAAAAATGATTTGCCTTCCTTAGATATCCAATTCGGTTTTGTTTTTATGAATGCAAACGTGTTATTACCGGTCGTAACCGCTTGCTTGTTAACATTTGTATTGTTAGTATTATTGGTTGCGGCTACTGAAGATGGCCCATTAATAACATCTATTACAATCTCATCTGAAGTTAAGCGTTTATATTGTCTTGCCTTAGGATCAAAATAGGAAAACGATACCGACGGTATTGGATATTTTCCCTTGTACTGTGGAATTATGGTATAAACATCCGAAGAACTACCTTGCATACCACCCAAATTGGTTCTAACATTTTCTCGGTGCTCAGGTTCGTAAACCTCTAAGGAACTTGGAACGGTCAATTTTGGCAATTCAAAAAGTTTTAGATTTCCTTTTCCTGATACTTCTACCCAAGCTTCTAAAGTTTCACCTGCATCCAGCGACAATTTATTTGTCGCCACATCGAATTTAAAGTCACCAACCGCGCCATTGAAATCTGTCGGCTTTCCTTCTTCTGGCAAAGGTTTAACATTTATTGTTCTCGCCGCTGAAGAAAAGGTCTGGTTGACACTTGGCATTATTCGGCTTCCGAAAATATCATAACGGTTTGTTGGTACTTTCACTGCCAAATTAATGGAGTAAGGATCGAGTTTTAATTTACCTGTTTTTTGAGGATACAAGACGACCTTTTTAAGAACTACATATCTGTAATCCTTACCTTGATACTTACCGTTTTCAGGACGTAAGGCTTTAACTTCAATGTTCTGATTCCAAAAATCCTCATATTGCGGTACATCTTTATCTCCTAAAAAATTCGCTGCAACCTCAGGGGCAATATATAACTTATATATTACCATTATAGCCTCATTAAGGTAAGGATTAGTTTTAGAAACTTCAGCAACCAAATGGATGTTTTGTGATGCTATATAAGCTGGGTCATTAGGGTTTTTTGGCTTCTCTATAGCATTGGTCACTTTTATAGAAACAGGCTTTGTTTTATACGTCTGACCACCTATGTCAATCGCGGCAGAATTAATTTTAAAATTGCCTTTTTCTTTAGGCGCTAAGAAATAGCTATAGGTTTTGGAAAAGGAACGTTTTCCATTGGCCCAAAAATTTCTCACCGAAGTATTTGGCCCACCAACAACATTAAAATCCGTAAAACTTGGAGGAACGAAATTATCTCCATCTTCGTTCATTTCAAAGTCGACTCTAAGACGTTCATTTAGGCCAAGTGTAGTCTGACTCACCTTAGCTTCGAAAGTAACTTGTGCTTTGCTTGCAGTGAAAGCAGTTAATAGAACAATAAACGTTATGGACTTAATAAACTTCAAAATCTGCACATCATCATTTACCTAAGATTGATTCTTACCAATCTTTCTCTGTTTTTATTTTGGCGCCTTTTTGCTTTTTGGCATTTATTTTCTCTTGAACTTTCTGTTCTTGATTATTCATAGCTTCCAAAATGTTTTTTATCTGCTGAGGAGACATTTTTCCTGGTTGCGGTTTTGGCTTTTGTTGCGGTTTGTCTTTATCGCCTTTTCCGTCATCCTTTTTATTTTCTTTTGGCTTTCCTTCCTCATCTTTCTCTTCATCGCCTTGCTTTTTATCGTCCTTTCCTTCTTCGTCTTTATTTTCCTTTTCCTTATTCTCCTCGTCCTTATTTTCTTTCTCCTTGTCTTTATCCTTTTGTTCCTGATTCTGCTTGTCTTCCTTGTTGTCTTCGCCACCACCATCTTGATCTTTCTTCTGATCAGCGCATTCTTTTGCTAAGGCAAAATTGTATCGTGTTTCCTCGTCATTAGGATTAGCTCTCAATGCGTTTTTAAAAGCTTCCATAGCTTCTTTACATTGCTCATCTTGCATCAGGATATTGCCAATATTGTGGTATGCTCTATGCTTTTCTTCTTTACTTTTGGCGTTTCGTGCTGCTTCTTTATTTCTAAATAAAGCTTCTCCATAATTACCCTTTTTGTAATACGAATGGCCTAAGTTGTAGGCGCCAGCAACACTTTTCTCTTGTTCTGAAATGGCTTTGCGATATTCCATTTCTGCCGAGATAAAATCGTCTTTCTCTATTAAAGAATTTCCTTCATAAACTAAATCTCTTGCATTGCGCTCAGCCTTTTTACGTGCCTTTTCAGCATCTTGCGAAAAACCACCTAAGGTGAGGAATAATGCAAATAAGAAACATAATTTTTTCATTTTCAGTTCACTTTATAATTCTAAAATTAATAAGCAATTATACAAAAGCCGTTAAAATACTACTAAATATTCTCATTAAACAAATTGAGCTTTTTAAGCCATTCCGTTTTACGTTCCAATAGAAATATGTCTATAAATAAAAACAGAATTCCAAAAGCTAAGAACCATTGGAACTGATCTTTAAAGTCAGCAATCTGTTTAGATTCAAATTCTTTCTTGTCCATTCGTTCCAATAAATCTTTAATAGTCTCCACAACCTCGGACGTATTAGATCCATCGATGTAAACACCATTTGCCTCACTAGCTATTTCCTTCAATGTTTCGTCATTTAGCTTTGTGATTACAGTTTCACCGTTTCTATCCTTTTTATAGTTTAAGATAACTCCATTTCTCTTAATCGGTATTGGTCCACCTTTGACGTCTCCAACACCAATGGTAAATATGCGAATACCTTGCTCATTGGCTTCTTCAGCAATTCTTGCAGCATCACCTTCGTGGTCCTCTCCATCTGAAATAATGACTAAGATACGGTTGGTTTGTTCTTCATCATCATAATATGTCTTAGCCAACTCAATCGCTTCTCGAATAGCAGTTCCTTGCGAACTCATCATATCCGTATTCATATTTTGAAGGAACATTTTTGAAGCTGCATAATCTGTAGTTATTGGCAATTGCGGAAAGGCTTTTCCAGCATAGGCAATTATACCAACACGATCACTAGCCAAATTGTTTATGATCTGAGTTACTAATTGTTTTGATTTTTCGATTCGGTTTGGCGCAATATCTTCTGCCAACATACTTTTGGAGACATCCACAGCAAAAACGATGTCTACACCTTGGCTTCGTACAGTTTCCATCTTGGTCCCAATCTTTGGATTAACCAGTGCCAAAGACAAAAAAGCAAATACAAAGCACAAAACAACCAACTTCAATACGCTTTTAAAAGTCGACTGATTTGGACTTAGTTGCTTCATTAAATTGGAGTCTGCAAACTTTCTTTGTACTGATTTTTTCCACAGCTGAACGAATAGGAAAAGCATTATTATAACCGGTATAATGAGTAATGTCCAGAACCAGATTTTTTCATCCAGCCTGAAGAAAGAATTCATCGCTATGTTTCCTAATTTATACAAAGCTTCTAAAAATTGTATGTTTTAATAACCATTCTAATGCAAGTAAAATCAAAGCTAAAATGACCAATGGTCTATATTTTTCCTCATAATTATAATACTTGCGTTCCTCGACTTCAGTAGTTTCTAACTTATTAATCTCGGCATATATTTCTGCTAACTTTCTGTTGTTTGTAGCTCTAAAATATTTTCCGCCAGTTGCATCTGCTATCTCCTTGAGGAGTTTTTCGTCAATTTCAACTTGAGCACGTCCATATTGAAAGCCACCGTTTGGTTTTATTCCAATTGGCGATAATGCCATACCATTTGTTCCTAATCCAATCGTATAAGTCTTAATCCCATACTCAACTGCAAACTCACTTGCGGTTTTAGGATCTATAAATCCACCGTTATTTACACCATCTGTTAGCAGGATGATTACCTTGCTTTTTGCCTTGCTATCTTTTAATCGATTCACAGCAGTTGCCAAACCCATTCCAATAGCTGTTCCTTGTTGGATAATGGTGTTATACTTTATATCTCTTAAGGATCTTAATACAATGTTTTTGTCACTGGTGATTGGTGTTTTGGTAAATGCTTCTCCTGCGTATTCTACCAAACCAATACGGTCGTTAGGGCGTCCATTTATAAAATCTGCTGCTACTTTCTTTAAAGCCTCTAAACGATCAGGCACTAAATCTTTCGCCAACATACTTGCTGAAACATCAATAGCCATAACGATGTCGATACCTTTTGTGGTTTTTGTCTTTGTAGACACATCAACAGTTCTTGGGCGAGCAAGTGCGGTAATAAGTAAAGCAAGAGCCACTAATCGAAGAACAAATAGTAAATGCCTTAATATGGACCAAATAGAATTAGAACCCTTAAATCCCTGAACTGTAGATATTTTGAGCTCGGCCGTTTGTTTTTTTGATTTCAGAATATACCAAAGTATAGCCAATGGTAGTAATAAAAACAACCAGAAAAATTCTCTATTTAAAAACTCAATATCTCCAAACATTATTCTTCCTCTTCTACTTTTTGAACGTTAGGACTTACCTCAACCGATTCGATAATACGCTGAAATAGGTCTTTTGCATAGTCGTCATCAAATTTTCTGACCATTACAACCTGCTGAATCACTTGTTCTGTTGTAAAACTTAGCATCACATATTCACCCTCAAAAGATTTACCTTCTACAGCAGTTGGAAAATTCGCTGTACCAAAGGTTTTTATTCCTTGTGCTTCATTCGGTGTCTTATATTCTTCATTTTTTGTGATAATATCTTGTACGCCTTCCTTCTCCCAAATGGCAAGATTTTGTTCTATAACTTCTGTCAGATTCATCATCTTTTGAGCATCAGCATCTTCTTCTTTTTGCTCCTTTACAATCGTTGTAGTCGTAGTGATGTAAAAATCATCAATCATACTTCCATAGGCAAAAGCTGTAACATCAACTTTATCTTTCGCTTCCTCAGGTATTTCTACAGGCATACGTTTTAATACTCTCGGTGTTTCTATCCAAATAGGTGGATAACCGTATGCACTTTTTACCCAATTTCCTTCTAAAAGTTCAAGACTATTATGACCTATGATTTTATCCTTTACATATCCGAAACCATATTTTACTCCAAAACCAACAAATGATAAGATTAATAGTAATACAGAAATCGCAGCTGTCAATAGAATCTTTTTTCGCTTCTTCTTGCGTTCTTGTGCTTCTTTGTATTCTTGATCTAATAATTTTTCTTCTTCAGTTGGTTCTGGTAATAGCGCATTGATCGATTCTAACTCCTTCTCTATTGTTTGTTGATCGAGTTCGGCCAAAGCTATATCTGGTTTTGATTTTGCAAACTTCACCAAATCTGCACGCTTGAATATAGTTTCGATATTAGTAATCGTCTCTTTTGAGAAGCTGAACTGATTCCCATCTTTGAGTAATTGCAATCGATCTATTAACTCATCTGTAGTACTTTCTAATGAGCGATCGTAAACTTTTTCATCCAAAAACTTTCTTATCAGAAAGGTCAAATCTGAATAGTAGGATTTCAAGTCTTCCTTAACTAAATAGTTCTTTTCTTTTAGCTTACTCATCGCCAATTGCGCACGCTCATATGGCGGCAATAGTGCAATCTGCTCTTCTTCTGTTAATGGCTTTTGTCTCCAAATAAACCACCACAATAAAAAGGCAATAAGACCAACTATTACTAAGACTATGAGTAAATACAACCACCATTTACTACTGCTTTTTTCAACTTCAATAATTGGTTTTATATCATACAATCCTTGCTTTGTGGTATCAATCTCAATGGTATTGACTTCAACCTTTAAGGAATCTGTATAAAAAGGATTATCACCAATAATTACCTTTTGTCTTGGTATGTAATACGCTCCAGAATCGAATTGCGTTAGCTTATATTCTCGAAGCAACTGAACCTTTTTGTTGTTTTTCGTGGTGTCTACATCGAGTGCTTCAACCATTTCAAGAGGTAAAAATGTTTGTCCTTCTGGAAAAACAACCAAGTTAGTTGAATCTGTTTCTACCTGAATTTTATAAGAGATCTGTTCACCAATACGAATAGATGTTGTATCTACCTCGGTTGTTACCTGAGCAGCAACTCCAAAGGTGAAAAGTAAGAAGCACAACGTACATAGTCTGAGCTTCTTAAATATCATTATCTGTAATTCGTAGTTCAACATTCGTACTATCCTCTTCTTTTAAAATATCCTAAAAGCTTTTTGACATAGCTTTCATCTACTCTACAATCGATTGTTCCTGCTCCTGACTTCGCAAATGCATCCTTGAAATAATCAACTTTTTCATTGTAGAAACGACTGTAGTTTTGGCGAACTTTTTTTGACGAGGTATTTACTAACAATAGTTCTCCAGTTTCTTCATCTTCCATTTGCACCATTCCTAAATTTGGAATAGATTCTTCGTGCTTATCAAATATTCTAATTCCTGTAATATCGTGCTTGCCGGCACTAATTTTTAAAGTCTGCTTATAGTCATCTGCCACAAAATCTGATAGCATAAAAACAATAGCCTTTTTCTTCATAACATTGGACAAAAACTTTAAAGCTTGGGACATATCCGTTTTTTTACTCTTAGGTTTAAATTCTATAAGCTCTCTGATAATCCGAAGTACGTGTGAACGTCCCTTTTTAGGTGGAATGAATAATTCGATCTCATCAGAAAATAAAATGAGTCCGATTTTATCATTATTCTGTGTTGCAGAGAACGCTAAAGTTGCAGCGATCTCGGTTACAATTTCATTTTTAAACTGATTCTGCGTACCAAATAACTTACTTCCTGAAACATCGGCCATGAGCATCATAGTAAGCTCACGTTCTTCTTCAAAAACCTTAATGTAAGGTTCATTAGTTCGCGCGGTGACATTCCAATCTATATTTCGAACATCGTCTCCAAATTGATACTGACGAACCTCAGAAAATGTCATACCACGACCCTTGAAGGTAGAATGGTATTCGCCACCAAAAATATGATCAGACAAGCGACGTGTCTTGATCTCTATTTTGCGTACTTTTTTGAGAAGTTCTTTAGTGTCCATGTTTCAATTTATGATTGAAGATTGTTGATCTACGATTTCAAAAACCGCTATTCGTTATTCTAAAATCTTAAATCTTAAGGTACTTCTATTACGTTGACGATCTTGTTGATAATGTCTTCTGAAGTTATTTTTTCTGCTTCTGCTTCGTAGGTAATTCCTATTCTATGGCGTAATACATCATGTACAACAGCTCTAACATCTTCTGGAATAACATAACCACGACGCTTGATAAACGCATAACATTTTGCAGCGTTAGCAAGGTTGATACTTCCACGTGGCGAAGCTCCGAATGAAATCAATGGCTTTAAATCCGACAGATTATAATTTTCTGGATAACGTGTAGCGAAGATGATGTCTAAAATATATTTCTCAATTTTCTCATCCATATACACCTCACGAACTACTTTTTGAGCATTGAGAATTTGCTCTGTCGAAACCACTGGATTAACCTTATCCCAACTTCCTTTAAGATTCGCTCGCATTATTAATTGCTCTTCTGCCTGTTTAGGATAGTCAATCACTGTTTTAAGCATAAAACGGTCTACTTGAGCTTCTGGTAACGGATAGGTTCCTTCTTGTTCTACTGGATTTTGCGTTGCCATAACCAAGAAAGGTTTGTCTAAAACAAATGTTTCATCTCCAATAGTAACTTGCTTCTCTTGCATTGCCTCTAATAAAGCAGATTGCACTTTTGCAGGTGCACGATTTATCTCATCTGCAAGGACAAAATTTGCGAATATTGGACCCTTTTTTATCGAGAAATCATTCTCTTTAATATTATAAATCAAAGTACCAACTACATCCGCAGGTAATAAATCTGGAGTAAACTGTATACGGCTAAAACTGCCATCAACTGCTTTAGACAGTGTGTTAATAGCTAAGGTCTTTGCTAAACCTGGAACACCTTCCAATAAAATATGTCCTTGACCTAAAAGACCAATAAGCAATCGTTCTATCATGTGCTTTTGACCAACAATAACTTTATTCATTTCAAGAGTTAAAAGGTCTACGAAAGCACTTTCCTTTTCAATTTTTTCATTAATTGATTTGATATCTATCGTGTTCGTTTCTTCCATATTTTATGGGTTTTATAACGGTTTGTTCTAATACTATCTGAATTCCGCAAATTGTTAAAATTATTCGGCTAACCGTGTTAATGATAGGTTAAAAATCGAAGTGCTTATTATAATTAGTGTTAAGCCTAAAATTCCAGCAGAAATCAATATTTTTATAGCACTATTAATTCATTGAAAAACGTGAGAAAATATTCAAAAATAATAAGTGGTGTAATGACTTGGGGCGAATGGGGAAAACAGTTTTCCACTAAGCAGATGGAAGACCTCATCCAGCATTGTATATCCATCGGTATTACCACTTTTGATCATGCCGATATCTACGGTGGTTACACTACAGAAGAAGAATTCGGCAATGCATTAGTTACTTCATCTATTAATCGTGAAGATATACAACTCATTAGCAAATGTGGAATACAATACATGAGTGAAAACCGCAATAACAAGGTTAAACACTACAATTACAGTAAGGATTATATCATTTGGTCGGTAGAAGAGTCATTAAAAAATCTTCAGACCGAATACTTAGACCTATTATTGCTGCATCGTCCGAGTCCTCTAATGCAACCAACAGAAATTGCCGAAGCTATCACTATCCTTAAAAAGCAAGGTAAAATTAAAGACTTTGGTGTTTCAAATTTTACGACATCACAAATGGAGATGCTGAGTTTGAGAATAGATATTGATATTAATCAAATTGAATTTTCATTAACGCAACACCAAGCCATACATGATGGCACTTTGGACTACATGACAACTAATGGTATCAAACCAATGGCATGGTCACCTTTGGGAAGTGTTTTTAGAGAAGACACAGAGCAAACGCGTCGAATTCATCGTCAATTGGGTGAACTCATGGATAAGTATAACGCTACAGAGGACCAGCTTTTATTAGCCTGGATACTTAAACATCCTGCAGGAATAGCACCTGTTGTTGGTACAACAAATAAAACACGATTACAGCAAGCGGTAGAAGCTTCTACTATTGACTTAGAATTGGAAGATTGGTTCTTAATTTTAGTAGCTTGTCAAGGACATAAAGTGCCTTAAATATTATAATTATGAAAAAAACAGCACTTATAACCGGAGCAACAAGTGGTATTGGTAGAGCTACAGCTCACGAGTTCGCAAAACACGGAATAAATTTAGTTTTATGTGGCCGAAGGCAACAACGATTAGATAGTGTTCAAAAAGCCTTATCTCGAGAAGTAGATGTACACACATTAAACTTTGATGTAAGAGATAAAGAAGCCACTTTCAGTGCCATAAACTGCCTTCCGGAAGACTTTAAAACTATTGATATTCTAATAAATAATGCAGGAAATGCACACGGTTTAGACCCTATTGAAACTGGAAGCACAGATGATTGGGACGCTATGATGGATATAAATGTGAAAGGGTTGCTTTATGTAAGTAAAGCTATAATTCCTGGTATGATCGAACGAAAATCTGGACATATTATAAATATTGGTTCATCTGCCGGAAAAGAAGTCTATCCAAAAGGTAATGTTTACTGTGCAAGTAAGCATGCCGTTTTGGCAATTACTGAAGGTATGCGTATAGACCTAAATCCATATGGTATAAAGGTTAGTGCAGTTAATCCTGGGTTAGTAGAAACGGAGTTTTCGCAAGTACGTTTTAAAGGTAGTAAGCAAGCTGACAATGTCTATAGCGGCTATAAAGCGTTGCAGGCAGAAGATGTTGCAGAGGTCATACATTTTGCAGTGACACGACCAGCTCATGTTAATATAGCCGACGTGCTTATGTTTTGTACCGCACAAGCAAATTCTACAATAGTTAAAAAAGGAAATTAGAAAACTTGATTAATAAACGCCTCTTGATTAAAAATCTGTTAGCTCATAATGATGAGAACAGTTTTTATGATAAAAAGCGAAAATTAAATCTGAGTTACAAAGAAGGTAAGGCCAAATTTCTTAAACACATTTGTGCGCTCTCGAATAGCAATCCAAAAAATAATTCTTACATGGTTATCGGTGTGGATGACACCGACAATCTCATCATTGGTGTAGATTTTTTTGATGATAGTAAAATCCAGAATTTAATCAATGCCTACCTCACTAATCCTCCAATAGTTCAGTACGAAAACATCCCTTTTCCGCATTTGCCAGACGACAAAGTTGTTGGTTTAGTAACCATTAGAGCTAATAATGGAATTACTTCGCTACGTAAAAATATCTGGAAATATTATGGAGGTTCTGTGTTCTTTAGAGATGGCAGTATAAGTATGCCTAAAGTATTCGATATTGAAATTAAAGATGTGAATTCTAAAATTGTCGAAACCATTGAGCATCATGCAAGAAACAATATAGAATTGACTTTGGACGGTGTATTTGATTTTATGAACAAAAGAGCCGATTACAACCCTATTTATCAAGTTTTCAAGGAGTATTTTGTATTGTGCTGGGCAGGACAAAAAAAAGAGGTTAAAGATGAAGTTTTTTACAGCCGCGTGGACATTGAACTGATAAACGAACAGAAGCGACTATTTTATTCAGCGTTAGATGAAGTTTCTATTGACTATTCTAAAGACAAATTTGAAATTGTGGAATATGTAAAGCTTGGACTTCAGAACAAATACAAGTATTATAAACTTGAAGAAACGGTTATCAATTTTGGCCCAAATGGCAGCTATTCTATAGACACCAAATTATTATTTGAGCCACCGCAATATGACAAAAAGGTGCTCCATCATATTTATAACACCAATAATTCTTTACTTCAAAAATTAGAAAAAGGGTTAACTCTTACTCCTAATGAAGACCATGATTTGCTCAATTTATCAGACACCTATCTTATCTGCTATCTCAATGGTTTTGAGAATGCCTTAGACAAATTAGAAATAGCAAAACCATTACTAAAGAAATACAGCAAATCTCTATATAATTCCTATAAACTTACCATGCGAATTTTAAGAAAAGTGAAATACAATTAAATAAAGTTAAGCTTCTGCGGATTTCCGGAAATTATACCTTTTGTATCTACGTCTAACCAGTTTTCTAAAATGGTAGCGTAAACTTGTCTAAAATCGATATTGAATTTTAAGTCTCCATTATCATCCAAATTACTTAATGAGGCTAAAGGATTATAACATTCACATACTTAAACTCGGAAAGGTCAATTTTCAAAAGATCTATTCTTTTGGAATTATCAAATAAAAAATCTACCGCTTCTTGGCGTGTCCATTTCTTGGCAGTATTCAATACTTGTGGTGAAACTCCAAATCCTGCACGATAGAAAAGATGTTTTACATAATTATGATTCATAATTCTATGACCAAGCAAGACATCAAAGGTTTAAATGAGAATAAAAAAAGCCACCTCGAAATGAGGTGGCTAATTAGAGTATGATAATATTCTGTATTATAAATCGAACTTAATCCCTTGTGCCAATGGTAACTCAGTCGTATAATTTATAGTATTTGTCTGTCGACGCATATATATTTTCCAAGCATCAGAACCACTTTCGCGGCCGCCGCCAGTCTCTTTTTCACCACCAAAAGCACCACCAATCTCAGCACCTGACGTACCTATATTTACATTTGCTATACCACAATCGCTACCTGCATGAGAAAGGAAACGTTCTGCTTCGCGCAAATTATTCGTCATAATAGCAGAAGATAATCCTTGTCCCACGCTATTTTGTATATATATAGCATTTGTGACATCTCCAGAATATTTTAATAAATATAAGACTGGAGCAAAGGTTTCATGTTGTACAATTTCAAAATCATTTTGGGCTTCGGCAATAGCTGGTTTTACATAACATCCGCTTTCATAACCTTCTCCACTTAATACGCCACCTTCAACAATAATATTACCACCTTCGGCTACAACCTTTTCAATTGCTTGATTATACATCGCGACGGCATCTGTATCTATCAATGGTCCAACATGGTTGTTTTCATCCAATGGATTTCCTATGCGTAATTGCTTAT
>CBFHYD010000019.1:12363-33901 GCA_965659975.1 Winogradskyella sp. | reverse complement strand
TAGCGGATTTAGTACTTTATTCTTAAATGAAAATGAAATTTTGGCAGATGTTAATGGTGAACAAACGTCTATTGGCGAGGCTAACAATATTAATAACACAAGTTTTAGTGCCAATTTTGGAATAGGTGTAGATTATAATATTACAGATAAGTTGAATATTAATCTTGGACCAAAGGTTAAGTATCAACTCAACACATTCACTAATACATCTGGTGAGTTTAGACCATTTTTTATTGGTGTTTATACAGGCTTAAATTTTAAGTTTTAGGTTTTTTTAGTTAGACCGTAGTTATTGTAACTCAAATTAAGCAATGATGACAATAACTACAAAAAAGTCGCTTGGTGATTCGAGCGACTTTTTTTATGCAGAAATTTCTTTTTGTTGCGCCATTAATTCATCCAAAATTATAGCTCTAATCATAGTATTGAGCGACTTGGTGTCCTCAATTTTTAGATCCTCAGTTGGTTGAAATTCGTGGATTTTTGCACGCATTTTTCCTGGACCACCGCTAAAAAAAGTGAATGAAAATCGTTTTTTATTATCATAGAAGGTCATCGGTACAACAGGAATCTGATGATTAATAGCCAACCGAAAAGCGCCGTCTTTAAAATTATCTAAAACAATAGATTCGTCTGGGACTCCACCTTCAGGAAAAATACAAATGCTTAAGCCTTGTTTTAATCGTTTTTGAGCTCTGATAAATACAGCCTTACGGCTTTCTGGACTACTTCTATCAACTAAGATACAAGTGCGCTTATAAAAAAATCCAAACAACGGAATTTTTGCTAATTCCTTCTTACCGACAAACACGAAAGGGTTTTTTACCGCAGCCAACATTAACATAATGTCTGTCATTGAGGTGTGGTTGGCCACAAACATATAGCTTGCTTTAGGTTTGGTAAATTCTTCTCTTTCTACTTTGTAAGAAAAGCCCATGCCAACTAATATGAATTTTGCCCAAAATCGAGCTAATTTAAAAAACTGAGGGTACCATTTTTCTTTAGAGATTGAAATAATCAAAAATGGAAATAATAAAATAATAGGAACAGCCACCAATATGTAAAACCATATTCGATATAGAATCCAAAAAGGGTACCTTAGTATTGCCATGGTGCCAAAACTAAGTAAATAGTTTTAATCAAGAACATAGAGCGAGCTGCTAGTTATAAAAATGGAACAAGTTTAGGTATATCGCCACACGCGTATAAGTATTAAAATCTCGATTATCAAGTAAAAAAATTATCTTTGTGTATCGTTTAATTTAATAAAGATTCCTGCCTTCGCAGGAAGTAAACATGGCAAGGATACTTACAGGTATACAAAGTACAGGAACACCACATTTGGGTAACATTTTAGGAGCAATTATTCCTGCAATTGAAAAAGCTAAGAATGATAAAAATGAGTCTTATCTATTTATAGCAGACATGCATTCCCTCACACAAATAAAAGATGCTGAAACATTAAGACAAAACACCTATTCTACAGCCGCTGCATGGTTAGCGTTTGGTTTAGATATAGAAAAAACAGTGTTTTACAGGCAAAGTGATGTGCCACAAGTAACCGAATTGTCTTGGTATCTGAGTTGCTTTTTTCCATATCAAAGACTCACATTAGCTCATAGTTTCAAGGATAAAGCTGATAGATTAGAAGATGTAAATGCTGGTCTATTTACCTATCCAATGCTTATGGCTGCAGATATATTACTTTATGACGCAGAGATTATACCTGTTGGAAAAGACCAAGAGCAGCACATAGAAATGACACGTGATGTTGCATCTCGATTTCACGCGAAAATAGGTGGAGAAACTTTTGTACTGCCAAAAGCAGATGTACAAAAAGAAACTATGCTCATTCCTGGAACAGATGGTGCCAAAATGAGTAAGAGTAAAGGAAATATTATAGACATCTTTTTACCAGAAAAGAAACTACGCAAACAAATCATGAGCATACAAACAGATAGCACACCTTTAGAAGATCCTAAAGATTGGGCAAACTGTAATTGCTTTGCTATTTATAGCTTATTAGCGGATAATGATGCTATAGCTCAAATGAAGGCTAACTATGAAAATGGTGGATTTGGTTACGGGCATGCCAAACAAGCGCTTTATGAATTAATGCTTGAGCGTTTTGCTGAACCTCGTAAAAAATACGATTACTACATGCAAAATCTTCCTGAAGTAGACAAAGCATTAGCTCATGGTTCTGAAAAAGCAAAGTTAGTTGCCAATACGGTTTTAAAACGTGTTAGAGATAAGGTCGGATATTAAGGTGTAACTTATAAGTATAGAATGGTACATATAAGTATGATTCTATCTTACATCACGGGTTTTATAAAGTATATCTTGTCAATCTTTGGATTTATTGGTCTCTATATTTTATGCTTCTTTGTAACTTTTTATTCTGTTTCAGAAACCAACATTGAGTCCTTTTTGGGAGAAAAAAACCTAATCCCATATGTAGAAATATTTAGTCTAATAATGACTTACACTATTATGAAAAAGCTCATGTCTTTTTTCAAAAACTCAAAAATGATAGTTTTTAAACCAACTCAAACAATTTCCCAGGTAACGGTCGTACTACACCATTCAGTTCCATATTAAGCAACAGACTAGCGACTTTATAGGTTGGTAAATTACAATTCAAGGCAATGATGTCTAACTGTGCCTTTTCGTTAGCCTTGAGGTGATTATATATTAATTTCTCCTCGTCTGTTAAAGCAACAAACAACTGTTTTTGTACTGTTTTCTGTTTTTTCTTTTGTGAATCTGGCAATTCCCAATTCAGTAAATAAGGTACATCCAAAGGATTGGATAATAGGTGTGCTTGGTTAGACTTTATTAAATTATTGCATCCAACGCTTTGCGAATCTGTTGTTCGACCAGGAACTGCAAATACATCTCGGTTGTAGGAGTTGGCTATGTCTGCAGTGACTAAACTACCACCTTTCTCTGCGGACTCTATAACAATGGTAGCCTCACTAAATCCTGCAATAATCCGATTTCGCTTTAAAAAGTTTTTACGGTCAAAATTATCTGTACTCCAAAAATCTGTAAAAAATCCGCCATGCTTTTCGACATCCGTCATATATTTTTTGTGCACTTTCGGATAGATTTGATTGAGTCCGTGTGCCAAACAACCGATAGTCTGTAAGTTGTGTTTAATAGCAGCTTTGTGCGCTGTGATGTCCGTTCCATAAGCAAATCCAGAAACTATAACTGGATTGTAAGGCGCCAATTGCTCGACCAATTTTTCACAAAAAGCTATCCCACTTGTGGTAATTTTGCGAGCGCCAACAATGCTAATGATATATTTGTTTTCAAGATTAAAATTACCTGATTGAAACAATAGTATTGGCCCATCTATGCATTGTTTTAGTCGTTCTGGATAAAAGGTATCTGCAAAGTAAGAATACTAAATATTGTTATCCTTAATAAATCGTAATTCTCGCTCTGCTTCTTCAAAATGAATACGATCAAACAATCCCTCTATAGTCAAAGATCCAATGCTATCAATCTTTAGCAGATTCTGTCTTTTTTCTTTAAAAACTGCTTCTGCAGAACCACAGTGCGTAATAAGCTTTTTTGCAGTCGTCGCTCCAATTTTAGGAACGTGTTGTAACGCAAGAATGGAAATAAGTTGATCTTCTGTCATTCAAAAAATATAAGTCACTAAAAATAGCATTTTTTAACTGTTAATAAATACCTGTGTGGTCACTTAGATAGGAAGCAAAAATTTCTAACTTTGTTTTACACGTGAATCAATCATTCAAGATTATGCAGTTAGAAAATTACATTAGCGACTTACTATACAGATACGATTGTGTAACCATACCTCAATTTGGTGCGTTTTTGACTAATCGTGTGTCCGCTAAGATTCACGAAACTACCCATACTTTCTATCCACCAAAAAAGGTATTATCATTTAATGAGCAACTTCAGAATAATGATGGACTTTTAGCAAGTTATATGGCGGAAATAGAAAAGATTCCTTATCAAGTAGCTTTAGAAAAAGTATCCAAACAGGTTAAGTCTATTAAGGCGTATCTTATTGAAGGTGAAACTATCTCTTTTGAAAATATTGGAGATTTGTTACTTAATTCTGAAGGTAATATTGTCTTTACGCCTTCTTATCAAATCAATTACTTGACAGATTCATTTGGGTTAGCGCACTTTAATTCAGAAAATATCACACGTGAAGTATACAAAGAAAAAGCAATTGCTATTGAAGAAAAAGCGCCAATTGCTTTAACGCCAGAGAAACGCTCAAGCAACTGGATGAAGTATGCTGCTGCAGCTGTGATTGTGCTCGGGCTTAGTGGTCTTGGAGCTGGGAAGTTTTATAGCGATAACATTAACCAACAAAATGAAATTGCAGAAGAAAAGGCTCGTGTTCAAATAGAAAATGAAATTCAAGAAGCTACATTTTTTATTAGCAATCCTTTACCGGCAGCGACGTTATCATTAGAGAAGCAAACAGGCAACTACCATATTGTAGGAGGTGCTTTTCGTATAGAAGCCAATTCAGATAAAAAGGTTGAACAACTAAAGGCTTTAGGTTATAAAGCACGTAAAATTGGAGCTAATCGATTTGGTTTACATGAGGTTGTGTACTCCAGCTTTGAAACACGCTCTGAAGCTCAAAAAGCACTTTATAATATACGACGCGAACATAATAAGGACGCATGGCTATTGGTCAAAAACCTTGACAAATAGAAGTAGCATTCTTTTTTTCATAATGAAAGCCTAAGCTAACGCTTAGGTTTTTTTGATTTACCTTTGCATCAACAATAAAATTCAATGAATTTGATGGAAGCTAAAACTGCATTTCAATCTAAAACTATAGTAACAGATCTTGTTTTACCAAGTGAAACTAACCCGATAAATAATCTATTTGGAGGTGAATTATTGGCACGTATGGATAGAGCCGCGAGTATTGCTGCGCGTCGTCATTCAAGACGAATCGTAGTAACTGCCTCAGTAAATCATGTTGCTTTTAATCGTTCCGTGCCTTTAGGTAGTGTTGTAACAATAGAAGCAAAAGTATCGCGTGCGTTTACCTCATCTATGGAAGTTTATATGGATGTTTGGATCGAAGACAGAGAATCCGGAGAGTGCATCAAGGCCAATGAAGCGATATATACTTTTGTCGCTGTAGATGAGACTGGTCGTCCTGTAAAAGTTCCTGAACTTATCCCAGAAACGGAACTTGAAAAACAACGCTACGACGCTGCTCTTAGACGTAAACAATTGAGTTTGGTTTTGGCAGGGAAAATGAGTCCCAATGACGCAACAGAATTGAAAGCGTTATTCGAATAATTAAACCTTTTCTTTTTGAATTGGTCTTACTCATTGTTAACCCAAATATCTAAAACAATGAGACAATTAGTAATTCTTTTAGGACTTGTTTTTTTAATAAGTTTCAATAACTGTGCACGACGTGTTGTTGTGAAACAACCAAATACTGTAACTGTTGTAAAAACTTTACCACGAAACTATAAAGTGGTTCGAGTCAATGGCAAACGCTATTTTACTTGGAACGGCAGACATTATCGCAACACAAGAAATGGCTATGTGGTGGTTAGGATATAATGCCTAATTGAGCTTGTAAACTGTTTCTCGACTGTCGCTTGAAACTAAATTGTAAAACTTTATTCAAGTTCGAGCGACAGTCGAGAACTTATTCAATTTACTTTTTTCTTAAATGCTTAGGTATATATTCTGAACTAACAAATGCACTACTACTATCGTTTTGGCAAATAGCTAAAAGCTTTAGTCTTTCAAAATCTTCATTAGATAATGCTAACTTTTTCTTAACTGACCATTTCTTGATTCTCCGCTCAAAACTCTTTGCCTGAAAAACATCATTAAACTCTTGATAAAATATGAGTTTAACTGGTCTTCGTCGATACGTATAAGCCGTTTTATTCAATCCTTTTTGATGTTCATCTAATCTTCTTGAAATATTATTTGTAAAACCCGTATACAATTTTCCATCAGAACATTTTAAGATATAAACAAAGAATTGATAATACATAATTACAGTTTGGAGGCTCTAATTGTTTCTCGACTATCGCTCGAAACTGAAAATAATAATTAAACTACAATGTAGTTCAAGTAATTCGCCTCGGCTAAGTATAAACTAAGTCGAGAACTTATTCATTTTAAATAACAAATCAATTCTTAGACAACCAATACTCTGGATTTTGAGTTTCATCATTTTTGTAAACTCGAAACCCTAATAAAGTTTCTCCTGTTTTTTTATTAGTAAAAGCTTCGCCAATAACTTGACCTGTTGTCACTTTTTGACCTTGCTTTACATTGATTTTTGCCATATTCATATAAACGGTCATGTATTCGCCATGATTTATAAGTACAACTGGATTACTATTTTTAATAAGTTGCACTCTTTGCACTGTACCCTCGAATACAGATTTTACTTTCGCATTTTCTTCAGTAGCTATATATATACTTTTGTAATTTTGTTTTACAGCGCCATCAGTGATAGAGCGTTGTAATCCATACCTGCTCTTTATAATACCTCTTTCAACTGGCCAAGGCAATTTACCTTTGTTAGAAACAAAATTGGCGGATAAGGCTTTACCTGCAGGTGTCAATACAAATTTATTTGAGCTTGAAGTACTACTTCCTGTATTGGGATTAGATTCAGCTATAGCTTCTCTAATCAACCTACTAATTTCTTTGTCGATTCGGTCTGCTTCTCTTCGTTTAGATCTTATCTCTACATTATACTTGTTAATATCCTTTCTAATAAGTGCCATTAACTCTTCTTGAGCTAAGCGTTCTTGTTCTAACTGACGTTTAACCTTTCTGTTTTGAGCTACAATTTCCTGTTTCTTTTTCTTCTGCTCTACCAGCTCTAAATTCAGTTTTTGCAGATCTTGTGTTTTCTTTTTTATGTCTTCGGCTTGTTGCTTTTGATAGGCCTTATATTGATTAATATACTGCAGTCTTTTATAGGCTTGTTTAAAGTTTTCTGAAGACAGTAAAAACATGACTTTACTTTGTTCTGACTTACTCTTGTAAGACTTAACAACCATTTCGGCATAATCTGCTTTTAACTCCTTCAGTTGGTCTCTGAGCTGAGTAATTTCTCTCTGATTTTTATTAATATCTCGAGTCAATTGATTGGCCTGATCATTCCCAACGCGGATTAAGTTTTGCTGAACTTGAATTTTGTAATTCACATCTTCAACCTGTTTTACTACAGATTTTTCCTTTTGTTTCTCTTTTCTGAAAATGAAATTAAGATTGTCTATTTCTCTTAAAAGGCGCTTATATTCGGCTTCGAGCTGCTGTTGTTTTTTGTTCTGAGCAGAAACATCAGTGATCGAAAAACAAACTAAGACAAGAATAAAAAGAATAGACTTAAATCGCATACTACTTTAATTCAATTTCTTTATATCCCGAAGGAATTCTGAAAGGAAAACGTACATCGCTATTAACCTGAACAGATTTAATTTCCATGACAATTAATGCCTCTTCTGTATTCTCTACAGCAACAATTTTAATTTCTTTAGGTATCACATTCTTCTCAACATCTTGATAGGATCTATAATCAACCTGAAGGAAGCGTCTGTTTAAGCTTTGAGACAATTCGAGCTTATTGAGCTTATAATGTGTCGCATTAAGTAAATAAAATAACTCTAAAACAGATTGTTGTTGTTTAGGATAGAGCACATAAGAGTCCTCTTGTATGTCCACCTTATGAGGTTGTGCTTTGAGGTCATAAATCGCTTGACCCATTAAAATATTCTGAACTTTTACAAAGTCTAAATCAAACCCAACAAAATCACTTAGTAATTGATAATCACCATCAAAAAAGGTGTTGTCAGTTTTATTATAAAACTGAACTTTTTGCGGTGTAATCATCATCCTTGCCAAACCAAGAGGTGCAGACAACCAAATAACCTCATCCTTTTTGACACGTAAATTGAATGTAGCTCCTTGAGTTTTTTGATTTTGAGTTATATCGATTTTGGCTTTAGCTTGAAGCGTTTTAAAACCAACGTCATTCTTTTGATGTGCTCGAATAAGTTGCTTTGCTGAAAGATCAGGATTCACCTCACCAGCTGTAGCTACTGCTTTGGTGGATTTACAACTTACGATCACCAAGGCAACAACAACTAAAACTATATATGTGAATTTATTCATCAACTTCATTACTGGTCATTAAGAGATTTTGCTTTCTTAGCAAACGCCTGGGCTTTACTATTATTATTTGTTTGCGTATAAGCTTCGCTAAGTTGAATATAAAAATCACGTTCCATTTGTGGGTTTTCTACAAGAAAGTCAAGTCCTATTTCTAAGCTATCAATTGCATTTTTTGGGTCGCCTAAGTTAAGTTCCGAAACACCTTTTAATAAATACAAAATAGGTTGTGCAGGATACAGTTCCAATGCGCTATCCGACTGTTTTAATGCAGAATCGTAATCTTTTAATTCTATATAAACAAGAATCACATCACGAAGCAATTTAAAATCATTTGGGTTTTGTGCCAAGGCTTTTTTATAATTCTCTAATGCTTTTTGTTTATCTCCAGAATTCAGATAAAAGCGCCCTAAATCTGATAATGACTGTGAGCCTTTCTGCGTAGTCGTATCGTCGGTTGCCTCAATCAAGTCCTTTTGATGCTCAGGGTTTTTCTCTACAAACGCCACAAAATCTTGTAGTACTTTAGATTTTTCTCGTTCACCAATTTCGTCCGCTTGAAGTACAATTTTCATTGAAGTTACAGACTTATCAATATTACCTTCATCCAAATAGAATTTATACAATGCCATGTGCACAAACTTAGAATCTGGTTTTACCGCTAATAATTGCTTTGCTGTACTAAATGCTTCTTGTCCGTTACCAATTTGTCCATAACAGTAAATAAGTTGTAAGTAATTATTCTCGTTATCTGGATTTTCAGAGATTCGGCGTTTTAGATTCTCTATTTCTGCATCTGCATTGCCTGAAAGACTGTAAATATTATTACGCATTTCATTGCGTACCTCATCTGGACCTAACTGCCTATCAATTTCTTCTAAAAGCTGTAAAGCTTCATCAAATTTTTCTTGTCTTATATATAGTGTTGCTAAATCTTGCTTGTAATCTGGGTGGTATTTCGCCAATTGTTTTACGGTGATTATAGCATTTTCTATATCGTCTTGTCTGTAATAAACATCATAAAGCTCATCTAAAAACCATTCATTATCAGGTTGCATTTCAATGGCTTTTTTAAGATTATTCTCGGCTAATTGCCATTGCTTTAGTTGATTGTAATTTTTACCTAATTCAAAATATATTACAGGTTTAGAGTCATCTATTTTAAGACATTCTTGTAGGGCATCGATTGCACGTTCATAGTTTTCAATGCCTTTTTGTTTTAGTGCTTCAAAAAAGTACTCTTGGTAATTGTCGTTTACTTCACCTAAATCGTCTTGAATTCGATTATTGAAATCTACTTGAGCATACAGTCCCATATTGACACATAATGTGACAATAAGAAAGGTGAGTTTATAGAACTGTTTTTTCATAATGAAATGTCTCAATTAGACGATACATTTCAGGAAAATCAAAAGTTATTCCATTTGTGTATAATCGCCGATACTAATTTTGGTAAATTCTCCATTATACTTTACATGGTTACCAATCATAGCTTCGTCTAATGTAGCATTTTTAATCTGTGAATTCGTCTGAATTAAACTATTTTTAACGGTAGAATTTTCGATGCTTGTCCCTTCACCAATAGACACATCTGGACCAACTGTACTATTAAGTAAGGTTACATTTTTGGCAATATAACAAGGCTCTATAATGGTAGAGTTTTCAATAATCACGGAATCATCTACTAACTGTTCTACAGCATCAGCCTTCAAGAATCCAAGCATTTTTGAATTAGTTTCGAGTGTGACTGTTTTATTCCCGCAATCCATCCATTCATCTACAGTACCAGTTTTAAAGACTTTACCATCTGCCATCATGCGCTTGATTCCGTCATTAATCTGATATTCTCCACCATTCATAACATTTTCATCAAGGACTTCTTGAAGTTTATCTTTCAGCTCTGAAACGTCTTTAAAATAATAAATACCGATAACTGCTTGATCGCTAACAAATGAACTTGGTTTTTCTACCAACTCTATGATTTCATTATTAGCGTTTAACTTCACGACACCGTATGCCTCCGGGTTATCAACTTGTTTTGTCCAAATAACACTATCTGCTTTAGGATCTAATTCGAATTCTGCCCGGATTAGGGTGTCTGCATACGCGATTACTGCCTGTCCTGATAAAGATGGCTTTGCACTCATTATGGCGTGACCTGTTCCTAATGGCTTGTCTTGCCTATAAATAGACGCTTTTGCACCTAAATCTTCAGCAAGCTTTTCTAATTTTTCAACAACATCATCTCCAAAAAATGCTGGATCGCCTAAAACAAACGCTACCTCTTCAATAGGTTGTTTTAGAACTTTAGCTATATCTTTTACTAATCTATGAACGATTGGTTGTCCTGCAACCGGAATTAGGGGTTTTGGGACAGTTAAACTATGTGGTCTTAGGCGCGAACCTCGACCTGCCATTGGGACTATTATTTTCATAAGCCTATCCTAAATCCTTTCCAAAGGAAAGGACCTTTAATTTACTATTAATTTTTAGTTTGTTTATAGATAATTAATACCCATAAAATCTTTTTCTCTAATTTATTTTCCCCTCTGGGGAAATGCCGCAAGGCAATGGGGCATTTTATTTAGTTCCTGTACTGCCGAAACCGCCTTCGCCGCGTTCTGTTTTGGAAAGCTCATTTACTTCTTGCCATTCCGCACGTTCGTGTTTTGCAATGACAAGCTGTGCAATACGTTCACCATTTTCTATACTAAAATCTTCGTTAGAAAGATTGACAAGAATGACGCCTATTTCTCCTCGATAATCTGCATCTATTGTTCCTGGTGCATTAAGTACAGTAACTCCTTTCTTTGCCGCCAAGCCACTTCTTGGTCTTACCTGGGCTTCTATTCCAATCGGAAGTTCAATAAATAATCCTGTCTTGACGATTGTACGCTCTAAAGGTTTTAAAATTATAGGCTCAACAATGTTAGCTCTTAAATCCATACCTGCCGAAGCAATCGTCTCGTAATGTGGTAAGGTGTGAGATGATTTATTTATGATATTTATGGTCATAATTCTTTCCTTAAAATTCTATTGATGTTTTGTTTTTCATTTAGAAAAACAATGCCCAAAAATACAATTAATACAACGATTCCGGCAGTATAATTCTCTCTAAATCCGCCATAGAAATAAATTAAGGAAAGTCCTATTGATGATATAAAATACAATCCTATTTTTTTGAAGTTATAAGGAATTGGGTAATATTTCTTTCCATAGTAAAAAGACAATAGCATCATTAAACCATAAGCCGATACAGTAGCAATTGCCGAAGCCTTAAATCCGATTAAAGGAATGAGAATAAAGTTAACTATAAGTGTTATTAAGGCGCCTAAAACAGATATATAACCACCAAATTTAGTTCTATCCGTTACTTTATACCAAACAGATAGATTATGATAAATGCCGAGACAATAATTTGCTATGAGAATTAGCGGCACTATCCACATGGCTGGATAATAGTCTTCACTTCTTATTATGAATGGTTTTATGAGGTCTGCAAACACCACAACCGTTAAAAGTATTACTGAACCTAAGGCCACAAAAAACTCTAAAATTAAAGCGTAATTTTTTTGAGGATTTTCTGCTCTAGCATGGCTAAAAAAGTATGGTTCGATGCCAAGTCTAAAGGCAGTTGCAAAAAGCGTCATGAACAAAGCCAACTTATAACATGCAGAATACATACCTATTTGCGAATCGGCGACATCGACTGGCAGTAGTTCCTTAAGTAAAATACGATCAAACGTTTCATTGATTGAAAAAGCTACGCCTGCGATTAAAATAGGAAAGGCATATGTAAGCATTCGTTTTAATAAACTGCGATCCAAATTAAAATTCAGCTTAAAGTAAAATGGCAGCAATAATAATAGCGTTACACCACTTGCAATGACATTAGAAATAAAAATGTAACTGATTTCAAAATTTGGCTTGTAGACGTTATCAAACAAGTTATTATTCTGGGCTAAATCCTTTAAATACAGGAGTAGAAATACATTCAGCCCTAAATTAATAACAACATTAAGTAGTTTAATTATAGCATATTTCACTGGTTTTTGTGTTGCTCTAAGCCATGCAAATGGTATAATAACGAGTGCATCGAAAAGCAAAATGATGAAGACCAAATTAAGGTATTTCAATTCTATATCTAACCAATTACTTATTTGCTCACGCAACAGATATGCGATAGTTAATACTCCAACAGAAGATATGATTAAAGAAATTGCCGATGTACTTGTTACTGATTGGGCGTCCTCTTCTTTATTGAAAAATCGAAAAAATGCAGTTTCCATACCATAAGCTAATATGACATTAAATAGCACGAAATAAGCAAAAATGAAAGATACACGTCCGTACTCTTCTACTGATAATACTTCTGGACTTGTGTAAAGTGGCACCAAGATGAAGCTTAACATACGAGGTAAAACCGTTGCTAAACCATAAATAAACGTTTGTTTAAAAAGCCTTTGAAATCCGCTCAAACCAAAATCTTGATGAGTTAAAAATACATTTTTTAAAACAAAAAAACCTCACTGTTATTGTGAGGTTTTGTATTATAGTTTCGAGTAAGGTCTTAATTGTTCAATGCCTCTGCTCCACCAACAATCTCCAAAATTTCATTGGTAATCGCGGCTTGTCTTGCTTTGTTATACGTCAGTTTTAATTGGTCTCTCAATTCTGTAGCGTTATCCGTTGCTTTATGCATAGCTGTCATACGTGCGCCGTGTTCAGCAGCAAAAGAATCTCTGATTGCCTTGAATAACTGAGTTTTAAGTGATTTAGGAATTAACGTTTCAACGATTTGTTCCTTAGAAGGTTCGAAAATGTAATCTAAATTTACTACTGCGTCTGATTCTACTGGTACAATTGGTAAGAACTGTTCGTTCATAACAATTTGTGTAGCAGCATTTTTAAATCTGTTGTAAACCAACTCCACTTTATCATATTTACCTTCGACGAATTTCGTCATTAGCATTTCGGCTATTTGAGCAGCATTGTCAAAAGTTAAATCATCAAAAATATTACTCTCATTTGCAATGACTATATCTTTCTTGGCAAATGCATCATTAGCTTTTTTCCCTATAGCCAACACTGACACGTCTTTACCTACGTAAGTGTCAGTAATCAAACTATTAACTTGCTTAATAATATTAGAATTAAAAGCACCACACAGTCCTCTATTTGAAGTAACAACAACAACCAATATCTTATTGATTTCACGTTGCTCAGAATACTTACTTCCAGAATCTGCATCTAACGTTGCACTTAAGTTCTGTAATAACTCTGTTAATTTATTTGAGTAAGGACGCATTGCAGTAATAGCATCTTGTGCCTTTTTTAACTTTGCAGCAGATACCATTTTCATGGCACTTGTAATCTGCATCGTTGAAGACACTGATGATATTCTGTTACGTATTTCTTTTAAGTTTGCCATAAGCTTAACTTAAGTTCTTCTTACGAAGTTTTTATTAGTATTTAGAAGCTAAATCTTTAGCTACGTTTGTCAAAGTATCGATAACCTCATCAGTTAATTTACCAGCCTTAAGCGTATCTAACGTGTCTCTATGCTTAGCATTTAAGAACTCGATATAATCTCTTTCGAATTCTTTTACTTTTTCAACTGGTACATTCTTTAATAAGTTCTTAGAACCTGCATAAATAATTGCTACCTGATCCTCTACTGTAAAAGGATCGTTTTGTGCTTGTTTAAGGATTTCAACATTACGCTTTCCCTTTTCGATTACGTTTAATGTCGAAGCATCAAGGTCAGAACCGAACTTAGCAAATGCTTCTAATTCGCGGAATTGCGCTTGATCTAACTTTAATGTACCTGATACTTTCTTCATTGATTTGATCTGAGCAGAACCACCAACACGAGATACTGAAATACCTACGTTAATTGCTGGACGTACACCAGAGTTAAATAAGTCACCATCTAAGAAAATCTGACCGTCAGTAATCGAAATTACGTTAGTAGGGATATATGCAGATACGTCACCAGCTTGTGTTTCGATAATTGGTAACGCCGTTAAAGAACCGCCACCTTTTACCATTGGCTTTAATGACTCTGGTAAATCGTTCATTTCTTTTGCAATCGTGTCATCATTGATCACTTTTGCAGAACGCTCTAATAAACGTGAGTGAAGGTAGAATACGTCACCTGGATACGCCTCACGTCCTGGAGGACGACGTAATAATAATGACACCTCACGATATGCTACGGCTTGTTTTGATAAATCATCATATATGATTAATGCTGGTCTACCTGTATCTCTAAAGTACTCACCTATTGAAGCTCCTGTCATTGGTGCATATACTTGCATCGCAGCAGGATCCGAAGCATTAGCAGCAACAATTGTCGTATAAGCTAAAGCACCTCTTTCTTCTAACGTTTTTGCAATACCTGCAACAGTAGATGCTTTTTGTCCTACTGCAACGTAGATACAATATACTGGCTCACCTGCATCGTAAAATTCTTTTTGATTTAAAATTGTGTCAATACAAACAGTTGTTTTACCAGTTTGACGGTCACCAATTACCAACTCACGTTGACCACGTCCAACAGGAATCATAGCGTCAATCGCCTTAATCCCAGTTTGCATTGGTTCTGTTACTGGTTCTCTGTATATAACACCTGGAGCCTTGCGCTCTAATGGCATTTCGTAAGTTTCTCCAGTGATTGGTCCTTTACCATCTATTGGATTACCTAATGTATCTACAACACGACCAACAATACCTTCACCTACTTTTACCGAAGCAATACGTGATGTACGTTTTACTGTTGAACCTTCTTTTACAGCTTTAGAATCACCTAAAAGTACGATACCAACATTATCTTCTTCAAGGTTAAGCACAATTCCTTCTGCACCACCATCGAATTCAACAAGTTCGCCATATTCAGCATTTGCTAATCCGTAAGCACGTACAATACCATCACCTACAGTTAATACTGTTCCTACTTCGTCTAATGAAGCTCCTGCTTCAAAACCTGAAAGTTGTTGTTTTAAGATTGCTGATATTTCAGCTGGTTTTACTTCTGCCATTTTTATTGTCTTTAGCTATTAGCCTTAGCTATTAGTTTAGTATAAATTCTCTTTTTAATTTATCAAGTTTGTTAGCAATACTCGCATTGTATTGAATATCACCAACTCGTAAGATGAAACCACCTATGATGCTTTCATCTATTATATTTTCAACTTCTGCTTCTTTACCTGTTAACTCTTTTACTTTAGAAAGTACTTTAGCCTCTAGTTCTTTACTCAATGGTGCCGCAGTTGTTACAGTTGCAACTTGACTATCTCTTAATTGATCAAATAAATTGTTGTAGCTTGCTGCAACTTCTGGTAATAACGTTAATCTCTTATTTGAGATTAAGGCATCTATTACACTATTAGTATTTACAGTGATTCCTTTGAATATTTTTGATAACACTTCTTTTTTATCAGAGGATTTTACTACAGGGTTCGAAAGCATTTGAGCCAACTCAGAACTTTCTGAAATAGCATTAGCGATGGATTTCATATCCTCATTAACCTTTGCCTCAAGTTCTTGCTCTTGTGCTAAGCTTAATGTTGCTTTTGCGTATCGTATTGCTGCTCTATTCATTCTATTAAAATATCTTTAAAGACTTATTAGTTCAAAGTTGCTTCACCAAGCATTGATTCTACAAGCTTTAATTGTTTGTCTTTGCTAGATAATTCGTCTTTAACTACTTTTTCTGCAATGTCGATAGATAAGTTTGCTACTTGAGATTTTAAATCTGCAATTGCAGCTTTCTTTTCGTTTTCGATTAAAGACTTCGCTTGGTCGATTAATTTGTTAGATTCTGCGCGAGCTTCTTCCTTGGCATCCTCGATCATTTTATTCTTCAATTCTCTTGCCTCTTTTAACAAGTTCTCACGCTCTGCTCTAGCTTCTTTCAATAATTTCTCATTATCTGCTTGAAGGTTTTCCATTTCCCTTCTTGCCTTCTCAGCAGAATCCAATGCATCTTTTATACCTTCTTCTCTTTCATTTAAAGAATTCATTATTGGCTTCCAAGCATACTTGGCCATTATGAATATAAGTATGATAAACAAAACGGTTTGCTTCACAAATAAATCGAGAGAAAAATTTTCTAATAGTTGTTCCATAATACTATTGTAAACATTTAAAATAATTATCATTCCCTGCAACCAACCGTTACAGGGAATGAGTTTTTAGGATTACTTCCCTAAGAAAATCGCAGCAAATGCAAGACCTTCTAAAAGTGCAGCAATAATAATCATCGCTGTTTGAATCTTTCCGTAAGCTTCTGGCTGACGAGCAATAGCTTCCATTGCTCCTTTACCAATTTGCCCAAGTCCGATACCAGCACCGATTACGATTAATCCAGCTCCTATTAAGTTAAGAGTACCTGTCATGATAATTGATTTAAATAATTAAACAAACTTTTATTTTAATGATGTTCGTGCTCTTCTACTGCCATACCTATAAATAATGCCGATAGCATTGTAAATATGTACGCCTGTAAAAAGGCTACTAACACTTCAATTAATGTTATAAATAATGATAATACTAATGACAATGTCGTTGAGCCAACTACAGTCATTTCTTTTTGCATAGAAATTCCAATAGCTATCAAACTCATAACTACAATGTGTCCAGCTGTGATGTTTGCGAACAAACGAACCATAAGCGAAAATGGCTTAATGATTAGCGTTCCTGCAAGTTCTATTACAGCTAATATTGGTCGTATTGGATAAGGCACACCTGGCATCCATAATTGGTGCATCCAAAAATCCTTTGTACTTGATCCTAAGTAAATGATTAGAGTTAAAAGCGCTAATACTGCTGTTACCGCTAATTGTCCAGTAACATTAAATCCAAATGGTGTTAAGCCCATTAAATTTGAAAGCCAGATAAAGAAAAATACAGTCAAAAGGTAACCTGTAAACTTTCTGTATTTTTTACCGATATTCGGTTTAGCGATTTCGTCACGCACATAGATAACCAATGGCTCTAACACACGTCCAAAACCGGTAGGCACATCCTTTTCTTTATATTGCTTAGCAAGACCTCTAAACATAAAGAACATCATAAGACCAAATAACAATATCCCAAAAACACTTTTAGTAATTGATAAATCTATTGGCTTACTTGCGTTAGTTGCGTGATGTTCTGCATCAAATGCTACTTCTGTTTCACCAGCATTTAATTCATATATATGCCCATGTAATCTTACGAAGTTGGATTCACCTTTAGTGACAATAACTTTTCCCTCTTCATCATGATGAAAAGCAGAAGACATGAATGCCGATAATCCATTGTTACCATATAATATAACTGGTAACGGGAAACCAACGTGGTGCTCTTGTCCGTCGGAAAAATATGAGAATAAGTGAAAGTCGTGAGAGTCTTTTACGTGGTGCTGAATATAATCGTTTATTTCTTCTGGCGTATTTACTGGATCGCCTGATTTACCGGCACTATCTCCTTTTGCGTCTGAAGCAAAACCAACATTAAAAGCCATTAATAATAGTGCTGATAATATTGCTTTTTTTAAGGTGTTTATTCTCATTCTAAAGGGCTTAAAAATACCTACTTTTAAATTCGCTGCAAATGTACGCATTTATTTAGAATAAAAATGTCTTTTTGTTCTTTATATTTTAGGGTTGTTTTCTCTGAGAATTTTTGCCACAATAAAGACTTCTAAAACCAAGAAAATCAATAGAGAAATTAGTAAGCTCGAACGCTCTGAAGTATTAAATTCTTTAATGGAAAGTACAGAGTCCTTAAAGACAATAAAAAACAATCCTGCCTTTAGCATTAGTGTCGTTAGATAAATGTAACCTATCTTGGTTTTTAAGACTTCAAAATTTGACATTATTCTTAAAATAACACAAATTAGTAAGGAAATACCCGAAAAGAATGCCGTCGTATTCCAATAATTAAATCTTGGTTTTGATTCAATTAGTTCAAAGATTTCGGTTTGGCCAAAATAAATTAAATAAAGTAGTGCGATGAAAATTAATGTGTAAGCTATTATTTCCTTAATCCTCATCTTTCGATATTTTTATGACTTGAGAAATCACTAAATATATAGCTGCAAAAACCGCCAATAAGTTCAGAGTGCTTGTCCAATATTCTGTATTATATTTTTTATCTAACCAAGCACCAAGATAATTAACAATGGCTACAGCTGCTGCCATTTGAAAGGCGATAGATGTAAATTGAAGATAATGATTAGGCGATTTTCCCTTCGTTGATTGCTTTTTCTTTGGTTCCATTAATTGGTAAGCTTTTCACTGAACCCATCACACAAGTTGCATTAAAGGTGGCTCCAGGTTCTACCGCTAATTTATTGACTTGTACATCACCAGAAATTACTGCGGACGATTTTAAGGATAATGTGCCTTTGATAATAAGTTTGCCAGAAAACTCACCTTCTATATCAACATTGACACCTTCTAATGTGCCAGAAATGCTTCCTGTTTTACCTATTACAACCTTTCCTTCAGTTTTAATATTACCTTCAATGGTTCCATCAATTCTAAAAGCACTTGTACTAACTATATCACCAACGATATTTGTTCCTTGCGCAATTACATTTTGTTTTGTGCTAAATCCAGGTAATGATTTTTGGTTTTTTGAACGCATAATAGAGGTTTTATTCTGGGTTAATATAAGTATCTAAGTTTTTGTAGCGCTGCACAATCGCATAGTTGGCAGAAGATATGGTGATGTATTTATTGGTGATTGGTTTTTCGTTATCTAATGTATAATCATCTACAGTTGGTCCAAAGCCCATTGCAGAAATTAGATAAGATAAACCGTGTACAACAACAAATCTGGTTTGCTCATCATAAACATCCTCGGATAGTTTAATATCTTTATAAGGTAATCGTTCCATAACCTTACCTAATCTTTCCTTAAAGTCCTTGATTTCCTCTTTTTGAGAACTTTGGAACTGGTAAACTACCAAGAACGAATTTCCTTCATCTTCTGGTTTAAACTCTTTGGTTTCCATTTGAGGGATAGAGCTATTGAGCATTAGTCTCGCTTGTTTACCTTCTTCGGAATTAGGATAAGTCAATGCAATATGCTTAACAGCTTCCTTGTATTTCTCAATTCCTCTTAGTCTGCCAATTGCTGAGGCTTTCAATATTTCAAACTTAGGCACTAGTTTTTCACCTTCAAAACGCGTAATCATCACGTCGGCTTGAGATATGACCTTTGCGTATTCTTGGTTCTCAAATTCAGTGTAAAGCGATTTATATACAATTTCTGGATCATTTTGATCTTTGGCCAATTGTGAATCTGGGTTTTTTAAGATTTCAGCGTATCGACTATCCGGATGATTTTTGATAATGTCGTTTTTAGTAATCTCTGCCTCTCCATTTTCACCCAAGATTTGATAGATCTTGTACAATTGGTATTTTGAAGGTAATATTAATCGTTCTTCAGGATCATTTTTTAATAAGTCTTGTAACTTGGTTTTTGCCAATTCGTATTCCTTAAACTTCTCCTTGTAAATGAGTCCCAATTGATAATAAGCAAAATTTCGTTCTGTAACTAAACTATCTAAAACAGCTTTATCGGTAGGTAACTTGTCAATATAGAATTCCGTCTCGTAACGCTCCATTTGAGTTACGATCTCCTCGGTCTTTTCATCAAGGCCTTCTATAGCATCAGTTGCTTTTTTTCCGGAGGACCATCTCCAATTATCCTTTGGTGCGCGTTGTCCCCAAAGTCTTAAAAACTCTTGCTTACCGAACGATGCTGTGGTTGGATTATAAAAATAAAAGTCTCCGGTTGCTTGATTTGTAGGAACGCCTGGAAGACCAGATTTTCTATTGTTTGCAAAACTTGTTATCCCTTTATTTGAAGCATTGCTGACTTTTGATTTTTGTTCAAAAACCGCAGTTCGTATAGAGTCTTGTTTTTTGAGTTCTTTAATATAGTCTTCGTAATAAGCGATTTGTTCTTCTTTAGGGAGTTTTACAATTCTTAGGATACTATCATTTCCTTGAGCAATGGCTTCATATTTTATTACATCATCGAGGTTTAATCGCTTTTTCTTAACCACACGGTATGGCTTCGTAGCCTCAATCATATTTGTGAGTGTACTGTCATAATAGGCGCCTGCTGTTTTGTATTCTGTACGGTCAAAATACATATCACCTAAAATGAGATAATTACACTTAAATAGCTCTTTGTCACTGGTCAATTTCTTATTTGAAGCAATAGATTTGTTGTAATATACTTCTGATAAGCTATCGTTATTTTGTGACTGATGGTATTTTGCAATTCTAAAATGGATTTTATCTAAGAATGGACGATTCTCACGATCTTCTTCTAAATCAGTCAAATATTCCAAAAACTCAACTTTATTTCCACTTTCGATGTCGAAATTATTTGATTTTGCCAAGTGTGCATTCATATAAAAAGCCCTTGGAATCTTGCGATGCATATCGATAATAATATCATAAGCCATATTGGCACTATCCTTCTTGCCAAACTCATCATAAAGTTGACCTCTTATAAAGTTATATCTCGCTTTTTCTGCATTAAGCTTTGTTGCAACTGCAGCTGTGTCTAAGTATTTTAAAGCCGTGTCTTTTACTTGGATTGCTAAGTAGGCGTCTGCCAAGGTTGCCGTTATATCCGCCAGATCTTGATCTTCGACCTGTTCTTGTCTTAGATGACGTTTTAGATTTTTAATCGTCAATTCTGGGTTACCTAATCTAAGGTTGGTTTTTTCACGCCAAACTTTAACTTGGTTTATTTTATCACTTGTTGGGTATCGATTGAGGATATTATTGAACGCCGCCATTGCTGGAATGAAACGCTGATCGTAATAGCGCGACTTCCCTAATAATAAGTAAGCTTCGTCTATTTGAGGATTCTTTTCTTTACCACCAATAAGCATACTGTGTTTTTGTATGGCTTTAGTGGCTTTTTCTTCGGCAAGTTCAAAATCCGAATTCTCAGCGTCATTGCCTAATCGTACTTCATCTGTTTTCGCTTCAAAGCGTTCTACCGGTAACAGTTCCCAGAAATTCTCGGTATATGCGTTATTTACTGTCTGTAAACCTTGCTGAAGTGCAATTTCACCATTATACAAAATGTTGTATTCAGTACCAACAGAATGCCATGCGCGATTTATAAAATTGTCTTTTTTTCGCGAACAGCTTTGGGCGACGATCACCAACACTAAAAATGTAACAACGACTTTGATATAAGACTTCACTAAGAGTGTAATTTAATTGGTTAAGACATAACGTAAACTACTTGGATTTGTTATGAAAACACCAAATAAACCTTAAAATACATCATAAATACTTGTTCATTTTCCTTTTTTCTACATTTCAAAAGCACTTCCGTAGCTATG
>CBFHYD010000019.1:0-12354 GCA_965659975.1 Winogradskyella sp. | reverse complement strand
CAATAAACCTTAAAATACATCATAAATACTTGTTCATTTTCCTTTTTTCTACATTTCAAAAGCACTTCCGTAGCTATGGCTATGCAAGTTTTTTGCGGCTTTGAAAAAAGAAAAAGCAACTATGAATTTTTTGTCGCATTTTAAAATTTATGTGGTGTGAGCCGTAAAAATAAACATCTTTTTGAATTTTCGATAAAAAGCACACTGTTTTAGGCCTTTTAGTGGCTCTAAACAAAAAAGCCCAAGAAAATTTTGGGCTTTATAATTTATATATCTAATTGCAACGCTTTATTCTTCTTCAGAGCTAGTGACCGCAGACTTTGCAAAATGTGCTTCTAACTCTTTAAGTGTAGTTGGATTGGTTTCTAAATCTTTTACGATTTCTCCTTTTTCCAATACCACAATACGCTCACAAACATCTGTAACATGCAATAAATCGTGACTCGATACTAACACTGTAACACCTTGTTTTTCTGCTAAGTCTTTTAATATTTGTTTTAAACGAATTTGAGTTGTTGGATCAAGGTTTGCAAAAGGCTCATCTAAAACGATAACTTCAGGATTACCAATTAATGCCGCTACAATTCCAGCCTTTTTTTGGTTACCTTTACTAAGGTCACGTAAGTACTTTTTCTTACCTAATATTTCTCCATTAAAGAAGTCTTCGAATTGTGACGTAAGCTTATCGACATCGGCCTTATTTTGTCCTCTTAAATCTCCAATAAAGTAGAAGTATTCTTCTGGTGTTAGGTAGCCAATTAAAAAGGTTTCATCAATAAATGCCGATGTAAAAGGTTTCCAATCTTCGCTCTTAGACACCACCACATCGTTATTTGTTATTGTTCCTGTGGAAGGATTTATTAAATCCAAAAGCAAACTGAAATATGTCGTTTTACCTGCGCCATTATTCCCAACAAGTCCAAAACTTTGCCCTTTAGGAATTTCTAATGCGTCTATTTTAAGAACCTGAGTTCCGCTATATGATTTTGATAAGTCTTGTGTTTTTATCATGGTTATATTGTATTAAGCGTCTTTACTGAAAGCCGCAATCATTTTATGTTTTGAGTCTAAATATTTTTGTGTGATTCCAACCATTAAGGTTTTGTGCAATACAATGCCTAAAACGCCTAAAACTATTAATGCAGCTATGGCAACTTCGAAGTTAATAAGCCAATTAAGAAGTCCAAATAATACCATTGGCACATATCATTAACGGAATACCTATAAGCCATTGTACTGCTCCAGTTCCTTGATAATTAAATGCGGCTTTTTTATCGAGTTCAATCTTTTTTCTATTAAAAGAGCCACCCCATAATATCACATGAGAATTTACACCAATATTATAAATCGCAGCAGCAAAATGTGCAAGTAGTATTTTCCAACCAAAGAACACATAAGGAATGCCTAAGACAAACATAATGACTACACTCATTACCATAAGAATAAATTTACTTCTTAAATACTGCTTGTACTTGATATTCTGACTCATTAGCATTTTGTAGTAAGCACTATCCCAAGCCGGAATAAACTGTCCAAAATTGATTAAGAAAAACCCTGTGGAGAATATTCCAATAAACGCCCACATAAACTCCATATCTCTATACAGAGGTTGCGGGTAAAAGAATAAACCATACAGCAAACCAATAATCATTAAGAACGCCATTGATTTAGTTCTTTTATTACGCCAAATGAGACGTAAATCGAGTTTCATAAAAGGAGAAATATCACCAAATCTATTCGTCCAAGACAATTCTGAAGCATTGACTTCTTTAACCTTAGTCTGTAAGGAGGCATCCAAGAACAGTTTGTCTCTAAGTATTTTAAAATTGAATGAATACAGAACCGCAAGCAGGCCTAATGGTACTAATAAAAAGATTGGGGTTTCTGTTATTGCAAGAATGCCATTACCAACAATTTCTGTGAAAGAAATAATATTGAAATAGTTTAGAGCAAAAAGACCTCCTACTCCTATCAATAATGGTAAAAAAGAGTAATCTCGTTCTGCCGTAAAGGCTTCAATAATAAAGTTTAGAAAATTGAGACAAAAGGTTATGATTATAACTGCTATCAACCAAGAAAAAACCACTGTAGACGAATAACCATTGTTGAGTAATGAAATACTAAAAGGTACTAATGCGAAAAGTGGTAAAAAATTAAAGAATGATAACGCAGATTTTCCTAATACAAAATTGACTATTGTAGAGCGTTTTACGGGTAATGTTAATAGAGGCTTCACACTCATAACAGGTAATTTTTGCATGAAAAATCTCAGAAGTAAATCGCCAATGATCCAATAAAATAAAAAGTTACTTGCAACGACCAATGGGTCTTGTTCAGGAAATAGCTTTGAAAGAATTTTGAATAAAAATGCTCCCAGAAATACAAATATCCCAATCATGTAGAGGGCAAAAAGCACCAAAAGCACATTAAGTGCAATGTTTTTTTGCCAATACGAAGAGCGGAAATATTGTTTCCATTCTAAGCTTAAAAAATGTTTGATCATAGTTTGGTTAGGTTATTTGAAGTTGTTAGTGTTTAAAATCTAAAAAATGTTACAAAGAAAATTCTGGATAGGTTTCGTTTAATAAGTCTTCGGCCTTATTTGGGATGAGCTCAAAGCTAATAAAGTTAACTAAGACTAATAATGTAAATAGTGCAGAAGTGGCAATTAATAAGTATGTATTTTCCAAAATGGAATCTGAAATGTGATATACATTATAAAATTGAGTCATAAAAACTATTGCGATGCCACTAGCTTGTTTGAAAATGAGTTCTTCAAGCATCCACTTTTTACTGGAAATTTCTTTTCGTCTTCTGAATTGTCTATTTAGTTTTATGCCTTTATATAAGCACCAAATCCCAATGATAATGTAAGAACCTAAAGCAAAATAGGAGATGTATTTGGAGGAGAACATAAAGTAAAAAATTCCGAAAAGTCCTAAGGTCACAAGAATTTGAGGTAACTCAAACCACATTTTGAGTTCTGTCCATAAATATCTAATATAGCGTTTATTCATGGCTTTTGCTTTTTGTTCAATTGGTTCCATAAAGCCAAACACACGAAACTTTTTAAAGGCTTTTTTCTTGGCCACTTCATATGATAATTTTGGATTCTCGGACCACATGGATTCTATATCGTTGGCCAAATGATCAACTAACTCAGTTTGCAAATCATAATGCTCTACAAAGTGCTTACGAGTAAACGCGTATAAATCTTGTATTTGGTCTTCTGAGAGTTTCATCTATGCTAGTTTTGGATTTACTAAGGTTTGCATTGTTCTTATATATTCTGCCAATTCCTCAAGTTTACTAACGGTTTCTTTTGTGCCACTTTCGGTTAACTTATAATATTTTCGCAAACGATTATCTACTTTGGCCACCTCAACATCGAGTAAGCCTTCTGCCTCAAGTTTATGTAATGCTGGATATAACGCACCTTCGGTAATATTTAATTCACCTTTAGTGATGGCCTTTACTTTTTGGGTTATCTCGTAGCCGTACATCTTACCATTTTCATTTAATAGTTTGAGAATAATGGTATTAAGACTGCCTTTATATAATTTTGAATTACTCATAACTCAAATATACATAATTTCCTTATGTATAAGTTTCTTAGGTGTGTAAATTTTAAGTAAAATTTAAGTTTTCTAAATGACCAGCGGGTCCTTTATACCTTTAAAGTTTGCTTATTTTTGCTTAAAAATTTGCAATGTCACAATTCCATAAACTCGCAATAAAAACGATTGACCGCGTTACAGATAAATCTGTTGCCATTTCCTTTGATATTCCTGAAACGCTTAAGGAACAATTTACCTACAAAGCTGGGCAATATATTACGTTGAAAACTACAATCAATGGAGAAGAAATACGACGTGATTACTCCATTTGTTCATCTACAAATAGTGGCGACCTTACGGTAGCTGTTAAAGCTGTTGAAAATGGAACATTCTCCACTTACGCAAATGAAAAGTTGAGTGTTGGTGATGTCTTAGAAGTTGCCGAACCAAATGGTCGATTTGTTTTCGAAGCTAACAAGGAACGCACAAGAACTATTGCTGCTTTTGCTGCTGGTAGTGGTATCACACCAATTCTCGGAATCGCCAAAACACTTCTGGAAGACGAACCGTTCAGCAATTTTATTTTGGTGTATGGAAATAAGCGCTTTTCTGATGCCATGTTTGCAGCTGAGATTCTGGAGCTTATGAAAACTTACGACAACCGTTTTCATGTTCACTTTATTTACAGCCAGGCACAAGAAGACGATGCATTATTTGGTCGAATAGAAAAAAGCACTGTTAATCTCATTGTTAAAAATAAATACAAAGGTGTATCTATTGAAAGCTTCTACTTATGTGGCCCAGAAGCTATGATACATACGGTTAAAGATGTGCTTCTTGAAAATGGAATAAAGGACAAACAAATCTATTTTGAACTATTTACGGCACCAACAACTGACGAGACTAATGTTGAGATTGGTGATGGACAATCTACTGTAAAAGTGATTGTTGATGACGAAGAATTTGAGATTACAATGTCTCAAGAAGATAGTATTCTTGACGCTGCTTTAAAGGAAGATATTGATGCGCCTTACTCTTGCCAAGGTGGTATTTGTAGTAGTTGCATCGCACGAATTACAGAAGGTGAAGCGACGATGCGTCAAAACAATATTTTAACAGATAACGAGGTAGCAGAAGGATTAATTTTAACTTGTCAGGCGCACCCAACAACACCAAAAGTTGTTGTCGATTATGATGATGTTTAGATTAGAGTTTTAGACTTATTAGATTTTTAGAACGCTTCGCGTTTAGATAATGGAATTTATCTTTTCAATCACCTTTTCTACAGAAATACTTCCTGCAGCTTTTTCATAACCTTTGGGTTGTTTATTACCGTAAACCGAAGTTGGAATTTCAGGATAGGTATTTCTATCTGCTAAAAGCTGATGGTCTTCTGGTTGGTTAAATGGTCTAAAGCCAGCATATGGATGTGTTATGCCCCAAATGGTAATTACCTTGACACCAAGCATTGCCGCTATATGACCATTGCCAGAATCCATAGATAACATTAGATCCAAATTGGAAATGAGATCCAACTCTTCATCTAAGGTTAGTTTTCCTGCAACAGTTTTAGTGTTGGGTGTTTGGGCTTCAATTTGATTGAGTTGTAATATCTCCGCATTACCACCACCAAAAAGAATGATATTGAAATTTTTGGACAACTGATTTATAACCAATTTCATTTTCTCCAATGGATACATCTTTCCTTCAAATGCGGCAAAAGGTGCAATACCAATTAGTGGTAGACTTGGATTAGAAATAAAATTTTTGATTTTTGAGTTCAACTCAATTTGTTCTGGAAATTCAGGAGCAGATAAATCAACAGGAAATCCTAAACTTTGAAAAACAGCGGTATACCGTTGATATGTAGTTTTTAGTTGTTCAAATTTTTCGCCAGAAATCAATGCTTTTTTCTCACTGCGACCTTTGTCTATTTGGGAAAAAGTTCTACTTAAAAATAGCTTTAAGATTTTGGTGCGCAACACATTGTGAATGTCGGCAACAGCATCAAACTGAATTTGCTTTAATTCTTTTGAAAGTTTCCATAGCCCAAAAACCCCTTTATGCTTTCCTTTGGGGTCAATAAAAAACACCTCTACATTTCTAATTTCTCTAAAAAATGGAGCGAAAAATTCTCGAGTAACTATAGTTAGCTTCACATCTGGATATTGGGAAACTAAGGCTCTTATCACAGGTACGGCCATAGCAACATCTCCCATTGCTGAGAATCGCAAAACGAGTATGTGCTTGTGCTTGGTCATAATAAATAACCTGATAAAAATTATCAGGTCTAAAATACAAATTACTTAGTAGCAGAAATAACACTTCGACTGCGCTCAGTGCGACACTTCTACATAAATCTATTATTATTTTTGTCCTCGTAGCACTGGGTTTAACTCATCGTCATTATACATCTTCATTTGCTTGTAAACTTTCATGTACTTGTCACCATTTGAAATATCTTCTAACAAATCATTAATAGCTTTACTCAAATCTACGCGTTGCTCCAATAATACGTCCAATTTTTTTTGGCAAGCCGCTTTATGACTATCGGTAGCATCTTCTCGAACTGTTTCGATGTGCATATGGTAAATTTTCAACGCTAAAATTGATAAACGATCGATTGCCCATGCTGGACTTTCGGAGTTAACTTTTGCGTCTGACTTTACAGTAACATCTTTATACTTATCCAAGAAATAACTGTCTATAAACTCAACGGTATCCGTACGATCTTGATTAGAAGCGTCTATTTTTCGCTTCAACTTTAAGGCTGCCTCAGGGTCGATGTTAGGATCTCTAATAATGTCCTCGTAAGCCCATTGTACCGTATCTATCCAACATTTTCTATACAATAAATGCGCAATTAGATCGTCATTTTTATCGAATATATTAGTGAATGGTTGATCGACAGTATTAAGGACTTTATACGTCTTTATTACATCTTGAAATATAGCATTTGCTTTTTCCGAAAACATAGGTACTTATTTAGTTCTGCAAATATAGTTTGAATTATTAACTTTAATATTCAAAAACTAAACGAATGCACATTCATAATATTTCCCAAACGCCTTCTATTTTAAATAGTTTCTTATCCGAAATTAGAGATGTAAATATTCAGAAAGATGCTATGCGATTTCGACGTAATATTGAACGTATTGGTGAGGTTTTGGGTTATGAGTTGAGTAAGTCATTGGCATACGAGTCCAAAAAAACGACTACACCTTTAGGAGTTTCTGAAAATGAAACCTACAAGAATGATATTGTTTTATGTTCCATTCTAAGAGCCGGTGTGCCTTTGCACAACGGTTTACTTAATTATTTTGATGCCTCGGAGAATGCCTTTATCTCAGCCTACAGACATCATAAGGAGAATCCCGAAAGTTTTGAAATTATAGTAGAGTATTTGGCATGTCCAAGCCTAGAAAATAAAACACTCATTTTAGCAGATCCCATGCTGGCAACTGGGCAATCCATGGTTGCTACATTTGAGGCATTAAAACCATTTGGAACTCCAAAAAATGTACATGTAGTTAGTGTTATTGGCGCTCAAGAAGGCGTAGGTTTTGTACAAAACAACCTTCCAGAAGATACACATTTATGGATAGCAGCTATTGACGAAAAACTTAATAACAAAGGCTATATTATTCCTGGTTTGGGAGATGCTGGTGATTTGGCTTTTGGTCAGAAGCTACAGCAATAAATTGGCTATTCCTGATGCCAACAGGAGGAAAACAAAGAATTCTTTAAACCATAACTCCTTAATATTCTGAATATAGTTTCCCGTAATTACTGAGAAAGGAAACATGAACAATAAAAACTCTCCACCTGTTTTGTTAGGTGATATCACCAACACAACTAATGCAATAATTGATAAGATAAATACCAAAATCCTAACTGGTCTTAAGTTTTTCTTTTCTCTTAAATACGTCAAATAATAGATACTGCTCCAGATATACATTGCGAAAAGAACAGTGATGGTTATTACATCTTCTAAACTATTGTAAGTAGAAAAATCTAAACTATAAGTAAAGTCAAAGTTTGATTCGACAAAAAACAAATCCTTAATTAGGATATTATAAAGAATGAGCAAAATAGCAACTGTTACGATTCCTAAAACCGAAGTGAAAAAATATTTGATTTGTCCTTGCCAATAATAGATAAACGCAATAAAAACTAAAACAAAAAACAATACGGCCCAACTGTAAAATAGACTGGCCAAGGCTATCCAAAAACAGGCATCAAAAAACTTCTTGTTTATTGATTTTTTGGAATGTAAGCTTAATAATCTGCGACTGGCAAAGAGAATCAATAGGTTCGTTGTTAGCAAACTAAGGTCACTAAACACTTCTGGAAAAATTAAAATTTGTAAACCAAATATTAAAATCGCATGACTGTTTTTTCTATTTAGTGAGTTTTTTGAAATAATAAAATCACTTAAAAACAGAGAGAAAAAAACAATGAATAAACTCAATATAAGCTGAGACGTTTGAGTTAATTCTACACCAATACCAAAAAAGAGATGAAAGGAAAAACTTAAAATTATTATTGCGGCTACAATAATAAAATTGATTGGTTTAGATTTATCAAAAATGCTTGTAATCATTTACAGTTTTTGTATTTTTACCTTTGAATTGTCGAATTTACCAACAAGTTATTTAATTCTCGAATATCGAGTAAATTTATTAAAGTTATGAGCGATTTCTTTTACGCAATAGAAGATTTATTTGTAAACACACTTTTTGCACCTTTAGATGCATTAAGGTCACTAGAATTAACAAACTGGTGGGCAGCTAATGCGGCTTCTTGGTTATTTATAATTATTGGTTTAGTAGCGTTTGCTTACTGGATGAACGAGTTGAAAAAATATAACGCCAATAACGAAGAAGATAAAAGCGTAACGGCACACTCTTATTTATAGGTCAAAACCTATATCTTTTCTATAATACATCTTATCAAATGATATGTTTTCTATTGTTTGATAAGATTTTTTTATGGCCTGTTGATAGGTCTCTCCAAATGATGTAATCGCCATAACTCGACCACCAGAAGTAATAGTACTATTATCTTTCTTTTGTGCACCAGCATGAAATACAATTGATTCCTTTACATTATCTAAACCAAAAATTTCTTTCCCTTTATCATAAGCTTCGGGATAACCTCCAGACACCAACATTATAGTTGTAGCTGCTCGCTCATCAATCTCAATATCAATATCCGCTAAAGTTCCGTTTGCCATGGCTTCAAAAGCACTAACTAAATCTGTTTTTAAGCGTGGTAATACAACCTCAGTTTCAGGATCTCCCATACGTACATTATACTCAATAACTTTAGGCTGATCACCAACTTTTATTAAGCCAATAAAGATGAAACCTACATAAGGCAAATTATCTTTTTTAAGTCCTTTTACAGTCGGTTCTACAATCTGAGTTTCTATTTTATTGAGGAAGTCTTCTGTGGCAAACGGCACTGGCGAAACCGCGCCCATGCCGCCAGTATTAAGTCCGGTATCTCCTTCACCAATACGTTTATAATCTTTTGCAGTAGGTAAAATCTTGTAGTCTTTACCGTCGGTTAGGACAAAACAGCTTAGCTCAATACCATCTAAAAATTCTTCGATAACAACCTTTGTACTCGCATTACCAAATTTTGAATCAACAAGCATTTGCTTCAACTCGGATTTTGCTTCATCTAAATCATTAAGAATTAAAACACCTTTTCCTGCAGCGAGTCCATCAGCCTTTAATACATATGGTGGCTTCAGTGTTTCAAGAAATGTGTAACCATCATTCAGCGTATCAGCAGTGAAGCTTTGATAAGCCGCAGTTGGTATATGATGTCTCATCATAAATTCTTTGGCAAATTCTTTGCTGCCCTCTAATTCTGCTGCTGCCTTTTGCGGACCAATAACCTTAACGTGATTAAGAGATTGGTCATCTAAAAAGTAATCATGAATACCTTGAACCAATGGATCTTCTGGTCCGACTATAATTAGATTTATTTCATTTTCTAAAACAGCATTTTTAATGCCATCAAAATCAGTAACACTTATTGATAAGTTTGTGGCAATTTTGGCTGTTCCAGAATTACCTGGTGCCACAAATAATGATTTACATTTTGGGCTTTGTGCTATTTTCCATGCGAATGTATGCTCTCTACCTCCAGAACCTAATACTAAAATATTCATTGAACAAGTGTTGTTTTGCGCAAAAATAATTGCTTTTACGGTCAAAAAACAATTAATTTATATAAACATTTTTCTTTCAATTTCGTTGAAATTATTCGATTTTACTTTACGTTTTAAAGGATTTGATATTAATGAGGCTCGACAACATTTAAAAGATATTCAAAATATCAATGGTACTGCTTTCGAAAAAATAATTTTTCACAAGAGAGAAGCAATTATTAACTATCACCTTAATTATAATTCGTTTTATAAAACGTTTATTGGCAATGTAAATTCTAATAGCTGGAATTCTATTCCTGTACTGAAGAAAAGTGATTTACAAAAGCCTCTTGAAGATATATTGTCTTCAACGTATAAAAAAAGGAGGTTTACATCGATAAAACATCCGGAGCCTCGGGAAGTCCTTTTTACTTTGCTAAAGATATATTTTGCCACGCTTTGACATGGGCTGTAATCCAAGATAGATTTGGTTGATACGATGTTGATTTTAACTCATCTAAATAAGCTCGGTTTTATGGAATTCCACTTGACAAAAAAGGGTATTATTTAGAACGCTTAAAAGACAAACTTGCGCGCAGGTCACGATTTTCAGTATTTGATATGAGCGAAATAGCTTTTGAAAAAGTAAACGAAAAATTTAGAAACACATCCTTTTATTACATTAATGGTTATACAACACCAATTCTACAATTTGCTAAATTTTTATGAACAAAGAATATTATATTAACCGATATATGTCCATCATTAAAGGTATGTTTCGTTACCTCAGAAATGTTATTCGATGATGATAGAAAGTTAATGACAAAACAATTCGGCGTTCCTATTGTCAACGAATATGGTGCTTCTGAATTAGACCTTATTGCATTTGAGAATCCAAAAGGAGAGTGGCAAATAGATAGTGAAACATTATATGTGAAAATATTAAATGATGACAATGAAGTGCTACCTTACGGAAGTGAAGGCAGAATTGTAGTTACATCTTTATACAACAAGGAATTTCCGATGATTCGCTACGATATTGGCGATACAAGGCTTGGGTTACCAATACTATATTTTGGAGGAGGCGAAGGCGAGACTATCATACAGACTTTTGACTTAGGCATAGTGGCTGAGGCAGGCAATTACCATAACTTAAATAGTGTCATTAACAGTCTTGATGCCGCCAACTTTTCGGAAGATACTAAACTTAAAATCCAGAAGACTGCTATAGAATCGTTCGATGCATCTATTCAACTTAAAAAGCTACAGAATATTATTTAATAAGCTTTTTCGTCTCCTTTTATAACAGAAACTATAGTACGGCTAATAATATCTAAGTCTAATAAAATAGACCAGTTTTCTATATAAAAAATATCGTATTTAATTCTATTAATTATATCTTCATCCTTCTTTACTTCGCCCCTAAAACCTTTAACCTGTGCTAAACCGGTGATGCCAGGTTTTACATTGTGACGAAATATAAAGTTGTACGGGTCAATTTTCTTAGAGTAAGCTTGAGTATAGGCCAACATATGAGGTCTTGGTCCAACAACGGACATTTCTCCTTTTAATACATTAAAAAATTGTGGTAATTCATCTAAACTTGTTCGTCTCAAGAACTTACCAATTTTAGTAACCCTTTTATCTTTTTCTTTTACGTAATCGACACCATCTGTGGAATTGACCCTCAAAGTTCTGTACTTATAGCAATTAAACTCTTTATAGTTTATTCCATTTCGTTTGTGTTTAAAAAACAAAGGCCCTTTAGACTCTATTTTTATTAGAATAAATAAAATTATACTCAACCATGACAACACAAAAACGATAACCAGAATTGAAAAGCCGATATCGAAAATACGCTTTAAAACTTTATTAAAAGGCTGATTAAGTGCTACATCTTGAATAGACATAACAGGTAAATAATTATAGAAATCTGTTTTTAATCGTTTATTTAGAAAGTTGGAGGTCTGAGGAATGAACTTAATATTAAATTGTTTGACTTCTGCATACTGGACAAAAGTGTTTATATCTTCCTCAGAAAGTTCTTCCATTGCGCAGTAAATCTCATCAATACTTTCTGATTCGGAGAGTAGGTTTAGAGCGTCTTTCACATTACCAGTAAACGCATTCGATTTTGAATTACCATAAATACCCTTTAGTTCGTAACCATATGCCTTGTTCTCTTTAAAAAAACTCTTTAATTCGTGAGCTCCTTTACTGTCGCCAATAATTAAGACACTCCGCAGGTTTCCATGAAGAAATTGCCTTATTGATCTTAAGCTGTAAAAAGAAATGAGTTTTATGGCACTAATTACTCCAATACTATAAATCAGATACTTAAAAACTGCTGTTTTGTCTACTTGAAGACTTTGGTAAAATCCTAAAAAGGCAAAAACAATCACACAGAACAATGCAAATTGTTTTACCAATAACACAAATATATGTAGTGTATTTGTATATCTATAAACGTTGTAGAACTTGATGCTATAGGTTGAAATTAACCAAAGCACACTTACATAAATTGTGAAAACTGTAGCCTTACTTTTTAGAAATCCGATAGACCAATAGGGTAAACCAAAGGTTTTAAAATCGATGAAATAAGAAGCGAAGAAAATAATTACGGCAATATCAAAG
>CBFHYD010000018.1:0-34393 GCA_965659975.1 Winogradskyella sp. | reverse complement strand
AAAAAGCTATGGAAATTATAAACAGAATTGTTGAAAACGTCAACTAAATTTTAAATAAAAAAGGGATACGGCAAAAACCATATCCCTTTAATTTCTTATAGCTTATTTAATTACGCTTCGACAGCATACATCTTTTCGCGCTGTTCTTTAATCTTTTTGTCGCTCATATATTCATCGAAGGTCATGTAGCGATCAATGACTCCACTCGGCGTTAATTCAATAATACGATTACCAACAGTTTGAGCAAACTCATGGTCGTGCGTTGTAACTAATACAGTACCTTTAAAATTCTTTAATGAATTATTAAATGCGGTAATACTCTCTAAATCTAAGTGATTTGTTGGTTCATCTATCATCAAAACATTAGCACGCATCATCATCATACGGCTTAACATACAACGTACTTTTTCTCCTCCAGAAAGTACATCAGCAGTTTTAAGAGCTTCTTCTCCACTAAAAATCATTTTACCTAAAAACCCACGAATGTTAACTTCTTCTCTTTCTTCTTCTGTTTGAGCCCACTGTCTAAGCCAGTCTACTAAAGTCAACTTTTCCTGGAAATATTCACTATTATCAAGCGGTAAATAGGATTGTGTTGTTGTCACACCCCAAGCAAATTTTCCTGAGTCTGGTTTTTCCTTACCATTCAAAATTTGATAAAAAGCAGTACTCGCTCTCGAGTTCTTAGAGTAGATAATAACTTTATCACCTTTTGCCAAATTGATATCAATGTTCTTAAACAATAGTTCACCATCGATACTTGCAGATAACCCTTCAACATTAAGGATTTGATCTCCTGCTTCTCTATCACGTTCGAAAATAATGGCTGGATAGCGTCTGCTTGACGGCTTTATGTCGGCGATATTAAGCTTATCAATCATTTTCTTACGGCTCGTGGCTTGTTTCGATTTTGCAACGTTGGCCGAGAATCGACGTATAAACTCTTCGAGCTCCTTTTTCTTTTCTTCTGCCTTCTTGTTTTGCTGAGCTCTTTGTTTAGCTGCTAATTGTGAAGACTCATACCAAAAGGTATAATTTCCAGAGTAATGATTGATTTTACCAAAATCAATATCCGAAATATGAGTACAAACAGCGTCTAAAAAGTGACGGTCGTGAGAAACAACGATTACGCAATTATCATAATTAGCAATAAAATTCTCTAACCAAGAGATAGTTTCATAATCAAGGTCATTGGTTGGTTCATCCATGATTAAAACATCTGGATTACCAAACAATGCCTGTGCCAACAATACACGGACCTTTTGCTTTCCATCTAAATCTGCCATTTGTGTGTAATGTAAATCTTCTTTTATACCTAAGTTAGATAATAAAGCGGCAGCATCACTATCGGCATTCCAACCGTTCATTTCTTCGAACTGAACCTGAAGCTCGCCTATTTTTTCGGCATTTTCATCCGTATAATCAGCATAAAGTGCATCAATTTCTGTCTTTAACTTATATAGTGGTTTATTACCTTTTAATACTGTTTCTAAAACAGTATCATCATCGTGTTTATTATGTTCCTGCTCAAGAACAGACATACGCTTGCCAGTTTCTAAATGTACATGACCAGAAGTCGGGTCCATTTTACCGGCTAAAATTTTCAAAAAGGTTGATTTTCCTGCACCATTTGCACCGATTATTCCGTAGCAATTCCCATTATTAAATGTCGTATTTACCTCATCGAATAATACGCGCTTACCAAACTGAACTGAAAGATTTGAAACTGATAACATGTATAGCTGTTTTATTTGGCGGCAAAAGTAGAAAATTTAAGCCATAAGCCGAAATTTATGGCTTTTTAAGTAAGTTTTAACGGCGTGTTAACAAGAGTGATACTTTGAGAAATATATTTTTGTTTCTTGTGAGCACAAGACTACAAAATGAACAAGCTTAAGGTTTTACTTTTTGGAGCATTATCTATTTTATTAGGATGTGATAATGTTACGACTTCTAATGATGATACTGCATACTTTGGAGGTGAAATTATCAATCCTAAAGGTGACACCGTTATTCTATACAACAGAAAAACAAGCTTCAGTGATACTATAAAGTTAGATAGCGACAATCGATTTAGCCATAAGATTGAAAACTTAAAGACCGGTTTATATTCTTTTAGACATGGTGGCGAAATTCAATTTGTAATTTTAGAACCAGCAGATAGCGTATTAATTAGGCTCAATACCTACGAGTTTGATGAATCACTTGTTTTTAATGGAGAAGGATCTAAAAAGAACAACTATTTGATAAAGACATTCTTGAACAATGAAAGAACGTCAAGAAAATTAGTGAAGTATAGTAATAAAGAACCTGAAGATTTTGCTGCTTTTATTGACAAAAGGCACAATAAGGAACTTGCAGATTTTGATAAGTTTAAAGAAAAGTCAAAGATTTCTAATTACGCCTCATCTATAATTAAGGCGAATATTGATTATCACAATTACGCTGATAAAGAAATCTATCCTTTCGCTTATTTTGGTGAGAACAGATTAGTTCATATCAAAGATTTACCAGAAGGCTTTTATGACTTTAGGAAAAACACCGATTATAATGCAGATGCTTTTAGCGAAATATTTGCTTACAACCGTTATATGTTTTTTCACTTTGATAATGTAGCGGTAACGAAATTCTACGAGAAAAATGAATTTCATAGCAAGTTTGATAGACACTCTTTGTACTACAATAAAGCAAAGCTAAATCTGATTGATAGTATTGTTACCAATGAAACTATTAAAAACAGTTTATTAAAGTACAAAACAAGAGAATTTGTAAACCACAGTAATAGTCGAGAAGATGTAGATGAACTGATGGCATCTTATTTGTCAAAAACGACAAATGAAGATGATATAAAGTCTATTAATAGTCTGATTGCTTCTCTTGAAAACCTTCAGCCTGGAAAAGGATTGCCTGATCTTATGGTTATTGATGTAAATAATAATGAAAAAGTAATCGCTGACGTAGTTGATAGACCAACACTAATTTACTTTTGGAGTTCAAACAGTAAGAAGCACTATAAGAATAGTCATTTCCAAATTAAAGAATTGAAAGCCGATTTTCCAAAGATGGGCTTTATGTCCATAAACATCAATGATAATCCAGAGACTTTTTGGAAACAGACAATTAATCAATACGATTTTGATTTAGAAAGTGAATTCCGATTTAAGAATCCTAAAGAGGCAATGAAAACGCTGGCTGTAAATTATCTATATAAAGTGATTATTGTAGATAAGAATAGTAATATTATTCACGGAAATGCAGATATCTTCAATGATAATTTTGAAAATACATTGAAAGATATGATCATAAAAAAAGAGCTCGTTTTTAACTAAGCTCTTTCTTCATATATTTAAAGTACTAACTAATTTTAGTTTCCTTTTTTGTAATCCGCTAAAAATTTCTCTAATCCTATATCAGTTAATGGATGCTTTAAAAGTCCCGAAATTGAGCTTAAAGGTCCAGTCATTACATCTGCTCCAATTTTAGCACAATCAATCACGTGCATTGTATGCCTTACTGAAGCCGCTAATATTTCAGTTTCAAAATCATAATTATCATAGATATGACGTATTTCAGCAATGAGATTTAACCCGTCTGTAGAAATATCATCCAAACGTCCAATAAATGGTGATACATAAGTTGCACCGGCCTTAGCTGCTAAAAGTGCCTGACCTGGAGAGAATACTAAAGTAACATTAGTTTTAATACCTCTATCGGAGAAATATTTACATGCTTTTACGCCATCCTTGATCATAGGCAATTTTATAACAATTTGATCATGAAGCTCAGCAAGTGACTCGCCTTCTCTAACCATACCATCAAAATCAGTAGAAATAACCTCAGCAGACACATCGCCATCTACAATATTGCATATATCAACGTAGTGTTTCATAATGTTATCATGACCTGTTATTCCTTCTTTGGCCATTAATGATGGGTTTGTTGTCACACCATCTAAAATACCCATATCCTGAGCTTCTTTAATTTGTTCAAGATTGGCAGTATCAATAAAAAATTTCATTTTATAATAGTTTGAATTTGTTGTGTTTAAAATCATTGCGAAGTTACAATAATCACAATCCTTTCAGTCTAAAAAGAATTAAAAGAAATTAACAACTAAATATTTATAAGCATTTTATAAAAGTTATTCAAATACTTCCAACGTAAATCCTTTACTGACTTCACTATTACACGTTGGGTCATTGTCATAAAAACCGGTATCAGGATCGAAACGTCCAACAGATAAATACACCCTAAAGTTAAAGCGACCTGTTTCTTGTGGTCGACCATATATTTCTATTTGTCGGAAATTAAAGAACACATTAACTCCTCGTGGTAAATCGCCCTCGATAGCAAATAAATAATCAAAGGCATTATCATTTGCAGCATTATCAACCTCAGCCGTTATTAGTGCAAAGTAGTCTTGATCTAAAATTGCTGGATCAATAGAGTTTTCATTTATCTCTGGATTTACTCCAAAGTCACATTCTAAAGCATCATCGCATGATGTAATTAGAAAAAAAGAAAGAAAGATAAAAAGGTAGTTTTTTGATTTCATGATGATGTATTTTCTTTATATAATCACAAAAAACATACCATACGAGCCGCACCTAATCTGCTTTTAACATTATTATAACTTATAATGATTCATAAGTAGTTTTTCGTACATACGATCTGGCAAGATTCGTTTTAATACGATGGAGAATTTTTGCATAAAAGCACCAACTTTATAATGGATTTTTGGGCTTTTGGCACTAATTATATTATGAATTACTTCTGCTACTTGTATAGGGTCACTACCAGAGTCTACATGCTCGTCAATCATTTTTAGACTATGACTATAACTTTCTTTATAAGGTGAATCGTCCAATACTGGAGCATGATAACGACCTACTGCAATATTAGTGGCAAAATCTCCAGGCGCCACATTACAAATATTAATATTGAAAGCTTTTAGCTCCATACTTAATGCTTCCGTAATAATTTCCAGTGCACCTTTACTTGCCGAGTAAACACCACGATATGGTAAACCCATATATCCAGCTATGGATGTAGTATTAATTATTAAACCAGATTTTTTAGCGCGCATACTTGGCAAAATAGCCTTGATAACATTTATAGGTCCAAAGAAATTAGTTTCAAAGTTTCGCTTTATTTCAGATTCAGGAATTTCCTCAATTGGTCCATTAATACCAGCACCTGCGTTATTAACCAAGACGTCAATTTTTCCTTCTTTATCCAAGACCTCCCTTACGCAAGCTGTAATAGAATCTGGCTTTGTTACATCTAAGGCTACTAAATTAATTTTACTATCAGGATAGTTGTCTGGATTGCGACTTGTTCCGTATACAGTAAAGTTTTTAGCCAACAAAAATTCACCAATGGATTTGCCAATTCCTGAAGAACCACCAGTGATAAGAATAATTTTAGACATGTTGATTTGTTTGAAGTTAAAAGTACAAAGTCTACCTAAATAATATGACTTTTGGGTACAAAAAAAGGCAAGCTACCTACATCACACCGCTACGACCGTTTACCTTTGCTTCGTTCCCGACCTGGAGGATTCAACAGGAGCTGGTTGTGTAGGACTTGCCGGCTGCAAAGATACAACCTTTTAATACTTTCACAATAGTTTTTCAATTCTATTTTTTATAAATATCTTGTCAAAAAATTATAGAAATTCAATGTCTACATACAAATATTTCGTTTTCATAGTTTTATGCTTTCTTCTTGTTAATTGTGCCTCTGAAAAACCTCAATTATCTGTAAAAACTTCAGCAAAAAACAATACAGCAAGACTCGGTGAAACAGTAAAACTGTCGCTAAATAATCCTGACGGTGCTTCGATAGATAAGATTACCTATAAACTGCAAGGAAAGGAAGTTTCAGCAAGTTTAAAGTTAGATGGTAAATTAGGTAAACAAGATTTAGTAGCAGAAGTCATTTCCAACGGAGATACTTTAATTGCTATGAGTAATCTGATAGTTGTGGATAACAAAAAGCCTATTGAATATATCTATGAAATCATAAACACCTATCCGCATGATGCGACATCGTATACACAAGGATTGGAATTTTATAAAGGTGAACTATATGAAAGTACCGGGCAATTTGGCGAATCGAAACTCAAAAAGGTTAATTATGAAACTGGAGAATCTCTAAAAGATTTGAACTTGAATAGTGGCTACTTTGGAGAAGGATTGACTGTGATGAATGACAAAATATATCAGTTGACTTGGAAAGCTGATACTGGAATTATCTACGATGTTGATACTTTTGAAAAGCAAGGAATTTTTAGATACGGAAAAAGCAAAGAAGGTTGGGGTTTATGTAATGATGGTAAAAACTTATATAAATCTGATGGCACCGAAAAAATTTGGATCTTGAATAGTGATACCTATGCCGAAGAAGATAAAATTGAAGTCTACACGCAAAAAAGGGAAATCGGGCAACTTAATGAATTAGAATGGGTTAATGGTAAAATATATGCCAACCTATATCAGACCAATTTTATTATCATGGTGAATCCAAAAACTGGCTCGATTGATGGTATTATGGATCTGAAAGAATTGACTAAACAAATACCTAATTACTCTAAAGAAGACAATGTGCTTAACGGTATTGCACACAATCCAAATTCTGATACATTTTTTGTTACTGGTAAACGTTGGGACAAAATGTTCGAGTTAAAAATAATCAAGAAGTAATTTTTGCAAACTTTAGAAAAAGAAATAATCGTTTCCAAAGACGATTTAGATCAACTTCAACATGTAAATAATGTGCGATATGTACAATGGGTGCAAGATGTAGCAGGAGCCCAATGGTTAAAAAACGCCACCGAAGATATTTTACAAAACTTTTATTGGGTATTAGTCAATCATAATATTGATTATCAGGGACAGGCCTTTTTGGGTGATAAAATCCTAATCAAAACCTATGTAGAATCCTCCAAAGGTGTCTTTTCTATTCGTAAAGTAGAGATGTTTAATCAAACTTCAGAAAAGCTAATTATTTCATCCACAACCAAATGGTGTCTGATTAACTCAATAAATCACAAACCTGCACGGATACCTGAACATATTGCTACACTTTTTGATTAGTAGTGTTTTAGGTTAAAGTTTTTTTAAAACGACTTAACCAACCAGAATTATGCGCGTAATTGCATGATATCAATCTTCAACTTATGAGAGAAAAAGTACTCCTATTTGCCTTTTCAATACTATCACTCAACCTAATTAGTCAAGAGATAAATGGAGTCATATACGATGCTGATGATGTGGTAAAAGGCGTAAAAGTTCTTAATATTTCTAAGAAAATTTTTACCACAACAAACGACTCTGGTGAGTTTAGGCTTAAGGCCGATCTTAATGATACTATATCTTTTCAGTCTGTATTTTACAAACCCATGATCATTGTTGTAAAAGACGATTATTTTGAAGGTACTTATGTGTTTGAACTTCAAAAAATAATTAATGAGTTAGAACCTGTAAATATTGCAAACAAACCCAAACCTTTAGTGTTTGCAAAAGATAAATACAATCAAAGCCTCGATGAGATTGTTACGAAAGACAAAGAAGATCGTGGTGTAAGTGTCAATGGCGCGCCAAAATATGGTTTAGACTTTATACAAGTTGCTAAACTGATTGGAAGACTTTTTAAAAAGAAGAAAAACAATTTACCAAACACCTTAAAATACGATCAGCTCAAAATATTATTCGAAAAAAACCCATTCTTCACCAAAACCCTATTAACCGAAGAACTTAAGGTGCCTGAGCAATACCATTCACTCTTTTATGAATTCTGCGAAACCAAAAATATTCCAGAATCTAAGCTCGATTATAATAATAGACTTCCCTTGTTAAATGACTTTACACTTTATGCTAGTGAGTTTATGGTCTTTGTGAAAATGGCAGAAGAGCAAGCAAAAGAAACTAAAAAGAATTAGACAATCTTTAGTCGACTATACTAAAACCTTTCCCGAAAAGTTATATTTTTAGCCTTGAATAACTTTTCGATTTATGAAGCGACTGCTATACTTTTTTATTTGCTTTGGTCTATTACTCTTTTGGAGCTCTTGCCGTAATGATTTCGAATTTACGCCAAGTACAGGTAACTTAGAATTTGCGAGAGATACAGTCTATCTTGATACTGTCTTTAATAACATTGGTTCAAGCACTTATAATCTCAAGGTATATAATCGAAGTGACGATGATATTGTTATTCCTACCATTCAATTAGAACGTGGTACAGCTAGTTTTTACCGCATGAATGTTGATGGTGGCACAGGTACAGTTGGTACACCACAAGAAGGAAAATTCTTTGAAGATGTTGAACTCTTAGCAAACGACAGCCTATTTATTTTTATAGAAACAACAATCGATATTTCTGCATTGACCAGCTTAGATAATGAGTTCCTATATACCGATCGTATTTTATTTGATGCAGGCAACAATCAACAAGATATAGATTTAGTTACCTTGGTTAGAGATGCTGTCTTTATCTATCCAGATTTTCAAGGAAACAGTACGACTTTCGAAAATCTTGTTTTTGATGTTGACGGTGATGGTGTGGACGATGAAACATCTCTTCCAGGACGCTTTCTAATGCCTAACGAATTGACGTTCACCAATGAAAAGCCCTATGTGATATATGGTTATGCCGCGGTACCAGAAAACGAAACGCTTACTGTAGAAGCTGGTGCTCGCGTCCATTTTCATGCAGATTCTGGAATTTTAGTTACTAATAATGCGTCCATTAATGTCAACGGCTCAGCAAGCACAGATCCTGAATTAATGGAGAACGAGGTTATTTTTGAAGGCGATAGATTAGAACCAATTTTCTCTGATGTTCCTGGACAATGGGGAACCATTTATTTATTCAATGGAAGTGCAAATAACAACTTTAATCACGCGACAATTAAGAATGCCACAATTGGTATTTTGGTAGAAGGAAATGACGATGCGCCTACAGATAAGCTCACGATTTCAAACTCTCAGATTTATAATACCAGCTCATTCGGAATTTTAGGTCGCGCAACATCAATTGAGGCAGAAAATGTCGTGATTAATAATTCTGGACAATCCTCTTTTGGTGGAACAGTTGGTGGTAAATACAATTTTACACATTGTACTATTGCCAATTATTGGAATAATAGTTTTAGACAATTCCCAGCAGTACTCCTTAATGATTTTACACAAGTTGATGAAAATACAATTGGTACTAATCCTTTAATGGAAGCTAACTTTAATAACTGTATAATCTACGGAAATGACAATCCTGAGTTCATATTAGACCAACAAGGTGATACTTTCAATTTTAAGTTTACCAATTGCCTATTACGTTTTAACAACAATGATTTAGAAGGCACAGGTAATTACGTCTTCACAGACATAAACTTTTACGAAAGCAATATCTTCAATGAAGATCCTGAATTTGAAGCACCACTCGAGAACTTAATGCGAATTGGCGAAGACTCCGGAGCGAACGGTATCGGTTCCACTACATTCTCAATACAAGTGCCTTTTGATATTTTGGGCGACTCAAGAAATGCTTCATCACCAGATGCTGGTGCCTATGAAAGTACTATTATAGAAGATTAATTACGCGTTGAACAAAGGTCTATCAGCCATCAAAGCATTTACTTTGGTTGCTACCGCCTCTAACACAGTTTCATTGTCGTAGTTAGTAATAACCTCATCAATTAAATCTACCACATAAGCCATATCATCTTCCTTAAGACCACGTGTCGTTATTGCTGGTGTTCCTACTCGTATCCCAGAAGTTACAAATGGAGATTGCGTATCAAAAGGCACCATGTTTTTATTTACAGTAATATCAGCTTTTACTAATGCTTGTTCTGCGTCCTTTCCAGTTATATCCTTATTGCGCAAGTCAATAAGCATCATGTGGTTGTCGGTTCCGCCAGATATAAGATTATAATCCTTAGCAACAAATGCCTTAGCCATAGCATCAGCATTCTTTTTTACTTGTAACATGTAGTGTAAGAAATCATCAGTTAACGCTTCACCAAACGCAATAGCTTTTGCGCCAATCACATGCATTAAAGGACCACCTTGGTTTCCTGGAAATATTCCAGAATCTAAAAGACCTGACATCTTTCGGAGATTTCCATTTTTTAGTTTAAGACCAAAAGGGTTTTCAAAGTTTTTGCCTATCATTATCAATCCACCACGCGGCCCACGAAGGGTTTTGTGAGTGGTAGTAGTAACAACATGGCAATGCGGCATTGGATCATTCAATATACCTTTTGCAATTAATCCTGATGGATGTGAAATATCTGCTAATAAAATAGCGCCAACATTATCAGCAACTTCTCTAAACTTCGCAAAATCTATATCTCGAGAATACGCTGATGCACCCGCAATAATTAACTTCGGCTTTTCCTTCTCGGCTATGTCAGATAACATCTCATAATCGATATAACCTGTATCTTTTTTTACACCATAAAACGTAGGGTTATATAAACGACCAGAAAAGTTTACAGGAGATCCATGTGTCAAGTGACCACCATGTGACAAGTCAAATCCAAGGATAGTATCACCAGGTTTAATACACGCATGAAATACCGCAGTATTTGCTTGACTACCAGAATGTGGTTGCACATTGGCATACTCAGCTCCAAACAATGTTTTTGCGCGTTCTATAGCGATAGTTTCTACCTCATCCACAACTTCGCAACCACCGTAGTAACGTTTGCCAGGATAGCCTTCTGCATATTTATTTGTCAATACAGAACCACAAGCTTCCATAACTTGCGGACTTGTAAAATTCTCTGATGCTATAAGTTCAATTCCTTCAATTTGGCGGTCTCTTTCGGCACCAATCAATTCAAAAATTTGTTCGTCGCGTTGCATTATGTAAATTCAATGTTAAATGAATTTCAAAAATACGAATTGTATTAGTTTTAATTTGAAAATTTAGGTAGATTTGAATAGAAATAATGAACACTTAATCAACAAAAGCAATATGCCACTATTAGCCAATAATCCGAATCGAAATTCATGGTTATACGTTAATAAATCTTCTGATTTTCCTATTCAGAATATACCGTTTGGCGTTTTCCTAACCAAAGATGATATTATAACTATTGGTACACGTATTGGTGATACTGCAATTGACTTAGGTGCATTACATGAATTGGGTTATTTTGAAGGTATTCCGTTAACTGATGATATTTTTCTTCAGGATACCTTAAACGATTTTATTGCCGATGGTCGTAAGACATGGCGATTGGTTCGTAATCGTATTGCTGAAATTTTTGATGCTGAAAATACAGTCTTAAAAGATAACACGGCGCATAAAGAACGTATCTTATTCCGCTTGGATGAAATTGAAATGCAGATGCCAGTATATGTTGGCGATTACACAGATTTCTATGCTAGTAAAGAACATGCTACAAACGTCGGTACAATGTTCAGAGGTAAGGAAAATGCATTGATGCCAAATTGGTTACACATGCCTGTTGGTTACCATGGCCGTAGTTCCTCTATAATTACTACACATATTCCAATTCACAGACCTCAAGGCCAAATGATGCCCGAAGGTGCAGACAAGCCTGTATTTGGACCATCACAACGTGTAGATTTTGAGTTGGAAATGGCTTATATAACAACAGATGCTAATGATATCGGGGAACCAATCCCGATTGAAGAAGCAGAAGAATACATCTTTGGTTTAGTTCTTTTTAACGATTGGTCTGCAAGAGACATTCAAAAATGGGAATACGTACCATTAGGACCTTTCTTAGGGAAAAACTTCGCATCAACAATGTCGCCATGGATCGTTACATTAGATGCATTAGAACCGTTTAGAGTAGAAAGTCCAAAACAAAATCCAGAACCACTTCCATATTTGAAAACTAAAGGAAAGCATAGTTTCGATATTCAATTAGAAGTTGGTATCCAGCCGAAAGGCTCCAAAGAAACTACGGTTTGTAGAAGCAACTTTAAATACATGTACTGGAATATGGCGCAGCAATTAGCACATCACACGGTGAATGGTTGTCCTGTAAATTCTGGGGATATGATGGGTAGTGGAACTATTTCTGGGCCAACAGAAGATTCGTATGGTTCCATGTTAGAGTTATCATGGAAAGGTGAGAAACCACTTGTGATGAAAGATGGTACAGAGCGAACGTTTATCCAGGACTACGATTCGGTCATCATGAGAGCGCATTGCGAAAATGACGATGTACGTATTGGTTTTGGCAAAATAAAGACACAACTTTTACCTGTATTTGAGCCAAAGAAGAAGTAATGATACTTCGATTCACGAAAAAGCATCCAATATCCTGTTGGGTATTACTTTTCTTTTTGTTTTCATTTCTTTCATTAAATTTTGTTTACGGTCAGTATAGAAATCCGTTTCCAAAGAACTCTTTTGAAAAGGCGGAAATCACTAATTTCTATTCTATTGTTCATAATGATACTATTACATTTAAAGAACTTAAGTTTACTGGAGTACATTCGATGCATTATATCCAGAAAGGAATTTATGATAGATTCGGAAAGTGGGATCAAGCTATATATTCCTATGACACCTTGCTTGTTTGGAATAAAGTTAAGTTATTTAAAGATGATAATAAACTTTTTAAAGTTGTAGGTAAAGGAGGACGAAAGTGGTTGCATCCTTACACTTCTGTCATGGTTTTTGATCAAAACGACAATGATCTACTCGTAAAGAATTCAGAATATTTAAAACGTTTAAAAGACTATTTTTCAACCTTAATAAAAACAAATAACAATAGTCAAGTTGATTTTTATATTGAGTTTTGGGATATGTTTGTAAAATTAGAGAATCGAAATTCTCAATGGGCAAAATTTCAAAAAAACAAATATATAAGCATGAAGAAAAAAATTGAAAGAAGGAGACGAAGGAAGAATAAGAATTAAGAATGGTACACAATTTGAATTCTAGCTAAAGAATCAATACCATAAAGCCATGAAAAAAATTACATTTTTACTATTATCGGTGTTTTTTATAGTGGCATGTAGTTCGAAAAAGAATGTAGAGCGTGCATTAATTTCTGGGAACTATAATGAAGCTATTCAAAAGTCCATAAAGAAACTTCAGAACAACAAAGAAGCAAAGCGTAAGCGCGATTATATTTTATTACTTAAAGACGCTTATGACAAAGCCAATGAACGAGATATTAATGCGGTTTCGAGTTTAAAAGCGAGTAATAATCCAGAATATTACAAACGTATTTACGAAACCTACATTGCATTAGAAGAGCGTCAAAATGCAGTACGTCCACTTTTACCTTTACGAATAAAAGGTCGTGAGGTTTACTTCAATTTTAATGATTATACCTCTGAAATTATAAAGGCTCGAGATATTGCTTCACAATATCTGTACAATCAAGGTAAAAGGTTATTAGATACCGAAGATAAGTATCAAATTAGAGATGCTTATAACACTTTAGCCTACATCGATGATATAAATCCAAATTATAAAGGCGTACGCAATCTTATGCAAGAGGCTCACGACAGAGGTACTTCATATGTTTTAGTTTCTATTGAAAACCAAACACGTCAAATCATTCCGCGACGTTTGGAAGATGCACTATTGGATTTTGACACCTATGGTTTGGAACAGTTTTGGACAGTTTATCATTCTAACTCATTAAATGAATTGGATTATGATTACGGCATGCAGTTGCAATTGGCTCGGATAAATATTTCTCCAGAACAAGTTCGTGAGCGCGAAGTATTGCGACAATTGGATGTAAAAGATGGCTGGCAATATGTTTATGACGCAAGCGGTAATGTTGCCAAAGACAGTTTAGGGAACGATATTAAAGAAGATAGAATTATCACGGTCCGTGCAAGATTATTTGAGACTGAGCAGTTTAAACAATCAGAAATAATTGCTAATGTTGTTTTTCAGGACTTAAAAAATCAAAGCAATTTAGAACAGTTTACCATAAATAGTGGTTTTGTTTTTGAACATTACTACGCTACGTTTAGAGGTGATAGACGTGCATTGACTCCTGATGATAGAGATCTATTGAGAAATCGGCCAATACCATTTCCTTCTAATGAACAAATGGTTTTTGACTCTGGCGAAGATCTAAAATTGCAGTTGAAGGATATCATTCAAGATTATAAATTATGAAACTCGTATTCGCTACCAATAATTTAAATAAGCTAAAGGAAGTTCAAAGCTTAGTGCCTAAGCATATAAAATTATTAAACTTGTCAGATATCGGATGTGAAGAAGATATTCCAGAAACTCAAGAAACCATTGAAGGTAACGCCATACAAAAGGCTCAGTACTTAGTTGAGCATTATGGTTATGATTGTTTCGCTGATGACACAGGATTAGAAGTTAACGCACTAAATGGTGAACCTGGTGTATACTCTGCACGGTATGCTAGTCTGCAGCGTGATGCTAATGATAATATGGATAAGCTTCTCAACAAGTTGGAAAATTCGGAAGATAGAACCGCTCAATTTAAAACAGTTATTGCGCTTCATCTTAATGGTGAATTAAAAACATTTACTGGAATATGCAAAGGCGAAATTACTACGGAAAAATACGGTGAAAAAGGATTTGGCTATGATCCTATCTTTAAAGCTGAAGGTTACGAACAAACATTCGCAGAAATTTCATTAGATGAAAAAAATAAAATCGGTCATCGTGGGAAAGCGGTAAATCAGCTCATCTCCTATTTGAACACCTTATAATCCTAATTATCTGAGGCCTTATACAAACTTGGCAGCTGAAGATTGAATACAACAGCCATAATCCTAATGGCGATGACTACAAGACCTGCAATGACAAAAAGATAGTTCTGGGCCTCGAAAAATTCTAAAATCAAGATCCCTTTAATCTTTTCTTCTTTATTCAGCTTTGCCCAAGATGGCATAACAATCACCGTAACTGTAGATAATGTACCAAATAATGAAGGTGTTGTATCGATGGCTTTACATACAGAAAACACATTTATGAAGGCAGCTCCAATTCAAGGAAAAACTTCAAAAATTGAAAAGAATAAAATAGTTATCACTTTCGAAAACGTAAAACCAGGTGAATATGCAGTCATCGGAAACCACGATGCTAATGAAAATGGTAGAATGGATTTTAGAGAAAACGGAATGCCATTAGAGGCCTATGGAACATCAAACAATGTGATGAACTTTGGACCACCACAATTTTATGATTCTAAATTCAATGTAAAAGACGAAAACATAAATCTAAATATCCGTTTTAAACCCATCAAAACCTGCGCAGAGCATAGTCGAAGGGTCAATCAAAATTAAAAGATCACCTCTGTAGGTGGTCTTTTGATTTATTGTTATTATAATAAATGATATCAATAGTATTTTGTAGTTTTATAGTATAAATAAATACTATGACAATTACGCAGTTAAAATATGCATTAGCGATAGCAGAACATCAGAATTTCACAAAGGCGGCTGAAAGTTGCTTTGTCACACAACCTACGCTAAGTACACAAATTCAAAAATTAGAAGATGAGTTGGATGTAGTAATTTTTGATCGCGGTAAAAAGCCAATTGAACTTACTGATGTTGGACGCAAAATTGTTTTCCAGGCCAGAAATATTGTGAATGAAGCCGATAGAATTCAAGATATAGTCGATCAACAAAAAGGATTTATTGGTGGTGAATTCAGATTAGGAATCATCCCAACCGTAATGCCAACTTTGTTGCCGATGTTCTTAAAGAACTTCATTAAAAAATATCCAAAGGTTAAACTCAAAATAGAGGAGTTGACTACAGATGAGATATTGAGCCGAATTAATGATGGACACTTAGATGCCGCAATTGCAGCCACACCACTGGAAAACGAAAATATAAAGGAGCGTGTACTCTATTACGAGCCTTTTGTAGGTTATATTCCAGATAATCATAGGTTAAGAGATAAAAAGAAAATTGATGTTGCTGACTTAGAAATGGACGACATGCTACTCTTGGAAGATGGTCATTGTTTTAGAGATGGTGTTATCAATTTGTGTAAAGCCTTTAATGAGAATAATGAAGATAGTTTCCAATTAGAAAGTGGTAGTATAGAAACACTCATTAAATTGAGTAATGAAGGGTTAGGCATGACGCTTCTACCATATTTGCATACCTTAGATTTTAGAGAAAAACTGAGTCATAATCTTAGGCATTTTAATGAACCTTCGCCAGCACGTGAAGTAAGTATCATATATCATAAAAGTGAACTAAAAATGCAAATCATTGATGCTATGCATAATGAAATCTCTGGAATTATACGTGGAGCAATCGCATTTCAGAATGTGAAAATAATAAGTCCTCTACCAAAATAAAAAAAGCGACTTTAGGTCGCTTTTCTTTTATGCTTTGAGATGTATTAAACATCTATCCAATTCAGGATTTTGAAGTATTAATCTTTGTATAAAGATTCTAAGTTCCTCCAATTCGTAAGGCAGTAATCGCTTTACGGCTTTTTCAACCTCTTTACAAAATAGGTTTGCATCAAAACTAACCTTATTTAGTATCGTTTTGGTATACTCAAACATTGCTCTCGCCATATTAAATAGGGGTTTTTAGTTAAACGAAAGGTAATTTTTTCTCTATAAGCTTGAAATTTAAAACATTCTAAAATAGGAAAAAATTCAATTTGTTTAACCTTCTTAAAATAAAAATTAACACATCTTTTTGTTAATTAACATATCTTGATATTAAATCAAATACTCGATTTCAAGAAGGATTTATTCAGCTTAATTAATTTAAATAATTGATTTTCAAGGATTTTTAAAATTTTAGGTTCTAAAATCGATTATCACCATCTAATAAATCTCCTATACCACCGAGAATACTGCCTTCTCCTCTACCTTTACCTCCAGTTTTTGGTGCTGAAGCAATAATACGATCTGCTAATCGACTAAATGGCAAAGATTGAACAAAAACTTTTCCTGGACCTCGAAGTGTTGCAAAAAATAAACCTTCGCCTCCAAATATTGAGCTTTTAATTCCACCGACAAATTCAATATCGTAATCGACATCTTGGGTAAATCCAACAATACAACCAGTATCTACACGAAGCATTTCACCAGGCTCTAACGTGCGCTCTGCCATAGTACCACCTGCGTGTACAAAGGCCATTCCGTCACCTTCTAATTTTTGCATGATAAATCCTTCTCCTCCAAATAAGCCACGTCCTAATTTTTTGGAAAATTCTACACCTACACTAACACCTTTTGCGGCACATAAGAATGCATCTTTCTGGCAGACAAACTTACCTCCAAACTCATCCAAATCAATTGGAATAATTTTACCTGGATATGGAGATGCAAAAGAAATGTTACGCTTGCCAGGAAGTGTATTATAGAAGGCAGTCATAAATAAACTTTCGCCAGTTAATATTCGTTTACCTGCGCCAAGAATTTTTCCTAAAAATCCTTTGTCCTTTTGCGACCCATCACCAAATATGGTATCCATCTTGATGCCTTCATCCATCATCATAAAACTTCCTGATTCGGCAATTACGCCCTCATCTGGATCAAGTTCTATTTCTACATACTGCATTTCTTCACCGTAAATTCGGTAATCTATTTCGTGTGCGTCTCGTTGTCTAAATTCTATAGGTACCATAATTGATGTTTTGAGATTAATACCTATTTGTTGATTAAGCCTCTAATTTGTTACAAGAATAATTATACACATTGATTTATTAAGACTTAACCTTCAATGTCCATTCAAAATTAAAGTTGGAAACTTCTACGCCATCTTGATTTACACCTTTAGCATTTAACCAAACTGTTTGACCTTCTTTTGTCTCTATGGCTTTATGTATGGCCTCATCTATTTTCGCACCTTCCGTACATTCAAAAATCAATCTACCTTTAGCCTTTTTGGAAAATGAGGCATTATTATTTGCAACTAACATAGATATTCTTTGCCCACTTTCTCTAATTTTATTCATAACAAGTGCACCTGTTGAGAGTTCTGCTGCCATACCTTGCACTGCCCAAAACATAGAGTTAAAGGGATTTTGATTAATCCATCGATGCTTAACCTTTACCGTACATTTTTCATTATCGATATAAGTTGCCCTCACACCTGCAAAGTAGGCAGACGGTAGTTTAAACATTAAATATGTATTGAGTTTTCTTGGTGTTATAGTCATAGAATCTAAGCGATTTAAAGGCTAAAAGTAGTTGAATTATTCAACCTATACAATGTTAATATTTTGTTAATATTAAGTACTATGCTTTACATACTACCTTTTTTTAGTCATATGTTTGCATAAGAAACTATTATATACTTTTACAAATGGCAACAGATCATCATAAAAACATTGCAACTTTTATCCATTTATCTACATTTTCCAGATTCATTATTCCATTAGGAAATTTTATTGGTCCTATAGTGTTATGGGCTATTAATAAGGACAAATCAGAATTTGTTGATAAGCACGGTAAGCAGGCCATCAATTTTCAGATTAGCGTTTTACTCTATGCTTTAATAATAGGAACTATTAGTATCCCATTCTTTATTTTCAAAGTTTTTAATGGTATTGATTTTATAGATTTTAATGGATTCTATGATTTTCATATTAATATCGGTAAGCCTTCTCCTCTACTTTATATAACTGGAGGATTGGGAATATTAGCTTTTCTGGGGTTTTTAATAGAACTAGCATTAATAGTCAAGGCGAGTCTCTCCGCAAGAAATGGAAAGACCTATGAATATCCATTGACTATTAATTTCTTGAAATAAATCAAATCATCAATCGATATATCATCAATCAAAAAATGAACAGTTTAATCGAATTAAAGTACATCTTATGAAGATAGAAAACACAAAAGCACAAATGCGTAAAGGTGTCCTGGAATACTGCATTTTATCCATCCTAAGAGACGAGGATGCATACGTTGCAGAAATATTAGGAACACTTAAAGACGCAAAAATGCTTGTGGTAGAAGGTACTATTTATCCACTACTTACAAGATTAAAAAATGCTGGCCTTCTCAACTATAGATGGGAAGAGTCAACATCTGGACCACCAAGAAAATATTACGGTCTTACGGAAACAGGAAAATTATTCCTTAAAGAGTTAAACACTACTTGGAGTGAACTACAAAACGCAGTTAATTTAGTTACAAGCACAAAAACCAAAAAGAAATGAATAAAACAGTCAATATAAATTTAGTAGGTGTATTCTTCCACATAGACGAAGATGCTTACCTGAAGTTATCGCGCTATCTTGAGGCTATAAAACGTTCATTTACCGACTCTCAAGGCCGTTCAGAAATTATAGCTGATATCGAAGCAAGAATAGCAGAACTTTTTACAGAACGTATACAAAATGACAAACAAGTTGTTGGTATAAAGCTTGTTGATGAAATCATTAACATAATGGGGCAACCAGAAGATTATTTGGTAGACGATGAAATTTTCGAAGACGAACCTCAATATCAAAAACACCAAAAAACAAAAAGTGGACCAACTAAAAAATTATACAGAGATACAGAAAACTCATATGTTGGTGGTGTTTCTGCAGGTCTAAGCCACTACCTAGGTATTGATATGATCTGGGTACGCTTACTTTGGGTACTTTTTGCTCTAATGTCTGGTGGTACCTTTGTGATAATCTACTTAGTCTTCTGGGCATTGGTCCCAGAAGCTAAAACAACTGCAGAAAAACTAACCATGAGTGGTGAGCCGGTGAACATCAGTAATATTGAAAAAAAAATTAAAGATGGTATTGATACAGTTTCTGACACCATAAAAAATGTAGATTTTAAAAAACATGGTGACAATCTAAAAGAAGGAATCGAGAATGTTGCAGACAACATTTCGGACGCTGTAAAAGGTGTAGATTTTGATAAAGAAGGTAATAACTTAAAAACAAAATCGCGTAATTTCTTCGAGACTATCGGAGATATTTTCATGTTTTTCTTCAAACTTTTTGCGAAGTTCTTTGGAGTCATCATGATTATTGTAGGGATCGTTTCATTATTGAGTTTCCTGATAGCATTCTTTACAGTGGGCATAACAGATGCTGTGCATTTCCCAGGAATGGACTTTCTTGAAGCTGCCAATGCTGCTAATATTCCAATTTGGTTAATGTCGTTCTTATTATTCCTAGCGATTGGAATACCATTCTTCTTTATTTTCTATTTAGGACTAAGAATATTAGTTAGCAATCTAAAATCTATTGGAAATACAGCAAAATTTACCTTATTAGGTCTATGGATTATTTCAATTTTAGGATTAGTTGTTGTAGGTGTTAGACAAGCAACAGAACACGCATATGATGCAGAAGTTGTTTCGAAACAAGACTTGGCAATTACTTCCTCAGATACCTTAGTTATAAAAATGAATAATATAAATAATTATAACAACAGAATCTTTTACCGAAATGGAGGTCAGCGAATTATCGAGGACGACAATGGAAGAAAAATCTTATTCAACGATGTGAGATTCAGAATGTTTTCCTCAAACGATTCAACAGCTACAGTTTCCATAATTAAAAATGCAGATGGTAGCAGTTACAGATTGGCTAAGGAACGAGCAGAAGCAGTTGAATATGACTTTGAATTAAAGAACGGTATATTACTATTAGACAGATACTTAAAGACAGATACCAAATATAAATTTAGTGATCAAAGTATAGAAGTGATAATTAATGTTCCTGAAGGTACAACCATTCTTTTGGATAAAAACACCAGTAGATATCAGAGATATTATAACAATGGAATATTATCGGATATTAGAGATGGATACTATCACACAGTAAATGATGACGGCGCCACGTGTTTAGATTGCCCAGTTGACTCTGAAGAAGACAATGAAGAACTCGAAGTAGAGGACGAAACGACTTCGGTAAGTATTAATACTGAAAATGGCATTGTTATTAAATCTGGAGACAGTATTAATGTAAAAATGAATGGTCAAGAAATTAATAATAAAAGCTCCGAGATTCAAGTAAATATTAACGAAGAAAATGGTATAGAGATTAAGTCTAAAGATGATAATTAGAACTCAATTCTCTGAAAATTACAATTCAATCCAATCAATCAACAGTTCAGGTATTTAAATTACCAACAACCAATCAAAAGTTAAATATTTGAACTATTATTAAAAACTATCAATCAAAAAACAAATATTATGAGCACATTAGTAAGACTTATCGCAGCTACAGTAGTAGCAATTCTTATGACATCATGTAATTTCGATGTTAATTTTGGACCAGGTGTCTCAGGAGATGGAAACGTCGTAACCAAGCAACGCAAAATCTCTGGAGATTTTGACGCAATTAAAGTGAGTCGAGGTATCGAAGTAGAACTTTCTCAAGATAACAATTTTAACCTTGAGGTAGAAGCAGATGAAAATCTTCATGACATTATAACAACTGAGGTAGAAGGCAATGTTCTTAGAGTTTCCTCAGATGAATATATTAAGACCGCAAGCGCTAAGAAGGTTATTATTAGTTTAGGAGATATTTCAAGGATTTCGACAACAAGTGGTGCAAACGTTTATTCCGACACTTCATTTGAATTGAACGATTTAAGAATAGAATCCACAAGTGGTAGCCATGTGAATATGGACATATACGCTGATGTGCTTAAAGTATCCTCCACAAGTGGTGCAAGTATTTCTGTTAATACAACTAAAGCTCTAACCACAAGTGCTACTAATGGTGCCAACATAAAATATAGTGGCAACCCAGAAAAAGTAGAAAAAAACAAAGCGGTTTCTGGAAGTATTAGAGAAGAATAAACCAACTAAACCAATCGTATTAACCTAATAAGTATACCAACTTTTTAGGCTAATAAAATCGACCAATCACGTAAAGCCATCTCAAACAAAAAATAAGTTTGGGATGGTTTTTGTTTATATCTAATTGGTAATAATATCTCGAGTTAAGATCTAATTTTCTTAAAAAAGCGTATTATTATAGTATCTAATTTTGAATCTAATGTTTATGAAAACGTTCAAGTATTCTGGTGTTTTGGTTTTATTATTGGCATTTACCACAATTGTATATGCTCAGAGTCGCGAAAAAATAAAAGGAAATCGCATTGTCACCATCAAACAGACCTATCTCAATGATTTTAATACCTTAATCGTTAAAGATAATTTTGAAGTAAAATTAGCTTACAACAGCAAACCATCAATAGAGATTGAAACTGATGACAACCTTCATGATGTTATTGATAAAGATGTAAGTTCAGGTGTTTTAACTATAAGTACCTCAAGAAGAATTACCTCAAAAAAGAAACTTGAAATCACAGTTTATTACGGCGATTCATTACGTAACATACAACTACAAAACTCAGGAGAAGTACAATCGCTCACTTCTTTAGAACTAAAAACCGATGAAACCACAAGAGCTTATCTAAATGTAAAGTCAAAAATGTTCAAGTTTACTGGAAATGGCAGAAGCAAAAGCAGACTGAACATTACCGCAGATAGTACCTCTTTTATAATGAGTGATAATAGCCGTTTAGATGCGTTAATAAATGGAAAATCTTCAACATTTGATATGTATCAAAGTGCAGATGCAAAAATTGAAGGTGATGTCTAGAATTCAGTTTTAAGATTGGATAATTCATCAAAGTTTTCTGGGAAGAATTATAATATCATCAACGCAGATGTTTTGATTGAAAGTAATAGCGATGCAACATTGTTTGTAGAAACTATGCTTAGTCTCAATGCCTCAGGAAGCTCGGCAGTTTATCTTTATGGTGAACCAAAAATCACCTTAGAAACCTTTACAAACACAACCAAACTTCAGAAGAAAGATATAAATGCTAAAGGATTGTTTTGATAGCAAAAACTTTTAATAAAAAAAGCCGAAGATTATCTTCGGCTTTTTTATGCAATCAATTTAATATTTAATTATAAGTAGAAGTACTCACTTCAAACTCTGTACTCTTTGCTGCTAAATATCGTTCAGCATCAAGAGCAGCCATACAACCAGTTCCTGCAGCTGTAATCGCTTGTCTATAAACATGATCTGCAGCATCGCCACTTACAAATACACCTGGTACATTCGTTTTACTGGTTCCTGGAACTTCGTTTATGATATATCCTGTCTCATCAAGATTTAAGTAATCTCTAAAAATATCTGTATTTGGTTTGTGACCTATGGCTACAAAGAATCCTGTTGCCGGAATATCATGGATATCACCAGAAATATTATTTCTCACTCTTACACCTGTAACTACTTGACCGTCACCCAAAACTTCTTCAGTCTCTGTATTGTAAAGAATTTCGATATTCTCCGTATTCTTAACACGTTCAGCCATAATTTTTGAAGCTCTAAACTCATCACGGCGTACTAACATTGTAACTTTCTTACACAACATTGATAAGTAGTGTGCCTCTTCACAAGCAGAATCACCTGCTCCAACGATGACAGTTTCTTGACCTCTATAAAAGAAACCGTCGCAAACCGCACAAGCCGAAACTCCACCTCCAAGTTGTAAATACTTTTGTTCTGAAGGTAAACCTAGGTATTTAGCCGATGCTCCTGTGGATATAATAATTGTATCTGCATTAATTTCGGTCTCTTCATTAACCCAAACTTTATGAACAGGTCCAGAAAAATCTACTTTAGTAATCCATCCGTGACGAACATCAGTTCCAAAACGTTCTGCCTGTTTTTGTAATTGAATCATCATCTCAGGTCCCGTAATACCATCTGGATATCCAGGAAAATTTTCGACATCATTAGTAGTTGTAAGTTGACCACCAGGTTGTTCACCTTGATATAATACAGGTGCCATATTTGCTCTCGACGCATATATCGCTGCCGTATAACCAGCAGGTCCAGAACCAATGATTAGACACTTTACTTTCTCTATATTTTCTGACATAATTCTATCTATTTATCAAAACAAAAGTAGGTTTTTTAGGGAAAACCTTACTTAGAAGTTATCAACAGGAATTATAGAATTATTGATAATTTTTATGGTTGGAAATTGTATTGATTTTTTTTGTAACTTAATGAAACTAATCATCTCTAAATCAATATATCATGAAAGTAATCATCAAACTTTTATTACTAACAGTGTTACTTAATAATTGTGCTGAAAAAAAGGCGACACCACAACACAAGTTGATAACATTAAATCCGAAACAGAAATTACTATTTCTCCTTTAGAGGTCAATTGGGAAATGATTGGTTTCTACAATTATGAAGACAATAAAATCAAAGATTCTCTTAAGACTAACAAAGGCTATAGACAGGTAAAAATGTTTAATAGGAACAAGGTTATGTGGAGTAAATTGGTACCAACTGATTCTATTGAATGGTTTGGATATGGAAGTTACGAAGCTACGGACTCAACACTTACGGAGATAATGCAGTATGGCTCAAGCGTTATGAATCAAGTTATCGCTGAACAAAAAGAATTTGGTTATAAGCTTATTGTTACTGATAGTACTTTCAGCCAAATACGTACTGATGAAGATGGTGACATGGTTTATTCAGAAAATTACAGGCGTATTAATTAACTCTTTTTAACCATTTGTACCTTGATATAACGTAGTATTTTTCTTATATTAAAGAGAATCAAAAAAAAGACAAATGAAATTTACAAAAGAAGAAGATGAAAAAAGAAGAGACTATATTTTTCGAAAGGATAAAAAAAACAAAAAATGTAGCAAGATTTGTTGCTGCAGTATTAGTATTATTAGTCAGTGCAGTAACAGTCTCAGCAATATACTTTGAGTGAAAAAAAATATACATTCAAATGAAAAAGCCAACAATTTTATAATTGTTGGCTTTTTTTTGTCCGGGTGGCAGGATTAACGACGTTGATCCTAACAAAGTATTGTTGCAAATTAAAACTCCACTTTAATTTATTAAACTGAAAAAGTTCTCTTAAGAAAATAAACTTTCTACGAGAACTTTTTAATTTTAATTTGTCGGGGTGGCAGGATTCGAACCTGCGACCTCCGCGTCCCAAACGCGGCGCGATAACCGGGCTACGCTACACCCCGAAAATTGGTTATCAAAATTGGACTGCAAATATATACAAATTGCATTCTTTACCAAACCTATAATCTTAACTTTTTAACCTTAACAAATTATTTAGAGGTTTCCAGTTGGATTATAATTTATTTTGTTCTTTTCATTTTAAAATCGAATAGTCATAAATTCAACTTTACTTAAGATAATACTTGTCATTCTAATTCCTACCATCTCATTCTCACAGATTAAAGGGAAAGTAATTGATGCGACTACCAATGTAGCGATTAGCAATGTAGCCATCTATCAAGATAATATAAACGAATCAGTTTTTTCAGATGAATTTGGGTTTTTTGAGGTTGCTGAGATTGGTATATATACCTTTCAGCGTTTGGGATATAAATCCACAACTTATGAAATCGGGAATGACTCGTTCTTTGTAATCCAACTAATAAGTAAAAATTATGAGTTAAACGAGATCGTTATTAATTCAACCAATATCCCAAAACGTTTGAAAAAATCAGTCACAACCCAGAGTTTAATCACAACAAAAGATATCGAAATTGGAAATGATATCAATATATCCCAAATATTAAATAGAACACCAGGAGTGTTTATGCAAAGTGGTGCACTCAATACAAATCGTTTGACAATTAGAGGAATAGGATCGAGAAATCTATTCGGCACCTCAAAAATAAGAGCCTACTTTAAAGATATTCCAATAACCAACGGAAGCGGTGAAACAAATATTGAAGATTTTGAACTCAATTCCATTTCTCAAATCTCCGTGAGTAAAGGTGCCACGTCAAGTACATATGGAGCTGGATTAGGTGGTACTATTATCATGTCTCCTGCAAATTCGAAACTGAATTCCACAACTGCTGGAACAGAATTGGCATTCGGATCTTTTGGATTTTTGAAATCTACTGTAAATTTTAATCATGGTGACGCCAAAAATAGTTTTAATGGTATTTATAGCAACACTGTTTCAGATGGTTTTAGAGATAACAACAACTACGAAAGACAAACATTTACAATAACAACAAACCATTTTTTTGATGATAAAAACGAATTATCATTTTTGGGCAGTTATGCAGATTTAAGGGCTTTTATTCCAAGTTCTATCAATGAAGATGACTTTATAAATAATCCATCTGCTGCTGCATTTATATGGGCGCAAGCTCAAGGTTTTGAAGATTCACAACGTGGAATTTTCGGGGTAACTTGGAAACATGCTTACAACTCTAAATTAGAACAAACGACTAGTATTTTTACGTCGTTTAGAAATGGATATGAACCGAGACCTTTTAATGTACTTGAAGAAAACACCTTTACCTATGGTCTGCGAAGTCGATTAAATGGTCAGACAGAGCTATATAATAATAAACTTAAATACACGGTTGGTGGCGAGTATTTTAGAGACAATTACACGTCAAAAACATTCCAAAATCTATATCAAGATTTCCCAGCTGGAACCGGAAGCGTACAAGGTAAGATACTCTCTAATTTCAAAGAAAACAGAAGTTACTTCAACTTGTTCTTTGAACTTGATTACGAATTATCAGAAACGACGACAGTTGTTGCTGGTTTAAATTATAATCAAACTTTTTATGATTTAAATGATCGATTTCCATCGAGTGCTAATAATCCAGATCAATCAGGCAGTTTTGATTTTGATGGAATTCTTTCACCTAAAATTGGCATATCCTACCAAGTGTCTAATGATATAAGCTTATATACCAGCATCAGTCAAGGCTTCTCTCCTATTTCATTGCAAGAAACATTATTACCTGACGGACAAATAAATAATGAATTGCAACCCGAAACTGGCTGGAATCAAGAGATAGGCTCACGTGGAAGTTTATTCAACAACAAGCTACAGTTTAGCATAGCAATATATAGACTTGACGTAAGAAATCTGTTGGTAGCCAGACGCACTGCCCAAGATCAATTTATTGGAGTTAATGCAGGACAAACACATCATGACGGTATTGAATTCACCGTGAATGCGAACCTCATTCAAAACGATGGATTTGAACTAAACGGTTTTTTTAATACATCTCTAAACAGATATAAGTTTGTAGATTTTGTTGATGAGGACAATGATTTCTCAGGAAATGATCTAACAGGTGTACCTTCCGAAATTATTAATGTAGGACTCGATTTTGAAACTAAGTTTGGACTATTTGGAAATATAAACGTTCAGCATGTGGGCGAACAACCTATAACAGATAGTAACACTTTATACTCTGACAGTTACAGCCTAACCAATTTCAAAATTGGCTATTTAAAGTCTTTTAATGATAAAATGAAGATGACTCTTTTTTACGGTATCGATAATATTTTTGATGAAAAATATGCCTCTCAAACACTTATAAATGCGAGAGGATTTGGAGGCAATGCACCACGATATTTTTATCCAGGAAACCCTGTCAATTATTATGCAGGTATTAATCTCAATTATACGTTCTAATCAAAATATATGTAACTTTATATAATAAATTATTCACCATGAAACACTTGAGTCTTTTTACGCTCTTACTATTTGTTCTTCTATCTTCTTGTAAAGACGGAAAATCAAATAATCAAAAGGATACTAACCCAGAAATAGCTGAAGCTAAGACACCGATTGAAGTTGGAACGATATCCTCTGTGGAGGCAGAACCTACAGTAAACATTGATTACACAGCAGAAACTGTAGTTGGAGGATTAAATATTCCTTGGGGAATGACTTTTCTTCCTGATAGAAGCATGCTTATTACAGAAAAAACAGGACAATTGATTCATTTTAAAGATGGTAACAAGACCGAAATTAAGGGCCTTCCAGAAATTTATGTACGTGGTCAAGGCGGATTAATGGATATAGAATTACACCCGCATTATGAAGAGAACGGATGGTTATATATAACTCATGCTTCGGAATTAGGTGGTGGTACAGGTGGAAACACAAGACTTATCAGAGCCAAAATCGAAAATAACCAACTCACCAATATTGAAGAACTGTATAAAGCGGAACCAAATTCGCGACGTGGTCAACATTTTGGGTCACGTATTCGATTTGACAATGATGGATATCTCTACTTTTCTGTTGGTGATCGTGGTAATCGAGACGAAAACCCACAAGACATCACTCGCGACTGTGGGAAGATTTACAGATTAAACGATGATGGCTCTATCCCAGAAGATAATCCGTTTGTAAATGAGCTAAACGCTAAAAAAGCCATTTTTAGCTACGGACATAGAAACCCTCAAGGAATGGCAAAAAATCCATTTACCGGAGAAATCTGGGTTAATGAGCACGGACCAAAAGGTGGAGACGAAATAAATATTGTACAAAAGGGAAAGAATTTTGGTTGGCCTTTGATTAGTTATGGTGTCAACTACAGTGGCACAAGATTCACAGATATTACTGCAAAAGAAGGTATGGAACAGCCTTTGTTTTATTGGGTGCCTTCGATAGCGCCAAGTGGTATGACATTTGTTTCTTCCGATAAGTATCCAGACTGGGAAGGTAATGTGCTTGTTGGGTCACTAAAATTTGAATATCTCGAGCGCTTAGTATTAGAAAACAATAAAGTGGTTAAACGCGAAAAGCTTTTAGAAGGCATGGGTCGTGTTAGAGAGGTAAAACAAGGCCCAGATGGTTATATTTATGTTGGCATAGAAAATCGTGGTATTGTTAAAATTGTTCCAAATAGTTAATTATGAATCGTATTTCCAAACTATTAAGTTTCAGTATTCTATTAATGGTAGTTCTTTTTAATTGTAACGAAAAAAAGACCGAAACCGTTGAACCTGTTGCACCTAAAAAATATGTTACTGCATTAGATAAAAGTATAGAACGTGGTGCACTGGTATATCAAGACTTTTGTATCAATTGCCATATGGCTAATGGTGAAGGTGCGAAAGGTGTATTTCCGCCGTTAGCCAATTCCGATTACTTAAAAAACAATCAATTAGAAAGTGTTAGAGGTATAAAATATGGACAAAGCGGTGAGATAGTTGTCAATGGAATAACTTACAATAGCGTTATGGCCGCTCAAGGATTAGAGGACGACGAAGTTGCTGATGTCATGAATTACATTAACAATGCTTGGGGCAATAATTATGGCGAAGAACTGACCGAAGCAGAAGTTGCTAAAATCACTAAATAACTCTAATGTTTTTGGTTAACTTTGTTCTGTTAAACAAAACCAATATTAATGCTTATAATAGGAATAGCTGGTGGCACTGGATGTGGTAAAACTACTGTAGTTAACACCTTAATTGATCAACTTCCAGAAGGTGAAGTTGTAGTTATTTCTCAAGACTCTTATTATAAAGACACTTCGCATCTTACCTATAACGATCGCGTTAAAATTAACTTTGATCATCCACGATCTATCGATTTTGAATTATTAGTTGCGCATCTTAAGGAACTCAAAAAAGGAAACAGTATAGAGCAACCTGTGTATTCTTTTGTTAAGCACAACAGAACAGGTGACAGTATCTTAACCAAACCACGTAAAGTTATTATTGTTGAGGGTATTTTAATTCTTACAAACCCAGAAATAAGAGAGTTATTTGATATCAAAATATTTGTTCATGCCGATTCCGATGAGCGACTAATTAGAAGACTCAAACGCGATATTGCAGAACGTGGTCGAGATATAGACGAGGTATTAACAAGATATCAAACCACTCTAAAGCCAATGCATGAGCAGTTTATAGAACCAATGAAGGAATATGCAGATATTATTATACCAAACAATAGATACAACATTGTAGCCGTTGATATTGTAAAAACAATAATAGCAGAACGACTGTAAGATGGCAAAATTGAATAAAAAATATCTAAAACCATTTAAGAATTTTTATGTCATAACCTTGGTGGGTTTTGCTATTTGGATGCTTTTTTTCGATACACATTCATGGTTATTACATCGCGATCTTAATAAGGATATAGAAGATTTAGAAAATGAAAAGGCCTATTACAGAAATGAGATGAAGAAAGATCAAAAGGCCATAAATTCCTTGAGTACTGAGGAAGGTGTAGAAAAAGTTGCTCGAGAAACCTATTACATGAAAAAAGAAAACGAAGATATTTACATTATAGAATACGAGGATAGTATTCCAAAACAAAAGAAGGATGAGTAAGTTATTTGATGCTTTTGATCCTGTGACTTCCAAACAATGGAAGCAAAAGATTCAGGTAGACTTAAAAGGTGCTGATTACAATGATACCTTGATATGGAAAACTGCTGATGGTATTGACGTAAAGCCATTTTATCATGCAGATGAGTTTAAAGACGAATTCTCTAAAATCCATACAAATGCATCTCAATGGAAAATAAGTCAAGCTATAACTGTACAGGATGCGAATATTGCAAACACTACAGCGCAAGAAGTCATAACTAATGGTGCAGAGCACATTATCTTCAACATGAATACTGATGCTATTTCTGTTGCCGAATTAACCAAAAATATTGACGTACCAATTCATTTTCAATTCCAAAATTTCAATGTGGCTTTAGTTGAAGAATTGAGTAATTCAGACATTTGTCACTATACGTATAATAATGATATCATTGGTCATTTAGGGCAATCAGGTAACTGGTTTGTAGATTTAAACCAAGACCATAGCGCTTTAGAAAAAAGTATCAATACTCATAAACAGTTATATATTGATTTGAGCCATTATCAAAATGCTGGTGCAACAAATGTGCAACAATTGGCATATGCCATGGCGCACATTACAGAATACCTAAATCATTTTCAAGAAAAGTTAGGTGCTACTGAAAAACAAGATCTAAAAATTGTATTCAATGTAGCAGTTGGAAGTAATTACTTCTTTGAAATCGGAAAATTGCGAGCTCTGAGACAGCTCTGGTTCACATTAGCAGAAGAATTTGGATACAATACTACTTGTGAGATTCTCGCTTCTCCAAGCAAGCGAAATAAGACCATTTACGATTACAATGTAAACATGCTCCGTACAACGACTGAATGTATGAGTGCGGTTTTAGGTGGTGCAAACATTATTTACAATCAGCCTTACAATCAATTGTTCCAAAATCCAACCGATTTTGGTGAACGTATATCAAGAAATCAATTATTGGTCCTCAAGAAAGAAAGCTATTTTGATGTCGTAGACAACCCAAGTGATGGTTCTTATTATATCGAGAGTTTAACCGAACAACTATCAGAAAGAGCCTTATTACTTTATAAGGATATTGAAAATAATGGTGGATTTCTTAAACAACTTAAAGAAGGCACCATACAAAGAAAGATTAAAGCCTCGGCTCAAAAAGAACAATCGGCTTTCGATAACAATGAAATTACACTGTTAGGAACAAATAAGCATCCGAACAGTAATGATAAAATGTCCAATAATTTAGAGAAGTCGCCATTTATTAAAATTGAAAAACGAAAAACCTTAATTGAACCTATTCTTGAAAAAAGATTAGCAGAATTAATTGAACAAAACAGATTAAAAGACGAGTGATTATGAAGACAATTAAAAATCTATTACCCATTTTACTTATATGTATCTTAACATCAGCATGCAAAGAAAATGCCAATGTTAGTGATATTTTCGAAGAGGAAAAACCTAAAAATGACCTAGCTGGGACGAAACACTTTTTAGAAGAAGATGGTGTTCAAATACTTTTACCAGAAGATTTTAAAAGGTATTCTAATGCTGAATACAACACGCTTTTGGATTCATTATCAAAGAAAAAAGAATTTGAAATTCAACGTCAAAAGTTCGATTATGTTCGTGGCCTTAATGGTAATAACTACATCTACTTTCAACCAGAGAAAAATGTGACGTATATGATTAATAGCATTCCGTTTGCACCAATTGAAAAGAAAGATGCTCAGAAATTGCTAAGTATCATCCGACAAAATCACAAGAAAGCACAAGAAAAAATAAAAGTCGACTTCACAAAGATTACTGCGAAGCACACAGAAATTACAAATGCCCAGATTTTCAAGGCGATATTCAAAGCCGATTTAAAAAAAGATAAGCGTTCTTTTTATGAACATACCTACTACATCAGCTCTAATGATAAATCGGTACTCATAAACATTATGTCTATGGAGGAATTGAATTTTGATCCATATGTAGAGAAGATGTTTTTCAAATTCTAAATCGAAGAATTAAATGAGTCGCAGAGACATTCAACATATAACACTTAAGTTAGCAAAAGACAACTTGCAATCTTCCAATAGTGCTGATTTTAAAACTGCTGAAGATATCAATGTAAAACAGCGTTACAGTGCAGATCACATCAAAGATTTAGAACACATAAACTTTGTTGCAGGAATTGCACCTAATTTACGAGGTCCATATTCGACAATGTATGTTCGTAGACCTTGGACAATTCGTCAGTATGCCGGGTTTTCTACAGCCAAGGAAAGTAATGCATTTTACAGACGTAATCTCGCAGCAGGACAAAAAGGTCTTTCCGTTGCTTTCGATTTAGCAACGCATCGTGGTTACGATTCAGATCATGAACGTGTCGTTGGTGATGTCGGTAAAGCCGGAGTTGCAATAGATTCAGTAGAGGATATGAAAGTCCTTTTCGATCAGATTCCTTTAGATAAAATGTCTGTTTCTATGACCATGAATGGTGCAGTATTGCCTATTATGGCTTTTTATATTGTTGCTGCTGAAGAACAAGGTGTGCAACCAGAACAATTAGCTGGTACTATCCAGAATGATATTCTCAAAGAATTTATGGTGCGGAATACTTACATATATCCACCAACACCATCAATGAAAATCATCTCTGATATTTTTGAATATACGAGTAAGCACATGCCGCGCTTTAACAGTATAAGTATATCAGGATATCATATGCAAGAAGCAGGTGCAACCTGTGATATAGAATTGGCCTACACCTTAGCTGACGGATTGGAATATATTCGTAAAGGTCTTGAAGCTGGAATGGATATAGACACTTTCGTTCCTCGCCTATCCTTCTTTTGGGCTATTGGTATGAATCATTTTATGGAAATTGCTAAAATGCGTGCTGCACGTATGCTATGGGCAAAACTGGTAAAACAGTTCAATCCAAAAAATCCAAAATCCTTAGCCTTAAGAACACATTGTCAGACCTCAGGTTGGAGTTTAACAGAGCAAGATCCTTTTAATAACGTCGCCAGAACTTGTATAGAAGCATCTGCTGCAGCATTTGGAGGCACGCAGAGTTTACATACCAATGCATTGGATGAAGCCATTGCTTTACCAACGGATTTCTCAGCACGTATTGCAAGAAATACACAGATATATTTACAGGAAGAAACCCATATTACCAAAACTGTAGATCCTTGGGCAGGCAGTTATTATGTCGAAAAATTAACCCAAGATATTGCTGAAAAAGCATGGTCATTAATTCAAGAGGTTGAAGATCTTGGTGGTATGACAAAAGCTATTGAAGCTGGTATTCCTAAACTACGTATTGAAGAAGCTGCGGCGAGAAAACAAGCTAGAATAGATTCTGGTCAAGATATTATTGTTGGAGTTAACGCCTATAGACTTGAAGAAGAAGATCCATTACACATTTTGGAAGTTGACAACCAAACGGTAAGACTTCAACAGATTGATCGTTTAAACACTATCAAATCTACACGAAACAGTGATGAAGTTAAAGCTGCATTAGAAAAGCTAACTAAGGCAGCCGAAACAGGAGAAGAAAATTTATTAGCTTTAGCAGTAGATGCGGCCCGAAAACGTGCAACATTAGGAGAGATTAGTGATGCCTTAGAAGCTAAGTTTGGCCGTTACAAAGCTCAAATTAAATCATTTAGTGGTGTGTATAGTAAAGAGATAAAAGGCGATAGTAGTTTTAAGAAGGCTCGTGAAATGGCAGATAAATTTGCCGAGCAAGATGGACGTCGTCCAAGAATTATGATTGCCAAAATGGGACAAGATGGTCATGATCGTGGCGCGAAAGTTGTAGCTTCAGGATATGCAGACGTTGGTTTTGATGTAGATATTGGACCACTTTTCCAGACACCAAAGGAAGCGGCAAAACAAGCCGTGGAAAATGATGTGCATATACTTGGTGTTTCCTCTTTGGCGGCTGGACACAAAACTTTAGTTCCTCAGGTTATTGAAGAATTAAAAGCTTATGGACGTGACGATATCATGGTTATTGTAGGTGGTGTAATACCAAAACAAGACTATCAATTCTTATTCGATGCTGGTGCTGTTGCTGTCTTCGGACCAGGTACAAAAATTAGCGATGCTGCAATCAAAATATTAGAAATATTGATTGATTAGAATGAAATTTAGAGCATTTTATTTTACCATTTTGGTTCATCTTTGTGGTTTTTCACAACAAAATGAATCAACACTTTTAATTGGAAAATGGAGATATATTGGTGCTTATAATGAAAACAATCAATTAGTACATGATGATAAAAATTTTACCAAGAACGTAAAATCTACTTTTATAACCTACCTTGAAAACAG
>CBFHYD010000017.1:0-34415 GCA_965659975.1 Winogradskyella sp. | reverse complement strand
TATAAATAAAAAACTCTTTTTCATTTCTATTAATTAAAACCAGTTATCTTCCATACAACTTGCCATGGCCGTTCTTGCTCTGTGGATAATAACCCAAAGGTTAGACGCAGTAATATCCATTTCATTACAAATGGCTTCAGTTTCATAATTAAGAAGTGTCTTCATCTTAAAAATTTTGGCTTGCTTCTGAGGTAGTTTGTCCAAACAGTTATGAATTGCTAAGCCCAACTCCTCATTTTCAATAGAATCTTCTGTGTTCTTTTCATGAACATCACCAATACGTTCTTCTAACCAATCACCTTCAGTTTCAGAATCGCTATTGTAAGTCATCCGGACTTCTGCTTTGCCTTTACTGCTATTTATTTTACGATAGTGATCAATTATTTCGCTTAAGAATAGCAACTAACCATGTACGCTCACTTGCTTGACCCTTAAAATTGTCTTTAACTTAAGTCCAGCTAAAAATGTTTCTTGTACCAAATCCTGAGCAATTTCCCTATAACTAACAAGCTTCATGCGTAAATAACGCTGAAATAATCTGACTTATTTTAAAAGTCCAGCGCGTTTAAGCAAAGCGTCGGGTTGTGGTTCGCGACCTCTAAATCTTTTGTAAAGTGTCATCGGATCTTCAGTGCCACCTTGGGATAAAACATATGCCCGGAATTTTTGAGCCACAGTTTTATTAAATATTCCTTCTTCTTTAAAATATTCAAAAGCATCTGCATCCAATACTTCGGCCCATTTATAGCTATAATATCCTGAAGAATAACCACCTTGGAAAATATGTGCAAAAGCTGTACTCATGCAATTCTCTGCAACCTCTGGATAAAGATTAGTATCTGCAAAAGTGTTTTGCTCAAATTCCTTTACGGATGTAATAGTTTCAGGAGATTCGCCTGAGTGCCATGCCATGTCCAGAAGTCCGAAACTTAACTGACGCAATGTTTGCATTCCTTCATGAAACGTAGCTGAAGCTTTTATCTTTTCAATCAATTCCATAGGAATGACTTCTCCAGTCTCATAATGTGTTGCAAAAAGTTTTAAGGTCTCTTCTTCATAGCACCAGTTTTCTAAAACCTGACTCGGTAGCTCCACAAAATCCCAATGCACACTTGTACCTGATAAACTTGGATAAGTTGTGTTTGCCAGCATGCCATGAAGCGCATGGCCAAACTCATGAAATAATGTTGTCAACTCATTAAAAGTGAGTAGTGATGGTTTTGTTGGTGTTGGTTTGGTAAAATTGCATACTATGGATACATGTGGACGATGGTTTTCACCTTCTTTAATCATCTGAGATTTGTAGCTCGTCATCCAAGCGCCATTTCGCTTTCCTGCCCTTGGATGAAAATCTGCATAGAATATAGAAACTAGTTCACCAGCGTCATCCAATACTTCATAAGTCATAACATCTCCGTGATACTTGTCAATCTCAGTATTTTCTTTGAAGTGTAAGCCAAATAACTTGTTCGCAACGGTAAATGCACCTTCAATCACATTTTCTAATTTGAAATAAGGCTTGAGTTGCTCATCATCCAAATCGAATAATTTTTTCTTTAATTTCTCTGAGTAGTAGGCAGAATCCCATTTTTGAAGTTGCTCCAATCCATCCAATTCATAGGCGAATTTCTGTAAATTCTCAAATTCGTTTAATGCTGCTGGTTTTGCTTTATTCAACAAATCATTCAAAAACGTTTGAACGTTACTCGGAGATTTAGCCATGCGTTCTTCCAAAACAAAATCAGCATGTGTCTTATAGCCTAAAAGTTGTGCGCGCTCATGACGTAACTCAACAATTTTTAAAACGTTATTCTGATTATCTAATGTATCTCCTTTGAATCCTTTGCTCCCAAAAGCTTTAGATAATTTTTCACGTAGCTCACGATTATCTGCGTAGGTCATAAATGGAATATAGCTTGGATAATCTAAGGTAATTAACCAACCATCTTTTCCTTTACTCGTTGCCAATTGCTTTGCTGCTTCTTTGGCACCTTCTGGTAATCCAGCAACATCAGACTCTTGCGTAAGGTGCATTTCAAAAGCATTGGTTTCTGCCAAAATGTTCTCACCAAACTTAAGTTTTAATTGACTTAATTCTTTATCAATCTCACGAAGTCGGTCTTTTTTATCATCTTCAAGATTTGCACCATTTCGTGCAAAACCTTTGTATTTTTTATCGAGTAATGTCTCTTGCTCTGTTGTTAATTCAAGATTGTCTTTAGAGTCATAAACGAACTTTACACGTTTAAATAAGTTTTCATTCAACGTAATATCATTACTAAACTCTGATAACAATGGAGAAACCTCTTGAGCAGTTTTTTGGATATGATCGTTAGTTTCAGCAGAATTTAAATTGAAAAAGATACTTGAGATACGGTCCAATTCTTCACCAGAATAATCCAATGCCTCGATGGTATTTGCAAACGTTGGTTCTTCAGAATTATTTACAATAGCATCAATTTCTGCTCTGGCTTTTTCTATAGCTGTTTTAAAAGCAGGTAGGTAATCTTCATTCTTTATTTTAGAAAATGGAGCTGTATTGTATGGTGTTTGAAATGGTTTATTTAGGACTGTCATTTTTCTTATTCAATAGTTTTAAGGGCGCGTTACTACAAATCTTTAGCAGAATCGATAACTTTTGCTTTAAGACCTTCTTTGTAAACCAAGACCTTATCCAAGACACATTTATCATGGCTACCGATAATTTGTGCAGCTAAGATTCCTGCATTTTTGGCGCCATTTAAAGCTACTGTAGCTACAGGAACACCACCAGGCATTTGTAAAATAGAAAGTACTGAGTCCCAACCATCAATTGAATTGCTGCTTTTTACAGGGACACCTATTACTGGTAATGGTGATAAAGAAGCCACCATGCCAGGTAAATGCGCTGCACCACCAGCACCAGCTACAATTACTTTGATACCGCGTTCGTGCGCATTTTTGCCATAGTCAAATAATTTTTCTGGAGTGCGATGTGCAGATACAATATCTACTTCGACTTCGATATCAAAACCTTTTAAGATGTCAATTGCGTCTTGCATGACTGGCAAGTCGCTTTTGCTTCCCATTATTACTCCTACCTTACTCATAATTATTTACTTATTACTTCTATTGTTTCTTTAACACGTTGTGCAATTTCACGTGCTTTATTTATGTCTTTATCAACTATTGTTACATGGCCCATTTTTCGGAAAGGACGTGTTTGCTTTTTCCCGTAAATGTGCGGCGTTACACCATCCATTGCCATAATGTTGTCAATATTTTTATAAAGGACATCACCAGTATGTTGTTCCGCTCCTACAAGATTTACCATAACTCCTGCAACTTTACTTTCGGTATTTCCTAAAGGTAAATCTAAAATTGCTCTCAGATGTTGTTCAAACTGGCAAGTAAAACTACCTTCAATACTATAATGGCCAGAATTGTGAGGTCTTGGTGCAGCTTCATTCACTAATATTTCGTCATCCTCGGTTAAGAACATTTCAACCGCCAACAAACCAACATGCTTGAATGCTTCCGCAGTTTGTAATGCTACTTTTTCTGCCTTATCAGTGATGTATTTTGGTAAACGCGCAGGGCAAAGCACATATTCCACCTGGTTGGCTTCTGGATGAAATTCCATTTCTACAGTCGGATAGGTTTTAATCTCACCAGAAACTGATCTTGATACAATAACGGCCAATTCGTTTTTGAATGGAATTAAGGCTTCGGAGATGCATTCTACATTTGGTAATTGTTCTAAGTCCTTATGATCACGTACAATTTTTACACCTTGACCATCATAACCAAATCGAGCGCTTTTCCATACAAATGGAAATTCTAAAGCATCATTCGCAATGACATTCTTAATTTCAGAAGTATGCGCAAATCGAGAAAATGGTGCTGTTGGTATATTATGATCTAAGTAGAATAATTTTTGAGTTGCTTTATTCTGAATTGTTCTTAGTGTCTTTGAAGATGGAAACACTTTCTTTCCTTCGTTCTCTAAAGTTTCTAAAGCATCAACATTTACATTTTCAATTTCGAAAGTAAGTAAATCTACACTACGCCCAAATTCTAAAACTGTGTCATAATCTAAAATATCACCTTGGACAAACTCGTCACAGGCCAGTCGCGATGGTGCTTCGGCACTTCCGTCAATGACTTTGGTTGCAATATCAAACTTTCGAGTGACATAAAGCATCATTTTTCCCAATTGTCCACCACCAAGAATACCAAGTTTAAAATCTGAAGAAAAATAGGTTTTGCTCATAGAAGATGCTGTATAAAACAAAAGACAAAAATACATCAAATTTATGCAAAGCACTAAATTCATAAATCAAAAATTGCCACTTAAAGCTAATAGAGTCAATCTATTGATTATCTTTGCATCTTTAAAAGAATTAACCAGTGATTACGCTTCACGATTTACAATTTAGACCGTTTATTTCAGAAGAAAAAGTACAAGAAATTGTGCAAAAAATGGTCGACAAAATCGCCCAAGACTTAAAAGATGAAATGCCAATTTTTGTTGGGATACTAAATGGTTCTTTTATGTTTGTGAGTGACTTTGTGAAAAAGTACCCATATCCTTGTGAGGTTACATTTATCAAATTGGCTTCTTACGACGGTGTTAAATCTACCGAAGATATCCAAAGGCTAATTGGGTTAACTCAGGATTTGACTGGGCGAACGGTTGTAATACTCGAGGATATCATAGATTCTGGAAATACACTTGCAGAGGTACATCGCATCTTTAAAAATGAAAAGGTAAAGCAATTGATTATTGCAACGTTGCTTTATAAACCAGAAGCATATAAAAAGGACTTTAAATTAGATTACGTCGGTATTGAAATCCCAAGCAAATTTGTTGTTGGCTACGGATTGGATTACAATGGATTAGGACGTGATCTTCCAGAAATATATCAATTAAAAACTACACAACACATGACAAATATCGTATTATTTGGACCTCCAGGTGCAGGTAAAGGAACACAAGCTAATTTCTTAAAAGAGAAGTATGATTTAGTTCACATATCAACAGGTGATGTATTTAGATACAACATCAAAAACGAGACGGCGCTAGGGATGTTGGCTAAATCTTACATTGATAAAGGTGCATTAGTTCCTGACGAGGTCACAATAGATATGCTTAATGCTGAAGTTGAGAAAAATACTGATGCCAAAGGTTTTATATTCGATGGTTTCCCTCGCACTATTGCTCAAGCTCAAGCTCTGGATAATTTAATGGATAGCAAGGACTCACAAATTAATGCGATGATCGCTTTAGAAGCGGATGATGAGGTTTTGGTACAACGCTTATTAGAACGTGGTAAGACAAGTGGTAGAGCAGATGATGCAGACGAAGGTGTAATCAGAAACCGATTGAAGGTTTATTATGATGAAACTGCTGTTGTTGCAGATTTTTACTCAGGTCAGGATAAATATTTTGGGGTTGATGGCGTTGGTAGTATCTCTGAAATCACTGAGCGCTTGAGTAAAGTGATAGACAAATTGCAATAAATTTTAGATGTCACCTTGAGCGCAGTCGAAAGGTCTCATTATACTATTAAACAACATTCCCGCTAACGCGGGAAACAAATATGACAGAAGGTAATTTTGTAGACTATGTAAAAATGCATGTTTTTTCCGGAAATGGCGGAAAAGGCTCTTCGCATTTACATCGCGAAAAATATAATGCCAAAGGTGGCCCTGATGGTGGTGATGGTGGTCGTGGTGGTCATGTCATTCTCCGAGGAAATGAGAATCTTTGGACGCTCCTTCATTTAAAGTATAAAAGACATATTAGAGCAGGTCACGGTGAGGATGGCAGTAGTGCACGAAGTTCAGGTGCGGATGGCGAAGATGTTTATTTAGATGTTCCATTAGGTACCGTAGTTAGAGACACAGAAAGCAATAAAGTTCTGTTTGAAATTACCGAAAACGGTGAAGAGAAAATTATTGCGGAAGGTGGAAAAGGTGGTCGAGGTAATTGGCATTTTAAGAGCTCAACCAATCAAACACCGCGTTATGCACAGCCTGGTATACCAATGGAAGAAAAAAACATCACCTTAGAATTAAAGGTGCTGGCTGATGTTGGTTTGGTTGGATTCCCAAATGCCGGAAAATCTACGCTTTTGTCAGTAATGACATCTGCAAAACCAAAAATTGCAGATTATGAGTTTACCACACTTAAGCCTAATTTAGGTATTGTTCAATACCGAGATTTCCAAAGTTTTGTAATGGCCGATATTCCAGGAATTATAGAAGGCGCTGCAGAAGGTAAAGGCTTAGGGTACTATTTTCTTCGTCATATAGAGCGTAATTCTATTTTACTATTTTTGGTACCGGCAGATGCAGATGATATTGTAAAACAGTACGAAATTTTGCTTGATGAGTTAAGGCGTTATAACCCTGAAATGTTAGATAAAGAGCGGTTTTTAATTGTTTCAAAATCTGATCTTTTAGATGATGAACTCCAAACAGAAATGAAAGCTGAATTAGATGAAAATCTAAATATTAGTTATATGTTTATGTCATCAGTAGCGCAAAAAGGCATTCAAGAGTTAAAAGATAAACTCTGGAAAATGCTGAATAATTGAACAAAAAGGATTGAAAACGTTTCTTAAAAATATTATCGATTCAAGAGATAGCAAAATCGGTCTTGCATTCGATATTTTTATTCAGGTATTAATTGTAATCTCCATTATTACGTTTTCAATTGAGACGCTTCCAGATCCAAACCACATACAAGGGAGATTCTCCATTCCATTGAGATATTTTGCGTCATTATATTTACTGTAGAATACATTGGAAGAATATATATTGCTGAGAAGAAGTTCAAATTCATATTTAGCTTTTTTGGATTAATTGATCTCTTAGCGATTCTACCGTTTTATTTGTCCTTCGGTTTCGATTTAAGATCGCTTAGGATACTGAGAATGTTCCGTTTGTTTAGGCTTCTTAAGTTAGTCCGTTATAACAAAGCTATGCGTCATTTTGGTCGTGCTATGGTTGTTGCAAAAGAGCAAATTATTTTATTTATGACCATTACCGTTATCTTGATCTATTTTGCGGCTGTTGGTATCTATTATTTCGAGCATGAGACACAACCAGACAAATTTGCATCAATTTTTGATAGTTTATGGTGGTCCATAGTAACCCTAACTACGGTTGGTTATGGCGATGTATACCCAATCACGGTTGGAGGTCGATTATTTACCTTCATGATCTTATTAATAGGTCTTGGAATTGTAGCAATACCAACTGGAATTATCTCATCATCACTCACTAAGGTTTTTGATGAAAGACGTGAGGAACTTAAGGAAAGTGGAAAATATCAAGAACTTTTCGAGGAAGAGGAATGGTTAAACTTCTTTTGCAACAGCTTCATTTTTAGTAACTTTAAATTAAAAATGAAAAAAATATTTTACGTTTTATCGTTAATCTTACTAAGTTCTTGCGGTGTAATTGTGGATTACGATTACACGAGCGGCACCGATTTTTCGCCTTATAAAACCTATAATTATTATGCCGATATGAAAACAGGTTTTAATCAGTTGGATGAAGATCGTTTATTAACAGCTATTGATGCAAAATTGCAATCGATGGGATTCATGAAATCCGACACACCATCATTTAATATCGACATAAAATCAGCTCAAGTTAACGCAGCATCTAACAGTAATGTTGGCGTTGGTATTGGTGGTACTGGAAGAAATGTTGGTGGTGGAATATCCATTGGAATTCCTGTTGGTGGAAATACTATCCAAACCGAAATGAGTATCGAGTTCGTAGATGATTCTAAAAACAGAGTATTTTGGCAAGCATTTACAACAATATCAAATATTGGTAATACACCTGATAAGCGCGAGCAAACATTTAATACTGTAGTAGAAAAAATATTAAGTAAGTATCCACCGGAAAAATAATTATTCCACTTTTACTCTTACACCTTCCGAATGACTGCTAAATTCTGGAGCGTACATAGATTGAATGGTCGTAATGCCATTACATCATCAATTAGGTAAAGTATCTGCAGATTATAATATTAAACTCGATGAGGGCGAACGTTGTTTACTTCACTACATTAAAAATCATACACCTGCGGATGGTGTTCCATTAGAGTGGGCTTATTATCGATTGGCACAGATTTATAAGCATAAGTCCCAAACTGAAAAAGCCTTGTATTTCATTGACAAGGCATTGGCTTTAAAACCAAGCTTCGAACAAGCACTTAAAGAGAAAGCGCTTATTTCTAGAAGCTAATCTTTCCTGTTTACTGAATTGAATTCATTTAGCTGAAGCTTAAATATATGTTAATAATTTCAATATTGATAGTAATACTATTAATATTGCAACCAAATAAATTAACATGGATAGATTGCTGTCAAATATTAAAATTGCTGTACCAAGTAAAATCTACCTAAAGGATCCAGAATCATCGGATTTAGGAAAGCGAATTATAGGTAATGGTATTTTACTTATCAATGAGATTGGTTTCGATAATTTCACTTTTAAAAAGTTAGGTGCTAAAATTGGTTCTAACGAAAGTTCGATATATCGCTATTTCGAGAGTAAGCACAAACTGTTATTGTACCTAACATCATGGTATTGGGCATGGATTGAGTATCAGTTGGTGTTTGCTACATCAAATGTACCTGACACAGAAGAAAAATTATTGAAGGCAATAGAAGTTGTAACTCGTACAATAAAAGAGGATAACAATTACTCACATATCAATGAGGTGATACTTAATCAGATAATCATTAACGAGTATTCAAAGTCTTATCTCACCAAGGAAGTCGATAGCGAGAATAAAGAAGGTTATTTCGTCATTTATAAACGATTGATTTCAAGATTACGAGATATGATTATTGAGATTAATCCAGGTTATAAATACGCATCAAGTATATCAAGTACAATAGTCGAAGGTGCATTACATCAGCATTTTTTGAAGGACCACTTTAAATCAATAACTGATTGTGACAATAAAACTACACCAACTCAATTCTTTCAAGAGCTAACATTAAATGCTATAAAAGCAAAGTAAAATGGAAAACACTAAACCATTATTAACTCCGTGGCAACGTTTCACGGGTTTACTGAAATTGGAGAGACGTGATTTATTACACGTTATTTATTTCGCTGTATTTTCTGGTCTCATAAGTTTGACCTTGCCATTAGGTATTCAAGCGATTATCAATCTTATCCAAGGTGCACAGGTAAGTACCTCATGGATTGTGTTGGTAGTATTAGTGACCTTGGGAGTTGCATTTGTTGGTGTACTTCAGTTAATGCAGATGCGAATTATAGAAACCATACAGCAACGCATTTTTATGCGTGCTTCCTTTGAATTTACGTATCGTTTCCCTAAGATAAGAATGGACGAACTTTATAATTACTATCCGCCAGAGTTGGCCAATCGCTTTTTCGACGTCCTAACTGTACAAAAGGGATTAGCAAAGCTATTATTAGACGTGCCAACTGCAGTATTACAGATTGTATTTGCATTGATATTATTATCATTCTATCATCCGTTTTTTATTGCTTTTGCAGTGCTTCTGGTCATCCTTATTTACTTGGTTTTTAAATTCACGATACAACGTGGTATGGATACGAGTCTTAAAGAGTCTAAGAAAAAGTACATCGTGGCTCACTGGATTCAGGAAGTAGCACGATCTATAATGAGTTTTAAAATCTCAGGTCGTACGTCAATGGCAATAAGTAAAAACGACACTTTAGTAGAAGGATACTTGCAAGCACGGGAAAGTCACTTTAAGATTCTCATCATTCAGTTTATTCAGATGATTGGATTCAAGGTTTTTGTTACTTTAGGATTACTACTTATTGGTGGTTTGTTAGTACTGAATCAGGAAATGAACATTGGGCAATTTGTTGCCGCAGAAATCATCATTTTATTAGTAATCGGTTCGGTCGAAAAACTAATTCTTGGGTTAGAATCTTTTTATGATGTATTGACTTCTTTGGAGAAAATGGGTCAAGTGGTCGATAAGAAAATTGAATCACAAGAAGGAGAAGTTGTCCATGCTAACGATGCTTTTAAGATTGAAGTCGACAGCGTTTCATACGTAGTGCCAGATCGTGTGGCTCCAATATTAAAAGATGTAAAATTTGAAATTGATTCTAAATCGCGAATCCTAATCAGAGGCGAAAGTGGTGCTGGTAAGTCAACTTTAGTGAGAATCATTGCTGGGATTTTTAGACCAACGTCAGGGCGAATTTTTCTCAATAATATATCATTAGACAATTTACAGCTCAATAGCTATCGAACTCATTTGGGAATGGTATTAACCGATGAAACTCCATTTGAAGGAACAATTAGAGACAACATCACTTTAGGTGATACATCAATAAACCAATCCTTTATAGACGAGGTTATTGAAAAAATTGGACTGTCAGAGTTTATCAAACAAACACATTTGGGATTGAATACGGTTATCTATCCTGAAGGAAGACAAATATCCTCTACAATAGCTAAGAAGTTACTATTGGCTAGAGCTATTTTAAAACAACCAAAGATGCTTTTGTTGGAAGATCCGTTGGAGCATTTTGAAGATGACGAAACAAATAGAATAATAAGCTATTTGACTGACGCGAAACATCCTTGGGCAGTTGTTGTGGTGAGTTTTAATAACAAGTGGATGTCAAGTTGTTCAAAAGTAATTACACTAAAAAAAGGAGAAATTATTTAATTCAGAGCCATGTTAAACATATCTAGAAATGCATTAAATAAACAAGTAGATTTAAATAAGTTTAAGTCAGGTCAGCTTGTATTAAATAAAGAGTATTACAAAACGTATCGCCAGTTTTTATTGGGATTCGCAATCGTGTGTATCATCATTCTTTTTCTTCCTTGGACACAGAATATAACTGGTAGAGGAGAAGTAACAACACTTACACCAGATCAACGACCGCAAACGATACAATCACCAATTCCTGGAAGTATTCAGCAATGGTTTGTTCAAGAAGGTGATTTCGTTGCTAAAGGCGATACAATTATGAGAATCGCGGAAATCAAGAGTGAGTATTTTGACCCTAATCTGGTAGAGCGAACGCAGCAACGTAGAGATGCTAAAGAATTGTCCGCCAAGTCATACGCTGAGAAAGAAAGAGCAGAAGGTGTTAGGATTGGAGCATTGTACGATGAAAGAGAGTTGAAACTCGAACAAGGTCAGAATAAATTGGCTCAAGCGAAGCAAAAGGTAAAAGCAGATAGCATAGACTTGGTTGCAGCAAGGACCAATTTAAGAATTGCACAAGTGAAATATGATCGTGCAGTCTCATTACTTGCAGATGGTTTTACAGCGGTTAAAAACGTTGAAGATGCCCGTATCAAATTACAAGATGCTCAAGCCAAAGAAACATCACAAGAAGCCAAATTACTTGTTAGTCGAAATGATGTGACAAACGCAAAATTAGATTTGGTAAGGTTGCGTGCTGAGTATGCCGATAAAATTGCGAAGGCACGAAGTGAAAAATTCTCTGCCCAATCTAACAGAGCGAGTTCTGAAGCGGATGTTCAGAAATTAGAAAATGAAGTGTCTAACTACAGTATACGTAGAGATTTACAGTTTATTACAGCACCTTATGATGGTTATATCCAAACTGTATTACGTGGTGGTGTTGGACAAACCTTTAAAGAAGGTGAGCGATTGGTAGGTATTTTACCTGCAAAAGTAGACCTCGCTGTAGAAACCTACGTCGAACCTATAGATTTACCACTTATTCATAAGGGTGAAAAGGTAAGAGTAGAGTTTGACGGTTGGCCTGCAATTATTTTTAGCGGATGGCCAAATGTGTCTTATGGAACATATGGCGCTGAGGTTGTGGCAGTAGAGCGTTTTATAAGCCCTAATGGAAAATTCAGAATTTTATTAAAGCCAGATTCCAACGACCATCCATGGCCTGAAGAAATCCGTCCAGGCTCGGGAGCAAGAACAATTGCACTTTTAGAAGATGTGCCAATTTGGTTTGAGTTATGGCGACAGCTTAACGGTTTCCCACCAAACTATTATCAGCCAAAAGATGCCAGTAAAGGCGATAAAAAGTAATGAAATATGAAGTTTTATATTTTTAAAATACTGCTCCTTTTTTCAGTGATGGCATTTGCTCAGGGCGATAGTCTGTCAAACGTTCTTCGTTTCGACGAGTACATTGCTATGGTTAAGGAGTTTCACCCAATAGTCAAGCAGGCAAATTTGGTTATTGACGAAAGTCAGGCGAAACTATTAAAATCACGAGGCGCATTTGACCCTAAGATAGATATCGACTACGATCGTAAGAAATTTAAAGGCACTGAATACTTCGATAGACTTAATGGTACGTTTAAAATTCCAACGTGGTTTGGTGTAGAATTAAAAGCAAATTTTGAACAAAATTCTGGACAGTTTTTAAATCCAGAAGCATTCGTTCCAGATGATGGATTGTATTCAGCAGGTGTTTCCGTTCCGGTTGCACGCGGATTATTGATTAATGATCGTATGGCGTCTTTAAAGCAAGCCAGACTTTTTAGAGAGCAAGCCAAAGCAGACCGAGATATCTTTGTCAACAACATTTTATTCGAAGCCTCTAAAGTCTATTTTGAGTGGTTAAAAGCATATAATGAGCTTAAGCTTTTTGAGAACTTTGTAACTAACGCGGAGTTGCGATATCGCGGAGTTTTAAGACGAATTGAAGTCGGAGAAAATGCACGAATAGATGGCACAGAAGCACGAATAGCCTTAAATAAACGTAAATTGAGTTTAGAGCAATCTCGTGTAAAGATGCTTAAGACTACATTGCAATTGTCTACGTTTTTATGGTTAGAGAATAATATTCCTGTAGAGTTACAACCAAATGTCATTCCAGATGTAGATAGTGAGCCTGTTGTAGATGCAACATTTGCCATCAATCAATTACGTGATTTTGATGTTGTTATCGATGAGCATCCTAAGATGCAATCCCTTGACTATAAAAGACAAGGTTTGGTTGTTGAAAGAAGATTAAAAGCCAATAGCTTACTACCAAGGATAGATTTGGAATATAACTTTTTGACCGAAACTCCAGATATTGGGCGTTCGTTTAATACTGCTGAATATAAAGGTGGTCTTAATGTAAGTATGCCATTATTTTTAAGAAAAGAGCGTGGTGACCTAAAACTCGCAAAAATTAAATTAAGCGATACTGAATTTGAAATAGATGCGACACGTGTGACTTTACAAAATAAAATAAGTGCGCTTAAGCAAGAATTAGATTCTTACGTTTCTCAAAATCAAATAACCAATGAGATAGTAACAGATTCTCAGTTATTATTAAAAGCTGAGGAACGTAAATTTCAACTTGGAGAAAGCTCTATTTTCTTGGTGAATACGCGAGAATCTAAACTTATTGAAAGTCAATTAAAGGCCATAGAAATTCAGAATAAATTCTTCAATACCAAAGCGAAACTATTTAATAGCTTAGCTGTTAATCCTGATTTATAATTTCATTTTTTTGGAATTTGAAATTTGGAGCTTGATATTTGTTCTATGAACGTACATTTTATTGCTATTGGAGGTTCTGCAATGCACAATTTGGCTATTGCACTTCATAACAAAGGATATAAGGTTACTGGAAGTGACGACATTATTTTCGAACCATCAAAATCACGCTTAGAGAAACGTGGTTTATTGCCAGAGACTTTTGGTTGGTTCCCTGACAATATACATTCAGGCCTGAATGCGATTGTTTTGGGTATGCATGCCAAGGCAGATAATCCTGAGTTATTAAAAGCGCAAGACTTAGGGTTAAAAATATACAGCTATCCCGAGTTTCTTTACGAACAATCAAAAGATAAAACACGTGTAGTCATTGGTGGTAGTCATGGAAAGACAACTATTACTTCAATGATTTTGCATGTGCTACATTATCATGATAGAGATGTAGATTACATGGTTGGTGCTCAGTTAGAAGGTTTTGATGTTATGGTAAAACTAACTGACTATGCCGATTTTATGGTTTTGGAGGGTGATGAGTATTTGAGTTCTCCAATAGACAGACGTCCAAAATTTCATTTGTACAAACCTAATATTGCACTGCTTAGTGGCATTGCTTGGGATCACATTAATGTATTCCCGACTTATGAAAACTATGTGGAGCAATTCAGCATATTTGTAGATAGTATTGTTAGAGGTGGAAGTATTAATTACAATGAGGAAGATCCGGAAGTTAAGCGCGTTGTGGAAGCTTCTGAAAATCAAATCCGAAAATTACCTTACCAAACACCAGACTACTATGTAGAAGATGGTGAGACGTTTTTGCAAACACCTGAAGGTCCAATGCCAATAGAAGTTTTTGGTGCACATAACCTAAATAATTTGGCTGGGGCAAAGTGGATTTGCCAACATATGGGTATAGATGAAGATGACTTCTACGAAGCTATTTCTACATTTAAAGGTGCAAGTAAGCGATTAGAAAAGATTGCTGAAAATTCGAGTTCTGTAGCTTACAAAGATTTTGCGCATTCTCCGAGTAAGGTAAAAGCAACTACAGAAGCGGTTAAGAACCAATATCAGGATAAGCCTTTATTAGCCTGTTTAGAATTGCATACCTACAGCAGCCTTAATACCGAATTTTTAAAACAATATCAAGGTGCTTTAGATGCAGCAGATGAAGCCGTTGTTTTCTACTCACCACATGCAGTTGAGATTAAAAAATTGGATGAAGTTACACATGAACAAATAGAAACTGCGTTTCAACGCAAGGACTTAAAAATATATACCAATCCTACTGAATTTAAGGAATTCTTATTCTCACAGAATTTTAATAATAAAGCATTATTGCTAATGAGTTCAGGTAATTACGGTGGTTTGGATTTTGATGAGGTGAAAAATTTATTTGAACTTTAAGTTCAATTAAATCTCAATATCATGAAAAAACTATTAGTCATTGCCGTATTATTTATTTCCTTTTCTTTTTCGACTACAGCTGAAGCTCAAGATGCAATGCTTGGAGAAGTAAGATTATTCGCAGGTAATTTTGCACCGCGCGGTTGGGCATTATGTGAAGGCCAATTATTAAAAATTAGTGAACATTCAGCATTATTTAGCCTTTTGGGTTGTATGTATGGAGGTGACTGCAGAACCACTTTTGCTTTACCTGATTTAAGGGATAAAGTTCCTTTTGGGCCAACAAAGAGAAGTGTAGGTGCATCTACAAAACCTATGTCTGTAAAAAGTGACAGTAATAGTAGTGATGCCGTTGAAGTTAAGGGAACTTTAAAAATGAACTACATAATAGCATTGCAGGGCTATTTCAAATCCAGGAGTTAGGTTGCAGAATAGGTTTGTGGTTTATACTTTGAAAATATTATCCAAGAACTGTTTTATACTCTCTTGATTGGACTTAATGAGTTGGTCACGTGCAGAAGCAGCATCACTTCGCTTTTTGTCCTGGGATAATTTAAATTTCCCTTCCCAACTGGTAATATCGATTTCAAACATTTTAATGTAATCGAGGTGTCTGTCTAAACGAGGATTGTCTGGTTCTAATACGTATTTATGATCTGGTTCCTCTAGAAATTCTGTCATTGTAATCAGTGAAGCCTTTAATGCAGCTTTGCTTTCAATTTCATTTACTTTTCCCTTGAGGTGTACACGAATATAGTTCCATGTTGGGAGTTGCGTTGTGCTATAGATACTCGGTGATATGTAACATTGCGGACCATAAAATAGCACTGTAATATCTGTATTTCCTTTTAAAAATTCGGCTTGCGGATTGTAGATATCTATATGCCCAATTAGTTTTTCGCCTTCTAAAACCAAAGGTAAATGCGTTACGTATGGTATATTATCTTTAACTGAGATAATAGTTGCGAGCGGATACGTTTTTATCACCTCAATGATGTGATCTTTATTGTTGTCTTGATAAGGTTTTGGCGGATACATAGATTTATACTCCAAATTGTCTTAAATGGTGATCTAAGTGTTTGTATTGCATCTTGCCCCATTGTTCTTTTGTTAACTTTCCAAATGCAGGATGAGGTTGCCAATCTTCGCGTTCTTTTTGAGCGTTTAACTCTTCTAATAAATTTAAAATATGACTATGTTCTTTATCGAAATCCCTTTCATCTTGAATTTTAAATCCAGGAGCAGTAGGTAGGTTTTTACGCCACAATTTATCACTGTACATGGATTTTTTAAATAAAAGATTGACCAACCAATTTGGCTTAACACCGTAATCCTCTTTTTCTAAGATAATATTCAAAGGCATTTGGCAGTGATGAAGCATTTGACCAGTATTCATTTTGCCCCAATTTGGCTGCGTGTCTATGGTTAGTTTCTCGATTCTACCTTTGATTTCTTCGTAAGCACCCTTCTCAAAAAATGATTTCATATTAATACTACAATTAGTTGATATTTTAAGTTCTTGAAATTTACAATTTTTTATCTTTAACCAATGGCTAAAAAGCAAACTTCATTTTCGATTAAAAACTGGTCACAGGATGACCAACCAAGAGAAAAACTACGTGATAAAGGAAAAAATTCTCTAAGTGATGCTGAGCTTGTTGCTATATTAATTGGATCTGGTAATAGAGATGAAAGTGCGGTGGATTTATGCAAGCGTATTTTGGCAAGTGCTGGAAATAACCTTAATGCCTTGGGTAAGTTAAGTCTAAAGCAACTTCAAGAGTTTAAGGGAATAGGAGAAGCCAAGGCAATTACTATTGCAGCTGCTTTAGAATTAGGTAGACGACGAAAACTTGAGGAAAAAGTTAACCATGAAAAAATTGGTAGCAGTCGAGATGTGTTTGAAATAATGCAACCAATTGTCGGAGAACTTGGACATGAGGAATTTTGGATATTGTATTTAAATAATTCAAACAAAGTATTGCAAAAACAACAACTCAGTAAAGGCGGAATTACTGGAACGCTTGTCGATGTGAGATTAGTTTTAAAACAAGCTTTAGAGGTTGGAGCAGTTGCTCTTATACTATGCCATAACCATCCATCTGGCACATTACAACCGAGTCAAGCAGATAATAGTATTACCGAAAAATTGAAAAATGCTGCATCAAGTTTAGACATAAAAGTACTTGACCATTTAATAATTACTGAGCAAGCTTATTTTAGTTTTGCCGATAAGGAGCTGCTATAATATTTGACACACTTGATATGCTATTAGTATATACGCCAAAAATAACGCCAAGATTAAGTTATACATTCAAGCATATCTGTAAACGCATACTCGGCCTTGAGGTACAATTTACTTCTAAAGTAGAGGAATTTATAGCTCACGACTTACTCAAAATGTCCTATGCAAAGAAACCTTTGAGTAGTGAGATATTTGTGCGTAGTCATGATTTACTTTTCCAGCAAGGATTGTCTTATATTGATATAACCATTAATCCTTGGGATAACACAAAATGCTTTTTTGTGACTGATGCACAGAGCAGTTTACCCTATGATATTTTTGCCGCATCTTTTTATTTGTTGAGTCGATATGAAGAATATTTACCTCACAAAAGAGATGACTACGATCGTTTTCTGGCATCAGAGAGCTTAGCAGTAAAGGGTGAATTTTTAGATCAGCCTGTTGTAGATATTTGGGCATATAAGTTGAAAAGTATTTTACAAGAACGTTACCCGAGTTTTGAATTTAGCGATAGGTCTTATAGAGTTCAACCCATCATAGATGTGCCAAGCGCGTATAAATATTTGAGAAAAGGTTCAATTAGAACTGTTGGCGGTGTGTTCGGAGATCTTTTCAGATTTAAGTTCAAACAATTATATGAAAGGTTTTCTGTTCTTTTTGGCGTAAAAAAAGATCCGTACGACACTTTTAACTGGATTATTAATCGACAGAAAAATGTAAGTTTTAAGTTCTTGGTATTCTTTTTAATTGGCAATTATTCAACATACGATAGGAACATAAGTATAAATAAAAAGCGATTTGTTAACCTAATAAAGTCGGTTGGAGATTATTGTAACATTGGTCTCAAAGCATCCTATTTTGCATTAGAAGATATTGCGATGCTAAAGAATGAAAAGCTTAAACTTGAAAGAGTAACAAATCTCAATATAAATTCAGTAAGGAATTCACACTCAAAACTTAATTTGCCTTATACATATAGAAATGCTGTGGAGTTAGAAATTAGAAAGGAGCATAGTATGGGTTATATTAATGAGTTAGGATTTAGAGCAGGTACGTGCACGCCATTTATGTTTTATGACTTGGACTTTGAGGTGCAAACACCACTTCAAATTTGTAGTTATCATTTTTTGGATTATGCATTATTAAAATACAAGTCGCAATTAGACAAGAAAGAAAAACTACTTTCACTAATTGAAAAAATAAAGTCTGTTAATGGTACTTTTAGTCCTGTTTTTCATAATTATTCTTTAAGTGATGAAGATCCATGGTCGGGATTCAAGGAGTTGTTTAATATTATTTTAAGTTCTGTTGATGAATAAAGAAATCAAGCATATATTTTTTGATTTAGATCACACGCTGTGGGATTTTGATAAAAATTCAGGTTTAACCTTTCAGAAGATTTTTGACCTACATAAAATTAATGTTGGATTAAATGATTTTTTGAAAGTTTACGAACCCATAAACTTCAAATACTGGAAATTGTATAGAGAGGAAAAAGTCTCGAAGCCAAAATTAAGATATGGCAGGCTAAAAGATGCTTTTGATGCTATAGATTTTAAGGTCAAGGATAACGTTATTAATCAACTATCCGATGATTATATCACCTATTTGACAACTTTTAATAATGTTTTTGAAGGTACCTATGACATATTAGAGTACTTAGAGCCAAAATATGAGTTGCATATCATAACTAATGGTTTTGAGGAGGCACAGACTAAGAAGATTGAGAAGGCAAATTTACGGTCCTATTTTAAAACCGTTACAAATAGTGAGATGGCAGGAGTGAAGAAGCCAAATCCTAAAATTTTTAATCATGCCCTAAAATTGGCAGAAGCAGATCCTGAGAATAGTATAATGATAGGCGATAATATCGAAGCAGATGTACAAGGCGCGATAGATGTTGGGATGCAAGCTGTTTTGTTTGATTATGCCAATAGAAATATCAGCTCCAATTATAAAACAATAACTAAGCTAAAGCAACTTCAAGAATTTCTTTAGTGCAAAGTGTATATTTACAGTATTAATACAAACAAGATATGTTAAGAAGAGTTTTTATAGTAGTATTATGTTTAGCGTCCTTGCTAAAGGTCAACGCTCAAAATGATATTAATGATTACAAATACATGATCGTGCCAATGAAGTTCGACTTTTTGAAAGGAAAAGATAAATATAGGACCAGTACGTTGATACGTTTCTTATTTAAAAATGAAGGTTTTGAGGTGTATTTTGATGAACAAGAATTGCCAGCTGATTTATTCAAAGATAGATGCTTGGCATTGTATGCCGATGTGACTAAACTTTCAGTACTCCTCAAACGTAAAGTACAGATTGAATTGAAAGATTGCTATGGGAACCAGCTCTTTCTGTCAGATATTGGTGAATCTAAAACTAAAGAATATAGCAAAGCTTATCCCGAAGCCATAAGAGATGCCTTTAAGAGTTTCACTTTTTTAAACTATAAATATAATCCCAATTCGACCGTAGGCAGTAATACTGATGATTTGGAGAAGGACAAAGAGATTTGTGATGCAAAGGAGGCACTACGTATAGAAACTGAAGAGAAAGAAAATGCAAAGGCAGAAGTTGATAAACTCAAAAAAGAAGTAGAAGAACTTAAAAAAGAGAAAGCAGAAGCCTTTAAAGAAAAACAGGAAGTAGAAAGTACTGTTGAGAAAAAAATAGAAGAAAAAAAGTCTCAAGTTGCTGAAGCCGAAGCTAAACCAATGGATGATGCAGAAAAGGTTACGACTGTTAGTGATTCAGTGGATAGCGATGTGATCTATGCACAACCCATCGAAGATGGTTTTCAATTAGTAGATACATCACCAAAAGTTGTAATGATAATCCTAAAGACGGCTGCACCAAATGTTTATGCTGTAAAGGGAAAAGATGCGATTGTTTTTAAAGACAATGACAAGTGGATATATTCTGAAGGAACCAACAAGAAAGAGCTGAATATTAAATTCTAATAGCCATATTTCTCTTTCCAACGTTCTCGTAAAAACTGACGTTGCATGTTTTCACGCGAGTTATTGCCAGGCGTATAAAGCGTTGATTCCTTAATTTCCTCTGGCATAAATTCTTGATATGCAAAGTTGTTTAAGTAATTGTGCGCATATTTATAATTGTCCCCATAGCCTATATCTTTCATAAGTTTTGTTGGTGCATTTCTTATGGATAATGGTACGGACAAATCACCAGTCTCTTTGACCAGTTGCTGTGCTTTGTTAATAGCCTCATAAGCAGCATTACTTTTTGGAGAACATGCCAAATAGGTTGCACATTGACTTAAGATAATTCTCGATTCTGGATTGCCGATAACACTCACGGCCTGAAAGGTGTTATTTGCAATAACTAATGCTGTTGGATTTGCGTTTCCAATATCTTCACTTGCCAAGATGAGCAATCGTCTTGCTATAAATTTCACATCTTCTCCACCTTCTATCATTCGAGCTAAGTAATAAACAGCAGCGTTAGGATCGCTACCTCTAATTGATTTTATAAATGCCGAAATAATATCATAGTGTTGCTCACCGGTTTTATCATATCTGGCGGTGTTATTCTGTACTTGCTTATAGACTAACTCGTTGGTTATAATCACATCATTGGCCTGAAATGAGGCCACTATTAATTCAAAAATATTCAATAGTTTTCTCGCATCACCTCCAGACAAATGTAGCAGAGCATCGGTTTCCTTTAGTACAATATTTTTCTTTGAAAGTTCATCATCATCCTTAACCGCTCTTTCTAAAAGAACTTCTAAATCTTCTTTACCAAATGAATTAAGAATATAGACTTGGCAACGCGAAAGTAACGCTGGAATAACCTCGAAGCTTGGATTTTCGGTTGTAGCTCCAATTAGTGTAACCCAGCCTTTTTCTACAGCTTCTAATAAGGAGTCTTGTTGAGACTTACTGAATCTATGAATTTCGTCAATGAATAATATAGGATTCTTAGAAGTAAATAGACCTCCACTTTTTTTGGCTTTATCTATAACATCTCTAATGTCTTTTACTCCAGAATTTATTGCGCTTAGTTTAAAAAAAGGACGATCGGATTCTATAGCTATGATGTTGGCTAACGTTGTTTTTCCTACACCAGGTGGTCCCCAAAGTATCAGTGAAGGAATTATACCACTTTTTATTTGCTGATGTAAAGCACCATTTTCACCAACTAAATGATTTTGACTTATGTAATCGTCTAGTGTTTTTGGTCGTAATCTTTCAGCAAGTGGCGTATTCATTTAACAAATGTCTTTAGAGGTAATTGAAGGCTGGCTAATAATTTATTTCATCAAAATATAGGATGAAGATTAATTTACAAATGCCCAATATGGGTTTAAAATTACAAAAAAGAAGATGACAATATTTCAGTGAAAGTAAGCTTGGCTAAAAAATTGAAACACTAAATTTGATTATGAGCCAACAACAGCATTTTAAATACTCAACTAGTATCATCGTATATCCATTAATATTGGTATTCCTAATATGGTTGGTGTATTGGTATCAAATACGAATTGATTCAGGAATTAGACACTATGGTATTCAGCCACAGAAAATCGAAGGATTATTGGGTGTGTTTACGAGTCCATTTTTGCATTCCGGGATAAGTCATCTTTATAACAACTCTATTCCATTGTTAGTGCTTTCGATGGCTCTGTTTTTCTTTTACAATAAAATAGCCTGGCGCGTTTTGTTTTATGGTATGTTGTGTTCTGGAATACTGACATGGTTCATCGGAAAATCAGGGAATCATATAGGTGCAAGTGGTGTTATTTATGTTCTCGTTAGTTTCATGTTTTTTAAAGGGATTTTAGCTAAACATTACCGATTAATAGCTTTGTCTCTTATTATCATATTTTTTTACGGAAGTATGATTTGGTATGTCTTTCCTATTAAGGATAATATGTCATGGGAAGGACATTTAAGTGGTCTTATCACAGGAGTAATCTTAGCATTTGCATTCAAGAAGCAGATCGCAAAACCAGAACGCGATATATGGGAATCTGAAACTTATAATGAGGACGATGATCCATTTATGAAACATTTTGATGAAAATGGAAACTTCATCGAAATTCTCCCTGAGGAAGGCTTAGAAAATGACTTTGATTCTATAGCTGAGAATCAGAATCAGCCAAATATTATAAACTACATTTATAAAGATTCAGAAGAGTAATTATTGACGTTGTCTAACAGCTTCGTACAGGAACGCTCCACAAGCCACGGAAACGTTAAGAGATTCAATATCTCCAACGATTGGTAATTTCGCTTTTTCGTCAACAGCCTTTAATACGGAAGGACTTATTCCTCTGCCTTCTGAGCCCATAATTATCGCACAAGGTTCATCGAGTTTTACATCATATATTAATTGACTTGCTTTTTCTGTTGCGGCAACAACTTTAATCCCTGATGCCTGCATATGAAAAACAGCATCCTTTATATGATTTACTTTGCAAATAGGAATTTTAAATATGGCGCCAGCGCTTGTTTTAATAGCGTCGCCATTTACTGGTGCGCCTCCTTTTTTCTGGATTATTATTCCTGAAACGCCGGTGCATTCGGCAGTTCGTACAATAGCACCAAAGTTTCTAACGTCACTTAGTTGGTCCAGTAGCAGAAATAGAGGTGTCGTACCAGATTCAATAGTAGACAAAACTAAATCTTCGATGTCATAAAAATCAACTGGAGAAATATTAGCTACAGCACCTTGATGATTACCTTTTGAAAGCCGATTTAGTTTTTCGACAGGTACATAAGACGTGTTCACTTTAGCCTTATGAAGTGTGCGTTCTAATTCTTGAAACAAATCGCCTCGTAAACCTTTTTGAATAAAAACTTTATCAATGGTTTCTCCAGAATTAATAGCTTCAATTATTGCACGTATTCCAAAAATGGTGGTTTCTTTCGTCATGTTGCAAAAGTAAAGAAACCGCTAAAAATGAAGTCTCTTTCTGTTATCTATTTTAACTGAATAGTTACTGTTTGATAATCTTTTGGCTAGTAATGCTTCCTTGACTGTAAATTTTTGAGAAATAGACACCTTGTTCTAAGTTCGAAACATTTATTGAATTTGTATTGAAATATTCAGATACTTTATTTCCAGTGACGTTATAGAGTTCCACCTTATCAATTGCAGTTGTTGAATTTATATTTAGAATATCACGTGCTGGGTTTGGTGCTATTGAAATACTCGAAATTTCAAATTGATTATCGTTTAACGCATTTAGACAATCTGTAATGTTAAAATTAAGTTCTAAAGGATTGCCTGGAGTCATATCTCTACCAATAAAGGCTGGATAATCCACACCATACTTTTCAGCTCTAAATGTTAGTGCTCCAACACTTCCTGTAAATCCTTGTTCTACAACTTCACCTGTGTTATTATTTACTGGTGTTTTATATTCCCAAACTATGACATTATTTTCATCAATTTCAAAAAAGCGACCGCCTCTTCCTTCACAAATTAGAATATTACCATTTGGCAATTGTCTACCGCTACTAACAATTCCAGAAAAGAAATCAGAATCAGTACTTGGGGCTATTTCAGGATATCTAAAATCAGTGGATACTGGTCCATATGCAGAGTTTGGTATATAGGTATAATTGCCAGAATTATCTACTGGTGGATCAATTATTAAGACCTCCGAATATTCAGGACTACGATGAAAACCGTTATTAAAAATCATTATTTTTCTTTCATTTTGCAATCCAGTTGGAATATAATATGGTGTGTGTTGTCCATATAATTGCCTGTCAGTTTCGGTACCTTGATCGTAAGCTTGAGGATTTCCCCAACGATATAATAGGTCACCGGCTATGCCGCTAGCTTGAGCTGTGGTTGTTGAATGGTCAATTGCCCAAATTTCACTTAATCGTCTTGAACTTATGAGTATTTGATCCAATTCTTCATCATATTGGATAGCATTAATATGCAACCAATTATTTATAGGTTCCCAAACCGGATTTCCTACTTCATCAAGTAATCCATCGTTAAGGAAATTTATATCAACTTTTCCAGGATTATTGGCTACAATCCCAAAATTGTCCTTGCTGTTGTCAAAATCTTGAATAACATGGTCTATGACGTTCCATTCCCAAACCACATTTATTTGATCGGTGCCTACAGGTTGTACTTCATAAATCCGTTCGTTGTAAAGCTCATTACTGTCAAGTAAATTAGGATCTCGTCCAGCCTGTATTGCTTCTGCGGCAGTCAGAACTGTTGCGGATAGAAGTAATATGTTTCCGTTTGGCATGGGATAAACATCATGATGAAGTCTTGAACTGGATGAGCTATCAATGTAAGACCACTTTAAATTTCCAACCCAATCAAAAAGCTCTACAATGCCACCATTTCCTGGAATAGCTACAAGGTTTTCGCCTTCGTCAAATCTTCCCGCACGCAACAAATCTCCATTTTCTAACAAATAAACAGCGTTTCCAGGCAGGTACTGGCTATCCCATCTATTAACCACTTGACCACAGTTGTCAATTAAAAATGAACTTGTATGAGATGAAAAAAGCGTATATCCTTCAAAAACACCAGAAGATATCACTGTAGTGCCAACCGTATTTTGAGAGAAATTTAATAAGGACTGCAGTCCAACTATAAAGAATAATAGTTGTTTCATCATCAAGCTTTTTTTTAGCAAACCTAATAATTTATTTCTACTAAATGCAATTTTTCAGGAGTCAACAGGTATTTAGAAAGGTGCAATCAAACTTGTTGTTTTTTAATTCCGCAGTTTAATAAGCGATTTTTTCGGTTTAACTCTTACAATACTAAAGGCGTAACAATTCATCTTTAGTCCAAAATCCGATTACAAATCCCAAGTTATTGTTTGATAATTTTTTGACTGGCAATATTACCTTGACTATAAATTTTTGAGAAATAGATACCTTGTTCTAAGTTGGATACATCGATCGTATTCGTATTGAAATACTCAGACACTTTATTCCCAGTGACATTATAGAGTTCAACCTTATCAATTGAAGTCACTGAATTTATATTTAGAATATCACGCGTTGGATTTGGCGATATTGAAATACTTGAAATTTCAAATTCGTCATCACTCAATGCATTCAGACAATCTGTAATATTAAAATTAAGTTCTAAGGGGTCACCTGGAGTCGTGTCTTTACCGTCAAATGCGCTGTAGTTTGTACTGTATTTTGTCGCTCTGAATGTGAAACTATTCTCTGGTATTCCTCCTTGGCTATAAAATGAACCATCACCGTTATTTACTGGAGAAATGTATTCCCATACAACATTGTTATTGTTGCTTGGATCTATTTCAAAAAAATAACCATCTATACCTTGGCAAATAAGGATATTACCATTTGGTAATTGTCGCGCACCACTTACTATTGGTGAATAAAAATCTGCATTTAAAGCTGGGGCTGATTCAGGAAATTTAAAAAATGTAGTATTGGGTGCAAAGGCAGTATTTGGTGTGTGCGAATAATTCCCATTAGCATCCACGGGTGGATCTATTATAAAAACCTCTGAATATGAAGGACTGCGATTAACCCCATTATTATACAACATTATTTTGCGGCCGTTAGGTAAACCTGATGGGATATAATAAGCTGTATGTTGACCATAGAGTTTTCTGTCCGCTTCTGTACCTTGATCATAAGATTGTGGATTTCCCCATCTGTAGAGAAAATCTCCCGCAGGACCAGCAGCCTCGGCCGTTGTTGTGTTGTGATCAATTACCCAAATCTCACACATGTTTCTTGAACTAATAACTATTTGATCAAATTCCTCGTCATATTGAATAGAATTTACGTGTAACCAGTTATCACTTACTGAGAGCCCATTAAGAAAATTGATATCTAATTTTCCCGGGTTTTCACTCACAACCCCAAAGTTGTTTTTAGTGTTGTCAAAATCTTGAATTACGTGATCTATAATATTCCATTCCCATACCACATTACCTTCATTAGTACCTACAGGTTCGACCTCATAAATTCTTTCATTGTATAGCTCGCCAGAATTAGCTATTAAATTTGGGTCTCTTCCAGCGGCGATAGCATCAGTTTCATCAACAATAGTAGCTGCCAATACTAAAACATTGCCATTTGGCATCGGAAAAACATCATGATGATGTCTTGAATCCTCATCTTCATCAAACCAAGACCATAACAAATTTCCTTCCCAATCAAAAAGTTCTACAATCCCGGCGGCACCTGGTAAATCTACTCCGCCAGTGGCTGCTGACGGTCTTCCTGCTCTAAGTAAATTACCATTTGGTAAAAGATAGGCAGAGTATCCAGGTAAATAATTGGATGTCCATGTATTTATGGTTCTTCCACAGTTGTCAACAAGAAATGTTTTTGTGTGTGTTGTGAATAAAGTGTAACTATCATAAACATCATTTGTGAAAGAGATAGTACCCATAGTATTTTGGGCTCCAGCTGAAAAAAATGTTACAATGAAAAGAGCGAGTAGAAGTTTCTTCATAGTTTTCAATCGAATTTTGAGCAAACCTAATAATTTATTGGGAATTTTTTAAGAATTTAACGTCAATTGGTTTGAATAATGGTCAAAAGTTTGCCGTTAAGCTTACATGAATTTTTGAATCCGAAAGTTTAAATGGAATATTCTCGGTTTTCCCACTCGAATAATTAAGACGGAATAACCCAGCTTTAGTAAATAAACCAAGTCCAAATCCAAAACCAAATAATTTACTTTTTGTGTCAGTTAAATCATTTTCGAAATATGCTGCATCAATAACAGAATGGATATATATTGAATTACTTAAACGATATCTGTATTCTGTGTTTATAACCCCAAAAAGATTTGCAACTAAACTGTTCTCCTCAAAACCTCTTATAGAATTAATGCCTCCAAATCGAAACAGTTCATTATCAAAATAATTGTCTGAAACTAACGACGCACCCGAAAGTCTTAAATAGATGCTATTTCTATTGTTAAGGTTGAATATTTTATAGGTATCTATATTGAATGAGTTTTGTTTTGTGTCAATGTTATTCTGAGATCTACTTCCAAACCCAGCATTAATATCAATCCAGAAGTTTATTGGGAATAATGGGTCGTAATATTGAGGTTTAACAAAATTATAACCAACTTGATAGAAGCTGGAATTATAATCATTAATAAATGAGGTACTATTTTCTAACAAATCACTCGAAACTGAGCTTCTTATGCCTGCATTAATTGTGTGGTTAGAGTTAATTTGATAATTAATCTTGGCATTTTGTGTTGTCGTAGAAAATGTCGAGTCTTTTCTAAAAATATTAAGTCCAAGATCTAACCCAATAGCAGAGCCAAATAAATATGGTGCATTAACCTTCACATCAAAGGTTTGTTGGTCAATTTCGTCGCTCTTATAAAATAAACGTAAAGATTCACCATAGTTGAGATTGTTTACCAATCTTAAATCCAAAAAACCATCAAATTCTAAACGATTGGTGTTTTCATTAGAACCAAACCCTAAATAACCATCGAAACTATTGCTTCTTGTTTTTTCTGTATACAGATATAATGTGGTAGAGTCATTAGTAAAAAGTACTTCGGGTGCTTTTAGTTCCTTGGCAAACCTCAAATCCTGCAGTTTTTCAGTTTTGGATTTTATACCCTCAAGATTAAATGATTGTCCAGTTCTGAGTTTAAGGAATCTTCTAATGTAGGATTTTGGAAATTTCTCATAGCCTTTTACCACAATTTTGTCGATTCGCCTTTTTTGGTTGGTCTTGATAAATAGTTCTGCAGATAAAAAATCTTCTTCTTTCTTAATATTTTTCAATTGAAGTGAAGAAAATGGGTCACCTTGTTCTGCAATTCTCTTGTTGAGTCCGGTCAAATAGTTTTCAAGATTCTGGATATCTATTTCGAAGGAAGTATCGCCAATATTGTTAGTTGAGATATCTAATAGTTCAGTGGTAAATTCTGAATTGAAATAAATTACGACCTTATTCACTTTAGCTCCTAAATAAAAATAAGCTTTGTATAGACTGTCGTTCAGCTTATCGAAGGATTCTATTTTAGAATCTATGTAACCTAATCTCAGTAACTTGTATTGTAATGTATCTACCTCTTTTTTTAAGAGTTTAAAGTTTTGAAACTTGGTTTGGTATTGCAGGGAGTCTATTATTAAGGTAGCTTTCTCTGTTTCTCCTTCTACGTTCAATGCTAAGTTTTGGGTAATAGACAATTCAACAGTAAATAATCCAGCAATTAAAATAAATAATTGCAAATATTTTTTCATTTTTGGTGATACAGGCATATGGTGCTTTGATAACGTAAAAATACACTTAAATGTATATTGCTAATTTGAACTCAAAAATTTCTTCGTAAAATAAGTTATCAACTATTTGAATTATAAAGATATATTTCTACCTTTGCAGCCCTCAAAAGAGAGGGTTAACAAAAATTTATATAGTAATATATGCCAACAATTTCACAATTAGTACGAAAAGGAAGAGCCAAAATAACTAAGAAGAGTAAATCGGCTGCTTTGGATTCGTGTCCTCAAAGACGTGGTGTATGTACTCGTGTTTACACAACAACTCCTAAGAAACCTAACTCAGCAATGCGTAAGGTAGCAAGGGTTCGTTTAACAAACGGGAACGAGGTTAATGCATACATCGGTGGAGAAGGTCACAACTTACAAGAGCACTCGATAGTATTAGTTAGAGGTGGAAGGGTAAAAGATTTACCAGGTGTTAGATATCACATCGTTCGTGGTGCATTAGATACAGCAGGTGTTGCTGGTCGTACCCAACGAAGATCTAAGTATGGTGCAAAACGCCCTAAGAAGTAATTTAAAACTTTAAGAAGAAGACATGAGAAAAAGACAAGCGAAAAAAAGGCCTCTTTTACCAGACCCAAGATTTAACGATCAGTTGGTTACACGTTTTGTAAACAACATGATGTGGGACGGTAAGAAGTCTGTGGCGTTTAAAGTATTCTATGATGCGATTGATATCGTAGAAGAAAAAAAGAATGACGAAGAAAAAACAGCATTAGAGGTATGGAAAGATGCTTTAGGTAATGTGATGCCGCACGTAGAAGTACGTAGCCGTCGTGTTGGTGGTGCAACATTCCAAATTCCAATGCAGATTCGTCCAGATCGTAAAGTATCTACTGCAATGAAGTGGTTAATTAGTTATGCTCGTAAGCGTAACGAAAAATCTATGGCACAAAGATTAGCTGCTGAAATTTTAGCTGCCGCAAAAGAAGAAGGTGCTGCTGTTAAGAAGAGAGTTGATACTCACAAAATGGCAGAAGCAAACAAAGCATTCTCTCACTTTAGATTTTAATTAACGACATGGCAAGAGATTTAAAATATACAAGAAATATAGGTATTGCAGCACACATTGATGCTGGAAAAACTACAACTACAGAACGTATTCTTTACTATACAGGTGTATCTCACAAAATTGGTGAAGTACACGATGGTGCTGCAACTATGGACTGGATGGAGCAGGAACAAGAAAGAGGTATAACAATTACTTCTGCTGCAACAACATGTACATGGAATTTTCCGATGGAGAATGGACAACCAACTCCAGATACTAAAGGATACCACTTTAATATTATCGATACTCCGGGTCACGTAGATTTTACTGTTGAGGTAAATAGATCATTACGTGTACTTGATGGATTAGTTTTCTTATTTAGTGCAGTGGATGGTGTAGAGCCACAGTCTGAAACTAACTGGAGATTAGCTGATAACTATAAAGTTCCTCGTATTGGTTTCGTTAACAAAATGGACCGTCAAGGATCTAACTTTATGGCTGTATGTCAGCAAGTAAAAGACATGTTAAAGTCAAATGCAGTGCCAATTGTAATGAACATTGGTGATGAGGCTGATTTTAAAGGTATCGTAGATTTAGTAAAAAACCGTGCAATTGTATGGCATGACGAGACTCAAGGGGCAACTTTTGATGTTATCGATATCCCTGAAGAATTAAAAGCAGAAGCTGCTGAGTTAAGAGCTAATCTTATCGAAGAAGTAGCAAGTTATGACGAAAATCTTTTAGAGAAATTCATGGAAGATGAAAACTCTATTACAGAAGAAGAAGTGCATGCTGCACTTAGAGCTGCTGTAATGGATATGGCCATCATTCCAATGATTTGTGGTTCTGCTTTCAAAAATAAAGGTGTACAGTTTTTATTAGATGCTGTATGTCGTTACTTACCTTCTCCAACAGATAAGGAAGGTATCACAGGAACTGATCCTAATACAGGAGAAGAAATTATCCGTAGACCAGATGTAAAAGAGCCATTTTCAGCTTTAGCATTTAAGATTGCTACAGATCCTTTCGTAGGTCGTTTAGCATTCTTTAGAGCATATTCTGGTCGTTTAGATGCTGGTTCTTATATCTTGAATAATCGTTCAGGTAAGAAGGAACGTATCTCTCGTATTTATCAGATGCACTCTAATAAACAAAATGCTATCGAGTTTATCGAAGCTGGTGATATTGGAGCAGCAGTAGGATTTAAAGACATTAAGACTGGTGATACTATGTCTGATGAAAAAAATCCTATTGTTTTAGAATCTATGGACTTCCCTGATCCAGTAATTGGTATAGCTGTGGAGCCTAAGACTAAGGCAGATGTGGATAAGTTAGGTATAGCATTAGCTAAATTGTCTGAAGAAGATCCAACATTTACAGCAAGAACTGATGAAGCTTCAGGACAAACAATTATTTCTGGAATGGGTGAGCTTCACTTAGATATTATTGTAGACCGTTTGAAGCGTGAGTTCAAGGTTGAAGTAAACCAAGGTCAACCTCAAGTAGAGTACAAAGAAGCAATAACTCAAACTGCAGAGCACAGAGAAGTTTATAAGAAACAATCAGGTGGTCGTGGTAAATTCGCTGATATTGTATTTACATTAGAACCAGCCGAAGAAGGAAAAGTAGGTCTAGAATTCGTTTCTGAAATCAAAGGTGGTAACGTTCCTAAGGAATTTGTCCCTTCTGTAGAAAAAGGATTCAAAATGGCAATGGTAAATGGTCCATTAGCGGGTTACGAAGTTGATGCAATGAAAGTAACTTTAACTGATGGTTCTTACCACGATGTAGATTCTGATCAGTTATCATTCGAATTAGCTGCTAAGCTTGGTTTTAAAGCTGCTGCAAAAGCTGCTAAAGCGGTGATTATGGAACCAATCATGAAACTTGAAGTTATTACTCCAGAAGAAAACATGGGTGATATCGTAGGTGACTTAAATCGTCGTCGTGGTCAAGTAAGTGAAATGGGAGATAGAGCTGGTGCTAAAACTGTAAAAGCTACGGTACCATTATCTGAAATGTTCGGTTATGTAACTACTTTAAGAACATTATCTTCAGGTAGAGCAACATCAACAATGGAATTCTCTCATTATGCAGAAACTCCAAAAAATATATCAGAAGAAGTAATTGCAGCAGCAAGAGGTGTTGAAGCTTAAAACTAAAAGAAAATGAGTCAAAAAATTAGAATAAAATTAAAGTCTTACGATCATAATTTAGTTGATAAGTCTGCTGATAAGATTGTAAAAACAGTAAAAAGTACAGGTGCTGTTGTAACAGGTCCAATTCCTTTACCAACACATAAGAAAATTTTCACTGTATTACGTTCACCACACGTAAATAAGAAGTCAAGAGAGCAATTTCAATTAAGCTCATACAAGAGATTATTAGATATCTACTCTTCATCTTCTAAGACGATTGATGCATTAATGAAGCTTGAATTACCAAGTGGAGTTGAGGTAGAGATCAAAGTGTAATTTGAACTAAACATGTCCGGAGCTGCGAGCGAAGGAAAAACGGAAAAAATACAATTCAAGGCTGAAACGTATTTTTCAGCCTTGAGTTTTAAATAAGAATTAATAATTAAATAATTATAAATATGTCTGGGTTAATTGGAAAAAAAGTCGGTATGACCAGCATCTTTGACGAAAATGGAAAGAATATTCCATGTACAGTAATCGAAGCTGGACCATGTATCGTTACCCAAGTCAGAACTAAAGAAGTAGATGGTTATTCTGCTTTACAATTAGGTTTCGATGACGCGACAGAAAAAAGCGCTACTAAAGCAGACTTAGGTCATGCTAAAAAAGCGGGTACTTCTGTAAAACGCAAAGTCGTTGAATTCAAAGGTTTTGATGCGGAGTACAAATTAGGTGATGCTATCACTGTAGAACACTTTGCAGAAGGTGAGTTCGTTGATGTTTCAGGAACTTCAAAAGGTAAAGGATTTCAAGGTGTAGTTAAGCGTCACGGATTCGGTGGAGTTGGTCAAGCAACACACGGTCAGCACAACCGTTTAAGAGCACCAGGTTCTATTGGTGCGGCATCTTATCCTGCGAGAGTATTCAAAGGAATGAAGATGGCCGGAAGAATGGGTGGCGAAACAATCAAAGTTCAAAATTTAAGGGTTTATAAAGTGGTTCCAGAAAAGAATCTTTTAGTAGTAAAAGGTTGTGTTCCTGGTCACAACAACGCTTATGTAATTATTGAGAAGTAATGAAAGTAGCAGTTTTAGATATCAACGGAAAAGACACGGGAAGAAAAGCTGAGCTTTCAAAAGACGTGTTTGCTATTGAGCCTAACAATCACGCTGTTTATTTAGATGTAAAGCAGTACTTGGCTAATCAAAGACAAGGAACGCACAAAGCTAAAGAGCGTGGAGAGATTACTGGTTCTACTCGCAAAATAAAGAAACAAAAAGGAACAGGTACAGCACGTGCTGGTTCTATAAAATCAGGTGTTTTTAAAGGTGGTGGACGTATGTTTGGTCCAAGACCAAGAAACTACGGATTCAAACTTAACAAAAACGTAAAGCGTTTGGCACGTAAGTCTGCTTTAACTATTAAGGCAAATGACAAGTCAATCATTGTTTTAGAGGACTTCAATTTTGATAATCCAAAGACTAAGAATTTTGTTAATGTATTGAAAGCCTTAGAGGTAGAAAACAAAAAAACACTGTTTGTATTGGGTGACTCGAATAATAACGTATATTTGTCGTCGCGCAATTTGAAAGGTTCTGAAGTTGTAAAATCTTCAGAATTAAGCACTTATAAAATTATGAACGCTAATAAAGTTGTTCTTACGGAAGGTGCTATAGAAGGAATTGAATCGAACTTAAGTAAATAGAACACAAGATGAGTATCTTAATTAAACCAATTATCACTGAAAAAGCGACCATGCAAAGCGAGGTCCTTAATGCGTATGCATTTGAAGTGAATACGAAGGCGAACAAGGTAGAAATCAAAAAAGCTGTAGAAGCAGCTTATGGCGTTTCTGTAGAAAAAGTTCGTACTATAAATGTCCGTCCAGATAGAAGGACTCGTTATACAAAAACGGGTATTCAACATGGTAAAACAACTGCTGTTAAAAAGGCAATTGTACAACTGGCGGAAGGTGAAACAATAGATTTATACGCTAACATGTAATTAGACGAAAATGTCAGTAAGAAAATTAAAGCCTATTACATCAGCCCAGCGATTTAGAGTAGTTAATGGATTTGACGCTATTACTACTGATAAGCCGGAGAAAAGCTTGCTTGCTCCGAAAAAAAGGTCTGGTGGTAGAAACAGTCAAGGAAAAATGACTATGCGCTATTTAGGTGGTGGTCATAAGAAGAAGTATCGTATTATCGATTTTAAACGTAACAAAACTGGTATTCCAGCAGAAGTTAAGTCTATCGAGTACGATCCAAACAGAACAGCATTTATTGCATTACTTAACTATCAAGATGGTGAAAAAAGATATATCATCGCTCAAAATGGTTTACAAGTAGGACAAAATGTTGTATCTGGTGAAAGCGGTGTAGCACCAGAAATTGGAAATGCAATGCCATTAAGTGAAATTCCATTAGGTACAATCATCTCTTGTATTGAGTTACGTCCAGGTCAAGGTGCTGTTATGGCACGTAGTGCTGGTGCTTTTGCTCAATTAATGGCAAGAGACGGTAAGTTCGCTACAATTAAGTTACCATCTGGTGAAACAAGAATGGTTCTTGCAAATTGTATGGCAACTATTGGAGTTATTTCTAACTCAGATCATCAGTTACTTGTATCTGGTAAAGCAGGTAGAAGCAGATGGTTAGGAAGACGTCCTAGAACAAGACCAGTAGTAATGAATCCAGTTGATCATCCAATGGGTGGTGGTGAAGGTAAGTCTTCAGGAGGACACCCAAGATCAAGAAATGGTATTCCAGCGAAAGGTTATAGAACACGTTCTAAGACTAAAGCGAGTAACAAGTATATTGTAGAACGTAGAAAGAAATAATAAGATATGGCACGTTCATTAAAAAAAGGACCTTACATCCATTATAAATTAGAAAAG
>CBFHYD010000016.1:0-35291 GCA_965659975.1 Winogradskyella sp. | reverse complement strand
GACTTTAATAATCTATTAAAGCGCATCCCAGAACTTCGACTTTTAGATTGTAACATCCATTCGGTGTCGTTTAAAACACCTATTGATTCTTCCAATATGAATCCCGATTATTGGTGCGTCATAGCAGATATTATAAAAAGTTACTATTCAAAATTTGATGGTTTTGTTGTCTTGCATGGAAGTGATACGATGAGTTATTCGGCATCTGCTTTGAGTTTTATGCTTGAGAATTTATCTAAGCCTGTGATTTTTACTGGGTCTCAGCTACCAATTGGTGATTTACGAACAGACGCAAAAGAAAATCTAATCACATCAATTCAGCTGGCATCACTACGAGAAAATAATGAACCTATTATTAGAGAAGTCGGTTTGTATTTTGAATATAAGTTGTATCGAGGTAACAGAACTACAAAAATAAATGCAGAGCATTTTGAAGCATTTAACTCTTTAAATTATCCACAACTTGCAGAATCTGGAGTTCACCTTCATATTAATAAAGAGTACTTATTGAAGCCTTCAAAAGATGACGCGCTAATAGTAAATAAGTCAATGGATACCAATGTGGCTATCTTAAAGTTATTTCCAGGCATTTCTAAACCAATTGTGGATTCCTTTTTGGAAAATAAAAACATAAAAGGTGTTGTTATAGAAACTTATGGAGCAGGCAATGCAACAACGGAAGATTGGTTCATAAATTCATTAGAAAACGCGATTAAAAGAGGCATACATTTAGTCAATGTAACTCAGTGTGCAGGTGGTAGTGTTTTAATGGGACAATATGAGACGAGTTCAGCGCTAAAAAATATTGGTGTTATATCAGCTGGAGATATGACGTCGGAGTCTGCAATTACTAAGTTAATGTACCTATTGGGACAGAAAATTGATCCATCAAAATTCAAAAATATTTTCGAAACTTCATTACGCGGTGAAATGACCGAAAATTAACCCCTCAAATTTCAGTGTTTGAAGTTTTTTTTGTTATTTGGCGTTCTGTAATTTTTAAGATTTACAGAGAGGTGGCCGAGTGGTCGAAGGCGCACGCCTGGAACGCGTGTATACGGCACAATCGTATCGAGGGTTCGAATCCCTTCCTCTCTGCTGTTAATTCTTACTGAGTTACATATTTTTTTTATCTTTAACACTTTAACTAATAAAATTAAGATTCAAGACAATGAAAAGATTATTTTCTATCCTAACCATTACATGTATGATGGTTATTGGAACTGTTAATGCTAACGCAACAACAACAGTAGCACCAACAGCAACAGCCGTTGTAACTGTAGCCCAAGATGACACCGCAGATGCAGGTGAAGAATTAGGGTTTCATCAAGAATTAAAGAAGCGTTTTATAGAAGGTGGCCCAGGATTTATGGGTATTGTATTGTTATGTTTAATTCTAGGTTTAGCAATTGCTATTGAAAGAATTATCTTTTTAAACCTTTCTACTACTAACACAAAGAAGTTAACTCAAAATGTTGAGGACGCATTACAGTCTGGTGGTATTGAAGCTGCAAAAGAAGTTTGCAGAAATACAAAAGGACCTGTTGCTTCTATTTTCTACCAAGGATTAGATAGAGCAGAGGAGGATTTAGATGCTGCTGAAAAAGCTGTCGTGTCTTATGGCGGTGTACAAATGGGTCAATTAGAAAAGAATGTATCTTGGATTTCTTTATTTATAGCATTAGCACCAATGCTTGGATTCATGGGTACGGTGATTGGTATGATTCAAGCCTTTGATAAAATTCAAGCTGCAGGAGACATGCAACCGTCATTAGTTGCAGGTGGTATTAAAGTAGCACTTTTAACAACGGTATTCGGTCTTATCGTGGCTATTATACTTCAGATTTTCTACAACTATATCATTGCTAAAATTGATAGCATTGTTAACGATATGGAAGATGCTTCTATCACGTTAATGGATATATTAGTAAAACATAAGAAATAACGTATAATATATGAAACTTCAAAAAATAATAACAGGACTTGTACTTCTAGTTGCTCTTATCGGAGGAGTCCTATGGGTTACGATGAACTCTGGGATTGATACTGTTATGGAGCAAGCTGGTGTATCTGAAGCCAAAGATTTAGTAAAGTATCCTGAAGAGAACCCGGAATTGTTTAATGCAGCTACAGCAGAAGTATCTCCGTTGTATATGTTTACAATATTAATTGGTGTAATACTTCTTATCGTAACATTAATGGCTGTTGTAAGCGGATTAATGAAAAATAAAGGATCAATAAAAAGAGTAGCAATAGGAGCATTGGTTTTCATAGCAGTACTATTTGTTGGTTATATTTTGTCTGATACAGCCAATCCTGTATTGGAAAACGGAAAAAGCCTTTACAGATATGGAGATGATGTTGCGACGAGTAGCCAAATAAAAATGTCTGGAGCAGGAATCATTGCGTTTTATATTTTAGCAGGAACAGCAATTGGGGCGATGCTTCTTTCAGGAGCGAAAAAAATAATTAATAAATAGTAAACTATGGCAAAAAGAGCAGCACCAGAGGTTAATGCCGGTTCTATGGCTGACATTGCATTCTTACTATTGATATTTTTCCTGGTTACAACAACTATCGAAAAAGATAAAGGTATTCTTAGAAGTTTACCTCCTATTGATGATTCTGAAACAGAACCTCCAATTATTAAGCAAAAGAATTTGTTTACAATTTTGGTAAATAGGGATGATAGATTGTTGGTAGAAGAAGAAGAAATGGATATCAAAGACCTTAGAAAGGCAGCAATTGAATTCTTAGATAATGGAGGCGGTCAAAACGCCGAAGGAGAAACTTGCGACTATTGTAGAGGTAAAAAAGATCCAGAATCTTCTGATCATCCAGATAAAGCAATTATAACATTAAAGCACGACCGTGAAACTTCATATGGTAGGTATATTCAAGTTCAGAACGAACTTGTGGCAGCTTACAATACATTGAGAGAAAGAGAAGCGCAACGTATTTTTAATCGTTCTTTTGCATCTATGCTTGAGGAGAAGGAAAAGAATCAGTTTAATAAAGACGAAAAACTGAATGCTGATATTAAAAGGATTAAAGATTTGTTTCCGATGAAATTATCTGAAGCAGAACCAGATAAATAATAAATAATAGTATGTCTAAATTTAAGAAGAAAAAAGGTGGTGATTTACCGGCGATATCGACGGCATCTTTACCAGACATTGTATTTATGTTATTATTCTTTTTTATGGTGGCAACCGTAATGAGAGATACATCTACAATGGTAGAAAACCAACTTCCTTCGGCTTCTGAGATTGAGAAGCTAAAGAAAGATAGAACTATGTTTATTTATGCTGGGAAACCAAGTGAACAGTTCAGAAATGCAGGTACAGAAGCTAAAATACAAATTAATGACGCATTTGTTAACGTCGACGCTATTCAAGCAAAGGTAGCTGAATATATAGCTTCTTTACCTGAGGAATTAAAAACGAGAGTTGTAATAGCATTTAAGGTTGATGAAAATGCTAATGCAGGAATTGTTTCTGACGTAAAACAAGAACTTCGTGAAGCCAATGCGTTAAAAATAATGTATGTGGCAGGTCAAAGCCAAGAGTTTTAAAATATCTTAGTTTTATTATAAAAAAAGCGTTGTAAATTTTTACAGCGCTTTTTTATTTGACACCACAAATTGTTTAGCTTTACCCTATGCGATTATTTTTAAGTTTCTCTTTAGTAGTTGTCACACTGACAAGTTTAGCTCAAGACAGCACATCAGTTGCCGTTGATGAGAAGTATAGAGAAGATCAATTTTATGCTTCTATTACCTATAACTTATTAGCGAACAATCCTGATAATATAAGTTCGAGTGGTTTTTCTACAGGCTATCACTTGGGTTTTATAAGAGATTTCCCCATAAATGAGAAACGTAATTTTGCAATTGGTTTAGGATTTGGAATTTCTTCCAATTCCTACAATTCAGATTTGGTAATAACGGAAAGCGGAGGAAATACGTCTTTTCAAGAACAAAATAGTTCATTTGGTGACGTCACCAAGAATAAGTTTACCACTTATATGTTAGAAGTTCCCTTTGAATTAAGATGGCGAACTTCTACACCAACAGAATACAAATTTTGGAGAATCTATCCAGGTTTTAAGTTAAGTTATTTAGTGTACAACAGCACTAAACTGAAAAGTGATGCCTTTGACCAGAATTTATCCAATTTAGATAATTTCAATCGTCTTCAGTACGGATTAACCTTAAGCGCAGGTTACGGTACTTGGAACTTCCACGTATATTATGGGCTAAATCCTATTTTCAAAGATTCTGCGCAGCTTAATGGTGCTTCTATAGGCTCTCAAGCGTTCAAACTTGGATTGATTTTTTATATCCTATGAGTCAATCATAAGAAGCAATAATTGTGGAGCTGCACCTATTATTAAACCAATAAATAATTCTAAGAATGTATGTGCTTTGAGATGTAATCTTGAAGTTCCTATTGCGCCAAGTAATACAATCAGTAGTACTATTGTGCCATTTACATTTATCTTAAAATGGTAGCCAAGACACACGACAAACATGAAAAAACCACTTGCCGCCATCATATGTATACTCGCTTTTATTTTTCCCATGGCAAGAATTAAACATAATAGCGTAGAACATAAAATTCCAATAAAGAAGAAATAAAGCTCAATGACTTCATCAAATGGGAAAACACGAGAAATAACTAAGCTAATTATTATCGCATTAATTAATAAAGGAAGTTTCCTTTCTTGTGTTGTTTTAAGATAAATACTATCAACTCTCTTTATTGTTTTTAAGAGATAATAGACAAGCAATGGTAAAACAATAGTTAATAATGATATCGAAAATATCTTAGCCTGCTGTATGGGCTCTGGAATAAATCGAGGTGTTTTATGAAAATAAAAAATAACGCCTAATAGCGGCATTATTAGTGGGTGAAAAACATATGATATACTTTTTAAGATAAAATCCATAGTAAAGATTATATCTTCTTTCTAAGCCTTGCTACAGGAATATCTAATTGTTCGCGATATTTAGCAACTGTACGTCGTGCAATTGGATAACCTTTTTCCTTGAGAATACCTGTAAGCTTATCATCGGTTAGTGGTTTTTTCTTGTCTTCTTCCTCTATAACCGTTTCTAAGATTTTCTTTATTTCACGAGTAGAAACCTCTTCACCTTGATCATTGGTCATTGATTCCGAGAAAAACTCTTTGATTAGCTTTGTTCCATAAGGGGTATCTACATACTTACTATTTGCAACACGTGATATGGTTGATACATCCATATCTATTTCATCAGCAATGTCTTTTAAAATCATGGGTTTAAGCATACGTTCGTTACCAGATAAGAAATAGTCTTTCTGATAGTGCATTATGGCACTCATGGTAACAAATAATGTTTGCTGTCTTTGCTTTACAGCCTCAATAAACCATTTTGCTGCATCAAGTTTTTGTTTGATAAAGAGAATGGCATCCTTCTGCGATTTTGATTTTTCCTTAGACTCTTTATAACCTTTAAGCATGTTGTTATAAGTCCTTGATACATGAAGTTCTGGCGCATTTCTTCCGTTTAAGGTCAACTCCAATTCACCATCTATAATTTTGATAGCGAAATCCGGTACCACATGTTCAAAGATTCTATTATTACCAGAATAAGAACCACCAGGTTTTGGATTTAGATGCTCTATCTCTTCAATAGCGTCCTTTAATTCTTCTTCAGTAATATTAAATTTTTGAAGTAGTTTTTTGTAATGCTTTTTGGTGAATTGTTCAAATGCTCTATTAATAATATCGGCAGCTAACTCAACGTCTTTATTTTGCTCTCTTCGGCTCAATTGTATACTCAAGCACTCTTGAAGGTCACGAGCACCAACTCCAGCTGGGTCTAATTGATGCACAATCCCAAGGACTTTCTCGACTTCTTCTTCTGTTGTATATACATTTTGAGTAAAGGCCAAATCATCTGTTATATCCGATAATGAACGTCTTATATAACCACTTTCATCAACACTACCTACTAAGAACAATGCTATCTCGTACTCTTGTTCGTTGAGTCTAAAGGTGTTGAGTTGATTGGTTAGATGTTGCGTAAAGGAAGTTCCAGAGGCGTATGGTACAGATTTTTCATCATCATCTGCACTGTAATTATTTACCTGTGTTCTATAATCTGGGATTTCATCATCACTTAGATATTCATCTACGTTAATCTCAGTTTCAATGGTATCGTTATCGTTATAGTCGTCTTGAGAATTATCGAACTCGTCGAACTCATCTTTAGCATCACTTTCTTTTCCAGTATCTAATGCAGGATTTTCTTCCAATTCTTGTTTAAGTCGTTGTTCAAAAGCTTGAGTTGGCAGTTGAATCAATTTCATGAGCTGAATCTGCTGTGGAGATAGCTTCTGAGATAACTTAAATTGTAGATATTGTTTTAGCATTAGTTGGTTTGCCTTTAGTTAAAAATAAAAAAACAATCTAAAACTATGCCGTTATCAGATTGTTTTATAAAAAATTTAAAACTCCGCGTTTTGAGGCGTCCTTGGATAAGGAATAACATCTCTAATATTAGTGATACCGGTGGCAAACATAACTAATCGTTCGAATCCAAGTCCGAAACCAGAATGAACGGCAGTTCCGTATTTTCTTAAGTCCAAATACCACCACAATTCTTCCTCAGGAATATCTAAGGCAGCCATTTTTTCTTTAAGCACATCTAAGCGTTCCTCACGTTGTGAGCCACCTACAATTTCACCAATACCTGGGAATAATATATCCATTGCACGAACAGTTTTACCATCTTCATTCAAGCGCATATAAAATGCCTTTATGTTCGCAGGATAATCAAAAAGAATAACTGGGCATTTAAAGTGCTTTTCTACTAAAAAGCGCTCGTGCTCTGATTGTAAATCAGCGCCCCATTCATTAATAATATACTTAAACTTCTTCTTTTTATTTGGTTTGCTATTACGCAATATATCGATTGCTTCGGTATAGCTTACACGCTTAAAATTATTATCTGTAACAAACTTCAGTTTTTCAATTAAACGCATTTCATTACGCTGAGCTTGAGGTTTTTGTTGGTCCTCTTTGAAAAGCTGCTCATCTAAGAATTGTAAATCTTCTTGATTATTATCAAGCACATAATTGATGACAGATTTTAAGAAGTCTTCTGCAAGGTCCATATCGCCAGCTAAATCCATAAAAGCAACTTCCGGTTCTATCATCCAGAACTCTGCAAGGTGTCTTGACGTATTGGAATTCTCAGCTCTAAAAGTTGGTCCAAATGTGTAAACTTTACCAAGCGACATTGCATAAGTCTCGGCTTCTAATTGTCCAGAGACAGTAAGATTAGCCTCTTTGCCAAAGAAATCCTCCTTGAAATTGACTTCACCGTTTTCATCCAATGGTGGATTTTTTGGATCTAATGTCGTAACACGAAACATTTCTCCTGCACCTTCGGCATCACTTGCCGTGATTAAAGGTGTATGCATATTGTAAAAACCATTTTCTGTGAAGTATTTATGCACTGCAAATGATAAAGCAGATTTTACACGCATTATTGCACTGAATGTAGTTGTACGAGTACGCAAATGAGCATTTTCTCTTAAAAACTCAAAGGAGTGTTTTTTAGGTTGAATAGGATAAGTTTCAGGATCAGAATCTCCTAAAATTTCCAATTCTTTAACTACAACTTCAACCTTTTGACCTTTTCCTTGGCTTTCAACCAGTTCACCAGTAACATGTATAGCTGTACCAGTAGTAATTCTTTTTAGAGTTGCTTCGTCAAAATTTTCGAAATCGACGACACATTGAATATTATTAATAGTCGATCCATCATTTAAAGCAATAAATCGGTTGGCTCTAAAAGTTCTTACCCAACCCTTCACGCTTATGTCCTGAGTTGTAAAATCTTGCGATAATAATTCTGAAACGGATGTTGTTGTCATAGATGTATTCTTATTTATCTAAATATAAATCGTTATCATTTTCCTCTGCAATAATCTGTATTGAAGGTTCTTTCAGTACAGTTTTATTCGCAATACTTCTTTCTAATGAAAGTAAAAGTGAAGGCAATAATAGTAAATTTGACAGCATTGCAAACAATAAAGTTGCTGAAACTAAACCACCTAAAGCTACTGTACCTCCAAAACTTGAAATGGTAAAAACTGAGAAACCAAAGAATAGCACAATTGAAGTGTAGAACATACTCACGCCAGTTTCGCGTAGTGCAGCATAAACGGATTTGCGTATTTTCCAATGGTTAGCCTGTAATTCTTGTCTATATTTTGCCAAAAAGTGAATGGTATCATCTACTGATATACCAAATGCAATACTAAATACTAAAATTGTTGATGGCTTTATAGGTACACCTAAATATCCCATCATTCCTGCTGTAACTAATAGTGGTAATAAATTTGGGACTAGCGAAACCACAATCATTCTTACAGATCTAAACATGTAAGCCATAAATATTGAAATAAGAATGATGGCCAATGTTAGAGAGATTACTAAATTTCGGACTAAATACTTTGTGCCTTTCTGGAAAACCAATGCCTTACCGGTCATTGTAACTTCGTATCGTTCTTTAGGAAATATCTTGTCAATTTTGGCTTGAAGATCTTCTTCAATACGCTCCATTTTATCTGTACCAATATCTTTCATAAAGGTCGTTATACGTGCGTATTGTCCTGTGCTATCTACAAAGTTTTTAAGTAAATCTACGTCTGTAGATGATTTTTTAATATAGCTACTAATGAATAGATTTTCCTGACTTGTTGGTAATTGGTAGTATTTTGGGTTACCATTTATGTAAGCCTGTTTAGCATACTTTACCAAACTCACCACCGAAATAGGTCGAGATAGTTCAGGAGTTTCCTCGATGAATTCCTCTATTTGATTCATTCGTTTAATAGTAGACAACTTCATAACGCCTTTCTTACGTTTTGTATCTACCATTATCTCTAAAGGCATTATCCCATTAAATTCAGATTCGAAAAACCTTATGTCTTTAAAGAATTCCTTTCCCTTTGGCATGTCTTCAATAAGACTTCCAGATATAATTATTTTATTGATACCTAATAAGCTTACTACCAATAGAACAAGTGCCGTAAGATATATGGTAATTCTTTTGTGTTTTACCATATGTTCCATCCAATCGACAAATCCTTTTATCCAACGTTTGTTTAAATGCTCTAAGTGACGCGGTTTTGGATAGGGCAAAAAGGTATAAAGTATTGGAATAATAAGTAAACACAGTATAAAAATGGCAATTATACTCAAGGATGCTACAATACCGAATTCCTTAAGAAGTTGACTTTCCGTTAAAATAAAAGTTGCAAAACCAGACGCAGTAGTTAAGTTGGTCATTAGCGTCGCGTTACCAACTTTAGTAATTACACGTTGGAGTGATTTTATTTTATTACCATGGCGTCTAACTTCGTTTTGATATTTATTGATAAGGAAAATACAGTTAGGGATTCCAATGACAATTATTAGTGGCGGAATGAGAGCTGTTAGTACGGTAATTTCATACTTCAGTAAACCTAATATACCGAAGGTCCACATCACACCAATGGAAACAACAATTAGCGAAATAAAGGTGGCTCTAAACGATCTAAAGAATAAGAAGAAGATTAAAGATGTAACACCAAGTGCCGCTAATATAAATAGCTGAATTTCATCAATTATATTCTGTGAGTTCAAGGTTCGGATATATGGCATACCAGAAACTCTAACATCTAAATCATTATCATTTTCGAAACTTTGAATTTTGTTGCTCAATGTTTCTATAACAAAATCCTTACGCGCAGATGTATTTACAATTTCCTTTTTTAAATAAATAGCAGTTCGGATGGTCTTTGTTTCACTATTGAATAAAAAGTTATCGTAAAATGGATATTGGTTAAATAACTCGTTCTGTAATTTCTCAATTTGTTCAACACTACTAACTGAATTTTTGATGAATGGTTCTAAGTCGAACTTTTCTTTTTTGACGTTTTTTACAAGCTTCTGTAAATCACTTATGGAGACTACAGTTTCAACCTCATCATAATTCTTAAATTCTTCAGATAGTTGATTCCAGGCGTTGAGTTTATCAATGCTAAAGAGTGTGGAATCTTTTAAACCTAAAACGATAAGGTTGCCTTCTTCTCCAAAAATTTCGAGAAAGTCATTGTAAACAAGGTTGACCTCATGATCATCAGGTAAGAGATTTGCTTCGGTGTAAGTAAAACGCATGTGTTTCCATTGCATTGCAAAGAAAACAGTGTAAAGTATTACTGTGATTAGAATACCAATTTTGTTACGCAAAATGAGTCGCGCAACGGTCTTCCAAAATCCAGTTGTTAATAATTTAAACATTTGTTTTTATTCCACCTTCGCATTCGTAGAACAAACGAGAAGTGTATTATTTAGACACTTTTTTTATTTTCAAAAACAGGTCTAAATCATTCAATTTTTTCAAAAAAATAATTAGGCGGCAAAGGTAGAAAAAACCTAAGGATTACCCTTAAAAATACCATTATATTAACAACTATTATTTATATTCATTCTTCTGTTGTGGAATATAATAGCATGGAGTACGGCATAATGTTTGATGCAATTTTAGAAATCAAAATCACTATATTATGAAGAATTTCTACTTTACACTTTCGGTTTTTTTATGTCTTATTTTTTCTGTTCCAGTGATTTCGCAGTCAAGTAACGATTATGCGAGAAATGCTTACGGAGAGAAAATATACCAGAAACGGTAAAGGACTGTTTGGTGCATTAAATATCACTGAAGGACAGAAGATGTTTGACATACAAGGGTTTGCAGTATCAAAACAATTCTATACTCCAAAATATGACGTAGAAGACTCTTATTTTGATAATAAACCGGACCTAAGACAAACTATTTTTTGGGAGCCTCAGGCTAAATCAAAGAATGGAGCAGCAGCAGAGGTAAGATATTTTCATTCTGATAACGAAGGTGAGTTTATGGTCTTTATTGAAACGATTTCAGAGAATGGAAAGATTGGTTACAAACAGCTCGAGTATACAGTAAAAGGTTCAAATAACGATTAATTTAAAGTGATAGATTAAACGTGAATTTAAAGGCAACATTATCTTCTAATTTTGGGAGATGATAACCGCCATACCTGTAAGCAAAACTTAATCCGAATCCCCAAACGAGATTGTTAATTTCAAATCCAGATTCGGAGTAATGCTTATCAAGTGTCTTAAATTGAATGCCTTGGTGTTGATCAATACTTCTCATATTGCCCAAAGCATATCTAGATATCAAAACCATTTGAGGTTGCCACCATTCGGTAATCTTAAATGGTTTTAAATAATGCTTGAACTGAAATGTAGCAAACCTATCACTAAAGAATTCATTAAAATACATCGTTTCAAAACTATTAATCCCAGCAACTGAGAAGCGTTGTAAAATAGTTTCCTTAGTAATATTATTTGGATAGGCGTGATATAAGTGTGTTATAGGTGTTTCTCCTGAGGCCAAGCCACCAACAAGGGTTAAACGTGTTTTCGAGTTTATGCCATGATCAATTTGGTAAATCGTCCTGAAATCAAACTTTGTATAATTAAAATCACTATTGAAAACGTCCGATATAGCTTGTGTGACTTGTGCTGTAAATTGCGGATAGCCATCAATAGTTTTTCCAATCTTATTATCTTTTATTTCATAGGTATTAAATGGACTCCACTGCAAACTTAACTTAGCAGTTGAAAGGTTAAAGGTGTTGAATAATTCTCCGCGATACAAATAGTTATAATTGTAAGTTGGATTAATCCTACTGACTGAAAATTGTGTCTCAGATAAGAAATTATTATTAAAACGATGCTGAAGGGAAACAGCCTTAGTAATATGTCTATGGAATAAATCTATATTTAGTAATCGCGGCTCAAAAAAGGAGAAGAAGCGCTTATCCGTCAAAAATTTGGAACTTCCTGTTTCCTGTAAGTCGTCCGTATAGTTGAAGTTAACCCAAGTGTCTGTTTCTTCATTTAATAGTAAACCACCACCAATACTATATTTAGAATCTTTATCCTTAAAACCATAAACCAAATACCCGTTAATTCTAAATTTTTCCGAAAAGCCGCCATTGGTTTTTCCTCCAAGTCCAGTTCTAAAACCTTCGAATTGGTTAAACTTTATGAGATGGCGCAGATCAAAATTAAAATACTTGGTAGGGAAATATCCACGGCCTATATTTTCAATAAAGGCTCTCTTTTTTAAAGAATCGTTAGTTTGTTCTTGATCTTCTTTTTCTTGAGAATTATCAGGTAGTTGAGCAAGAGCACCAGTAGTAATGCATAAAAAGAATATTGCAATTAAGTGCTTGAGCATCAAATATGGAATTGCGGATTATACCGTCATAATCTCTTCCTCTTTTACAGAAAGGATCTGGTCTATTTTCTTAACGTATTTGTTTGTTAAATCTTGCACGTCAACTTCTGCATTACTTTGAACATCTTCAGAAACATCAACTTTTTTAATTTCGTTGTTTGCATCTTTTCGGGCATTTCGGATACCAACTTTAGCATCTTCTGCTTCTGCTTTAGCCTGTTTTGCCAACTCACGACGGCGTTCTTCAGTTAATGGCGGAACATTAATAATAATAGTTTCTCCATTATTCATTGGGTTAAAACCAAGATTAGCAACCATAATACCACGTTCTATCTCCTGTAACATAGCCTTTTCCCATGGTTGTACAGTTATAGTTCGACCATCAGGAGTATTAACGTTAGCCACTTGATTTAGTGGTGTTTGAGAACCATAATAGTCTACCATAACACTGCCTAACATCGCTGGACTCGCTTTACCAGCTCTGATATTAACTAATTGTTTTTCTAAGTGCTTCATAGCGGCATCCATTGCCTCTTTTGCCGTATCTATAATAAATTGAATGTCTTCGTTCATTTTAATTCGTTTTTTGAGTGTGTAATCAAAATTTGAGCCAAATTCTATAAGTTAACTTCGGTACCAATGTTCTCTCCAGAAACAACCTTTAAAAGGTTACCTTTTTTATTCATATCAAAAACAATAATAGGTAATTTATTTTCTTGACTTAAAGTAAATGCAGTGGTGTCCATAACTTTGAGTCCTTTTTGAAGAACGTCATCAAAGGTAATATGATCAAATTTGACTGCGGCTGCATCCTTTTCTGGATCTGCATTATAAATGCCATCAACACGTGTTCCTTTAAGAATAACATCAGCTTCCATTTCTATTGCTCGTAATACAGCCGCCGAGTCAGTTGTGAAATAAGGATTACCTGTACCGCCACCGAAAATAACAACGCGTCCTTTCTCTAAATGACGCATTGCCTTGCGACGAATAAAAGGTTCAGCAACTTCGTTAATTTTAATTGCGGACTGTAAACGTGTTGGTATACCAGCATCCTCAAGGGCGCTTTGTAGCGCTAATCCATTAATTACTGTGGCCAGCATACCCATATGATCGCCTTGAACACGGTCCATACCGTTACTCGCACCAGCAACACCTCTAAAGATGTTACCACCACCAATAACAATAGCTACTTGTACACCTTTTTCTATAATTGTTTTAATATCTGCTGCATATTCTGAAAGACGCTCTGGATCTATACCGTACTGTCGATTGCCCATTAATGCTTCACCAGATAATTTGAGTAGTATGCGTTTGTACTTCATTGGTTCTTTTGAAAGTTGAACAAAATTAAGCAAATATTGTTTGGTTTGAAAGGGGAATTTTTGCTGTTTTATCCACTATTAATCACTATTGATAGTTAATCAAAACTGTAATGAACATAATGTACTTCATAAACTTCGTAGTGTAAATCATCAATAGACTCTTGGCTTAGGTCAACAATAAATATTTTCTTCGCATTTTCGAGAATACTAATAAAATTTGAGTAGGAAACATCCATAAAATCCTTATGATATATTGGGTTTTCGAGATTTATTTTCATTTTATTTTCTTACTGTGCCTCTTTGGATCAAATATTAAACTAAATTTATAATCTCCCCAACTAGTAGAACCTTTCAAACCTTTTATTAATTTTCCATAAACACAAGAAGAAGTGTTAGTAAAGATTTAAATAATAATTTGGTGCTTTAAGCGCCATAAAATAAAAATTGAGAGTGTTGTTAATTCATCTCAAACATAAATAGGTTAGATGTAAATATAAGCTAAAAATGAGTGAAATAGGTTTGAAGTTAAATTACTAATTTATATATAAAGGATATTTTCTGAGAATGTTAAAAATGATCGTAAATGGCAATTTTGGTTGCGGTTTTTCCGTAATCGATTTACGGTACATATATAAAAAAAGCCTTCAGTAATCTGAAGGCTTTATAATATAAATTAAGAGGAAGTAATTATCCTACAGTAGCACGTTTGAAACCAGTTACTTCTACTTCGCCATAAGTAGCAACGTATTGAGCAACAGTTTTCTTTTCGTCCTTAATGAAATTTTGATCTAATAAACACTGCTCTTTATCAAGTGTCGTGTTGTCAGAAATAAAACGCTCCATTTTACCTGGTAAAATGCGGTCCCAGATTTGTTCTGGCTTACCTTCAGCTTTTAATTCTGCTTTTGCAGCTTCTTCAGCTTGTGCTAAAACTTCGTCAGTGATTTGAGACATCGAAATGTATTGTGGTACATTCTTTAAAGTTTTACCTAAACGCGCTAACTCTTCATTACCTTTTTCTATTTCTGCGATACGAGCTTCAGTTTCAGAAGCCACATAAGCAGGATCGAAATCTTTGTAAGAAAGTGTAGTGGCGCCCATAGAAGCTACTTGCATCGCTGCGTCTTTTGCTAAAGTCTCGATGTTATCTACTACAGCAGAAAAACCTACTAGTGCTGCAATCTTATTGATATGAACGTAAGAACCAACGTAAGCCGCTTCTAATACCTCAAAAGAAGTAATGTCTAACTTCTCACCGATAACTCCAGTTTGCTCAACTAATTTTTCAGCAACAGTCATACTACCAAAATCAGCAGCTAAAAACTCTTCTTTAGTGTTGTAATTAAGAGCGATATCTCCAAAATCACTCGCTAACTTTAAGAAATTTTCATTTTTACCTACGAAATCAGTTTCACAACCTAATACCATAGATATACCTCTGGTATTATCTGCATTTATTTTTGCAACAGCAGCACCTTCAGAAGAATCTCTGTCTGCTCTTTTTGCAGCTACTTTTTGACCTTTTTTACGTAATACTTCAATAGCTTTGTCAAAATCACCTCCAGCTTCAACTAAAGCTTTTTTACAATCCATCATACCTGCACCAGTTGCTTTTCTAAGCTTGTTTACTTCTGCTGCAGAAATTTTTACTGTATTTTCCATTGTGTTTTTAATATTTTAAAAAGTCGCTTAATTTATTTCCGTAATAGAAAGAATTAAACGACTCTTCAGCTTTATATAATTATTTTTTATTCTTACTCTTCAGTTGCTACTGGAGCTGCCTTTTTAGCTTCAGCTTTTGGAGCTTTTGCCTTTGGCGCTTCTTTAGCTTCTTCCTTTTTCGGAGCTTCTTCCTTTTCTGCGCGCTCTGCTTTTCTTTCACTTAAACCTTCTGCCACAGCACCTGTAACAAGAGATAAAACTTTGTCAATAGACTTAGACGCATCATCGTTTGCTGGGATAACATAATCTACCTCACGTGGATCAGAGTTTGTATCTACCATTGCAAAGATTGGGATGTTTAATTTCTGAGCTTCTTTAATAGCAATATGCTCACGTACTATATCCACCACAAATAATGCACCTGGTAAACGTGTCATATCAGAAATAGAACCTAAGTTTTTCTCTAACTTTGCACGTTGACGGTTGATTTGTAATTTTTCTCTTTTTGATAATGAATCAAAAGAACCATCTTTCTTCATTCTATCAATAGCAGCCATTTTCTTAACAGCTTTACGGATAGTTACAAAGTTTGTAAGCATTCCACCTGGCCATCTTTCTGTAATGTATGGCTGGTTTACAGCACCTGCTTTGTCAGCAACGATATCTTTTGCTTGTTTTTTAGTAGCTACGAATAAGATTTTCTTTCCTGAAGCAGCGATTTTCTTCATTGCCTCAGCAGTTTCACTAATCTTAGCTGCTGTTTTGTAAAGGTTGATAATATGGATTCCGTTACGCTCCATGTAGATGTATGGTGCCATGTTAGGATTCCACTTACGTGTTAGGTGACCGAAGTGTACACCTGCGTCAAGTAATTCTTTTACTTCAACTTTTTCCATTTTGTAATAGTTTACGTTCTGTTGTATTAGCAATGCTAAAGTGGCTTATAATTAAAAGGCCTTTTGCATTTAGATGCTAAACTAAGCTCTCACCGTTAAGTGATAAGCAACAAAAACTGGGTTTAATAATTTTGCCAATTCTTGGCGTTTTCAATAAAATAAAATAATCCAGAACTTGAATTGTCAAGTTCTGAATTAAGTGTTGTTGGATATTAACGTTTAGAGAACTGGAATTTCTTACGCGCTTTTTTCTGACCGAATTTCTTACGCTCTACCATTCTTGGATCTCTAGTTAATAGACCTTCTGGCTTTAATATTGCTCTGTTTTCAGCATCTAACTCACACATTGCGCGAGATAATGCTAAACGTATAGCTTCCGCCTGGCCGGTGATTCCACCTCCATATACGTTTACAGTAATATCAAAGTTGCCATCATTGTTAGTCATGGTAATTGGTTGGTTTACTTTGTACTGCAATGTTGCAGTTGTAAAGTACTCTGCCATGTCTTTTTTGTTCACCGTAATGTTACCTTTTCCTTTGGCAACATAAACACGGGCAACAGCCGTCTTTCTACGGCCAATTTTGTGAATTACTTCCATTAGTTAAATTCGTTTAAGTTAATTGCTTTTGGCTTCTGTGCTTCATGAGCATGCTCAGTGCCACTAACAACTGTTAAGTTTCTAAAAAGAACTGTACCCAATTTATTTTTTGGTAACATTCCTTTTACTGACTTTTCTACTAACCTCGTAGGGTTTTTTTCAAATAGCTCTGAAGCTGTAAGACTTCTTTGACCACCTGGGTAACCTGTATGACGGATATAATTTTTATCTGTCCACTTTTTACCTGTTAAGTTGATTTTTTCTGCGTTTACAACAATTACATTATCACCGCAATCAACGTGTGGTGTAAAGTTAGGCTTGTGCTTACCTCTTAAAAGTATTGCTACTTTAGACGCTAAGCGACCCAAGTTTTGTCCTTCAGCATCAACTATAACCCACTCCTTATTAACGGTAGCTTTGTTAGCAGAAACTGTTTTGTAGCTTAATGTGTCCACACTAATTAAATTTATATTGCACCACTTTGATGCAATAGGATTAAACATAACTCTTCCGGAAAAGAGTTTGCAAATCTACGATAACTTATTGGATTGGCAAACCAGAACAAGTGTTTTTTTAGACTGAAAATCAGACTTCTGAAATATATATGAATGATTTATTTTCTCGCTTAATCTAAAAGCAGGTAAAGCATAGTTTTTTAATTTCTCACATCAAATATTTTCACGTTTAAATTTTAGTTTGATTAAAATTATATTTAATTTTAAAATGTTAAGTTGTTAACTTACAATCGATTTCTTCCCCAGATATTTTTTAGACACCAACAATAATTATTGTGCATAAAAGAAAACTCTCTTTTTTAGCTTGCCTAACTCTATTGATATTCTCTAGCTGTAGTCATGATAAAAATGTAAAAGCAGAAAGCGGTGTAGATTTTTTTTAATGCAATTATTCAATTAGTGCAGAGAGTCTATTACTTTGTAGCACGTTCTAATCGGTCATTAATTGACTTGCCTAAGCCAATATTAGGGAAGTATTCTGCTATAATAAGATCTAAGCCTTTACTATCCATTTCATGAAGGGACGCATAAAGGTGAGATGCGGCTTCCCGAAGATTACCTTCACTTGAAAGAGTAATCTGAAAATCAACATTCGAATAGGTGTCTTTAAAAGATAAAACGCCAATTTTTTTCCCGGCATTTTTTTTGATAGCTTCCAAAATATTATCGACACGAATAATCTTGGTTTTAGGCGCATAATGTTTGGCTAACATTCCAGGAGCATTAGGTGCTTCTTCCTTTTGGTTCTTAATAGCAATATGTCCAATAACAGCTTCAATATCTTCAACTGATGTCGATCCTAATCTATAAATAATTGGCTCATTATCTTCAAAACCAATAATAGTGGATTCAATACCACTCTTACATTCTCCGCCATCCAAAACCATCTCAATTTTATCTCTAAAATACGCTTCTACGTGTTCTGGCTTCGTTGGACTGATGCGATTAAATGGATTGGCACTTGGTGCCGCAAGTGGAAAATCTAACTTGGACAGTAATTCTAAAGTTGTAGGATGGTTAGGCACTCTAACCGCAACAGTGTCTTTACCAGCTGTAATAATATCAGGAATACTATCTTTTTTTGGTAGTACTAACGTCAATGGTCCAGGCCAAAAAGCCTTAGCTAACTGTTCGGCTTTTTCAGGAATTTCAGCTGCGACCTTTTCTAAATAATTCACCGAAGGTATATGCACAATTAGTGGATTAAATCTTGGACGCTGCTTAGTTTGAAAGATAGCATTGATTGCTTTTTCTGAATAGATATTACCCGCAAGACCATAAACCGTTTCGGTTGGTATAGCTACTAAATCTTCATTTTTTAAAATGGAAATAGCTTTGGATATGTCTTTAGAAATAATACTCATTATTAGTGGTAATCACCAATGATTTAATGCGCCTCCAACCAGTTATCTCCAATATCTAAATCCACATCTAAAGGCACTGAAAGTTTGTATGCATTTTCCATTTCAGATTTAATGAGTTTTTTCATTTCCTCCAATTCTGGTTTATAAACATCAAAAACCAATTCGTCATGCACTTGCAGAAGCATTTTGGTCTTATAATCGCCATCACTCAATTTCTTATGAATGTTTATCATGGCTATTTTAATGATGTCGGCTGCACTTCCTTGTATTGGTGCATTCACGGCGTTACGTTCTGCGGCACCACGAACTACCGCATTTCTTGAGTTTATATCTTTAAGGTAACGACGGCGTCCTAAAACGGTTTCTACATAACCATTGTCTCTGGCAAAATCGACCTGATCCTGGATGTAATTTCTCAGTTTTGGATAGGTAGCGTAATAGGTGTCAATCAATTCTTTAGATTCACTACGTGTTAAGTTGGTTTGGTTGCTCAAGCCAAAAGCCGATACACCATAAATAATTCCGAAGTTTACAGTCTTGGCATTGCTACGTTGTTCTCGTGTAACTTCTGCAATTGGTACATTAAACACTTTTGATGCCGTAGATGCATGAATATCTTCACCGTTTTTAAAGGCAGAAATCATTGTTTCTTCTTCACTTAATGCGGCGATAATTCGTAACTCAATTTGGGAGTAATCAGCAGCTAATAATGTATACTCGTCGCTACGCGGTACAAAAGCCTTACGTACTTGACGTCCGCGTTCGGTACGAATTGGGATATTCTGAAGGTTAGGATTATTACTACTTAAACGACCTGTCGCAGCTACCGTTTGCATATAATCTGTATGTACACGTTGCGTAGTTTCATTGACTTGTTCCGGTAAAGCATCTACATAAGTGCTTTTGAGTTTAGACAAGCCTCTAAAATCCAAAATGTTTTGAATAATTTCATGATCTTTTGCCAAATAGCTTAGCACATCTTCTGCTGTAGAATATTGACCTGTTTTAGTCTTTTTAGGTTTGTCAACGAGTTTTAGTTTTTCAAATAGAATAACACCTAATTGCTTTGGCGAAGCAATGTTGAATTCCTCTCCAGCGGCTTCATAAATTTCTTTTTCAAGTTTAGCAATATCAGCATTTAGATCTTCAGATAATGAATTTAGAAAAGCCTTATCTAAGTTTATACCTTCTAATTCCATATCGGCTAAAACACGAAGTAAAGGCACTTCTATTTCATCAAATAATTTTTTTGTGTTTGCCTCACCAAGTTCTTTTTCAAAATGTTCTTTTAATTGTAGGGTAATATCAGCATCCTCAACAGCATATTCTGTTTGTTTATCTAAAGGAACGTCTCGCATCGATAACTGATTTTTACCCTTTTTTCCGATGACTTCTGTAATGGGAATTGGTGTATAGTTTAAGTAGGTTTCAGCCAAAACATCCATGTTATGACGCATATCTGGATTAATGAGATAATGCGCTAACATCGTATCAAAGAGTCTGCCTTTAACTTTAACATTATATTTTGCCAAGACCTTGATATCATACTTTAAATTTTGGCCAATTTTTTCGATGGATTCATTTTCAAAAAATGGACGTAACTCTTCAATCAGCGCTTGTGCTTCATCTTTATTTTCTGGAAATGGCATATAGAACCCTTTGCCAACTTCCCATGAGAATGCAATCCCGACAAGTTCAGCCTTAAGCGGATCAAGACTCGTTGTTTCTGTATCAAAACAAGCGGAAGATTGGTTCGTAAGATTTTTTATCAAGAGTTTTGTTGCCATGCCTGGAGCAACACTTTGGTAAAAATGAGAGGTATTCTCAGCAGTTTTTCTAGATGCTGAACTTGTTTCAGTATCTGTTGAATCTCCATCCGAAGTGCCAAATAAAGAAAATTGTCCAGCTCCTGCTGTTTGTTGCTTTTTCTGTACTGGTTTAGGAGCTGTTTTTTCTTCAGCAGTGGTGTTTGCTGAAGTGGCCGTTTCTTGCGGAGCAAAGGTTTTTATAAAATTATCAGTAAGTCGTCTAAACTCGAGATTCTGAAATATCTCTTTTACCTTTTCTATGTCTGGTTCATCTAAGGTGAAATCCTTAGCGTCGAACTCAACAGGTACATCGAGCATAATGGTTGCTAACTTTTTAGAAAGTAATCCAAGTTCACCATTAGCTTCGACCTTTTCTTTCATCTTACCTTTAAGCTGATCTGTATTGGCCAAAAGACCTTCCATACTACCAAACTGGTTAATGAATTTCTTTGCGGTTTTTTCGCCAACTCCAGGTAATCCAGGAATGTTATCTGACGAGTCACCCATCATACCCAAAAAGTCAATCACTTGCATTGGATCAGTCACTTCAAATTTCTTTTGAACTTCCGGTATTCCCCAAGTTTCATAACCGCCACCAAAAACAGGTCGGTACATAAAAATATTATCGGTCACCAATTGAGCGAAATCCTTATCCGGAGTAACCATATAGACTTTGTAACCTTCTTTTTCAGCTTGTCGTGAAAGGGTACCAATAACATCATCTGCCTCATAACCTTCTTTTACCATAATTGGTATATGCATCGCTTTAAGTATCTCGTGGATGTAAGGAATGGCTGTTCTTATACCTTCTGGAGTTTCGTCACGATTTGCTTTATATTCTTCGTACATCTCTACACGATCAACACTTCCGCCTTTATCAAAACATACCGCCAAATGATCTGGACGCTCACGCTTAATAACATCTAATAATGAGTTCATAAATCCCATTATAGCTGAGGTGTCCTCACCTTTAGAATTGATTCTTGGGTTTTTTATAAATGCGTAATAGCCACGAAAGATTAATGCATAGGCATCAACAAGAAAGAGGCGTTTTTGGTTGGACATAATTTAATTTTTGAAGTCAATAAATTTACGAAAACTTATCAAGTTCAATAATAAGGTCTTTATGTATTAATCAAAAAAAATCTGATAAGTAAATATCAGATTTTCAGTTGGTGATTTATATGTTTTAGGATTACGGCGCAGGATTCGGAATCGCCGCATGTACCTCGTTGATAGCATTAAGTACATCGTCTGAAAGCGTAATGTTTATGCTGTCTATATTCTCCTCAAGTTGTTTGGTATTTGTCGCGCCAATAATATTACTCGTCACAAATGGTCTTTGATTTACAAATGCTAATGCCATTTGGGCTAAAGTCATACCGTTGTCTTCGGCGATTTGTAAATAACGTTTTGTAGCTTCCGTTGCTTGTTCACCACTATATCGTGCAAATCTTGGGAAGAGTTTTAGACGTGCATTGTCAGCGGCTGTACCTTTAATATATTTTCCTGAAAGTACGCCGAAAGCCATTGGTGAATAGGCTAATAATCCAATATTCTCGCGATGAGAAACTTCAGCTAAATCACCTTCAAAAGTTCTGCACAATAATGAGTATGCATTTTGAATGGTAATTGGACGTGGCAAATTATTTTGTTTAGACTCGTCTAAGTAACGCATGGTTCCCCAAGCCTTCTCGTTAGAAATGCCGATTTGACGAACCTTTCCAGACTTTACAATTTCGTCAAGATTTACAAGAACTTCATTAAAATTATCTTCCCATCTATCATTATCATTTCTTGTGTAATCTCTAATTCCAAAAGTATTTGTTGCACGTTCTGGCCAATGCAATTGATATAGATCGATGTAATCGGTTTGAAGACGTTTTAAACTTTTATCCACTGCTTCGTTAAGTGCAGCTTTGCTGAAACCAGTAGTTCTAATGTGTGCTGTATAATCGCCTGGGCCAGCAATTTTTGTTGCTAAGACAACTTTATCTCTATTATCGGTTTTGGTAAACCAATTACCAATGATGCGTTCAGTTTCTGCATAAGTGTCTGCTGTCGCAGGAACAGGATAGAGCTCGGCAACGTCAAAAAAATTGACACCTTTGTCTAAAGCCATATCCATCTGAGCAAAGCCTTCGTCTTGAGTATTTTGATTTCCCCAAGTCATTGTGCCCAAACATATTTTACTAACTTTTATATCTGTGTGTGGTAGGTTGGTATATTTCATAATAGCAATGTGATGATAGTGTTAACAAAAATAAGAAGACCTTTCAGGTTGGTAAAACCTGAAAGGTCTAAATCTATGTTAAGATTTATTGTCCTAAATATCTTTTAAAAGCTTCGAAATCACATCTAATTTTGGTGTGAGAATAACTTCGATACGTCTATTTTTGGCACGTCCTTCACTTGTTTCGTTACTTGCAATTGGTGCAAATTCGCCACGCCCAGCGGCAGTTAAATTTTCTGCATTAATAGCTTCATTTTCTCTTAGAATATTTACGATTGCAGTTGCACGCTTTGTAGATAAATCCCAATTTCCAGATAATTGACCATTTCCTGAATACGGTACATTATCGGTATGACCTTCTATTAAAATAGCAATGTCTGGGTTTTCTGATAAGACACTCCCTAACTGTTGTACCGCCTTTTTCCCTTCAGCACCAACAAACCAACTTCCAGAGCCAAATAATAGTTTATTTTCCATAGAAACATAGACTTTACCGTCGCGTTGTTCTACGGTTAAGCCTTTGCCTTCAAAATTGGTTAATGCCTGAGAAATCGCATCTTTTAACTTTGTCATTGCAGCATCTTTAGAAGCAATAACATTTTCCAATTCAGCTACACGTTGAGATCTACTTTCTAATTCTTTTTGGAGTTTATTTAATCTTTCACTCTCTGTTGCTAAAGCTTGTTCTTTAGCCTCTAATTGCGCTAACAGTTCTCTATTCTTTTTAGAATTTGCGGCTATGGAAGCCGAGCTTTGTTCTTCAAGGGCTTTATACGACGCTTTAAGATTTTCAAGATTACTCTTTGTAGCTGCTAAATCAGTGGTTAACTGATCACGTTCTGCAACAGCATCGTCATAAGCTTTTTGAAGTTTGGCTAAGTCATTTTCTAACTTGTTTTTAGCATCGGTTAACTCTTGATTTTCATCAGTTAATTGTCTGTGCTCTTTCTTTAAATCGGCATATTTATCCTCTAAATCTGTATAGATTTTTTTAGAAACACATGAAGAGAATAGACCAGCAATAATTAGTAATGAGATTGATTTTTTGATCATAAATATTGAGGTTATTTAATTTTAAAATTCGAGTTCCAAAAGTATAGGACAATGATCACTATGTTTTGCTTCAGATAGAATAACGCACCGTTTTAGATTTTCTTGTAAGGGTTCTGTTGCCATAGCATAATCTAATCGCCAACCTTTGTTATTTGCTCTAGCATTGGCACGATAACTCCACCATGTATACTGTTGCAATTCAGGATTTAGATATCTAAAACTGTCTATTAATCCACTTTTTATAAAATTGCCAATCCAATCACGTTCTTCTGGTAAAAACCCTGATACACCTTTCATTTTTGGATTATGAATATCGATTTCTTCATGACAAATATTATAATCTCCACAGATGACAAGATTCGGGATTTCTTTTCTTAACCCATTGATATAGTCTTGAAAGTCATCCATATATTTGAACTTATAGCCTAAACGCGCATCATTGGTTCCGGATGGCAGATATAAACTCATTATAGATACGTTATCATAATCTACTCGGATGTTTCGACCTTCGATATCCATAGATTCTAAACCTGTCCCGTATTCTACATGGTTAGGTTCTTTTTTACATAAAATGGCAACACTACTATAGCCTTTTTTCTCAGCGCTAAACCAATAGTGAAATTTGTAACCAGCATCTTCAAAAACAGACAAGTCTAACTGTTCTTTATGTGCTTTTGTTTCTTGTAAACAAATAACATCAGGATTAGTAACTGTTAACCAATCGATAAATCCTTTTTTTAGTGCGGCACGAATACCATTTACGTTATAAGAAGCTATGGTCATAATATCATATGAGTTTAGCTTCAAAAATAAATAATGCTTTACTTTTACAATGCTAATTAGTGTGAAATATATGTTAAGCCAAAATAACCCAATAGAAAATTTATTACATCTTAAAACTGCTTCAAAATATAGCACTTTGCTTTACTTTTAAATTTAACCATAGCGGTGCTATGCTGAAATTGAGAAAGCAATATATTTCATTGCAGTTTTAATATTCATTACAAAGTTCTATTGCATAATTTCGGCTAAATAAACACGTTAGTTTTCTGTATGCGAATAATTATTACTTTTTTATGTATTCTATTGGCTTTTGCTGTCGGTGCTCAGGATCGAAAAAGTAATTATCGCACCAAAAAGTTAGCCGTAAAAGATTCAATTCTAATCGACTCGGTAAGTATTAATCCAAGTCTGTTCAAAATCACAGATAAAAATGGTAAAAAATTAGATTCGACTGCATATAACGTCGACTTTTCTCAAGCATTATTGCGCTTCAAAAAGACGGATTTAGATACTGTAATCATCGAATACTTGCGCTACCCTAATTTTATTACCAAAACCTATCGTCAATTAGATGAGAGTATTATCGTTCAAAATACAGAAGCAAGACAACGGTTGTTTCAAATTCAGAATACAAGACGAAACAACACATTTACACCTTTTGATGGCTTAACGACTTCTGGAAGTATATCACGTGGTGTTACTATAGGCAATAATCAAAACTCGGTATTAAACAGTGAACTGGATTTACAGATATCCGGAAAATTGAGTGATAAAGTCTCCTTAAGAGCTTCCATTCAAGATGCCAATATACCGTTGCAAGAAAGTGGTTTTTCTCAGCGATTAGATGAGTTTGATCAAATATTTATTGAAATTTTCAGCAAGGATTGGCGCATACGCGCAGGTGATATTGACCTGGAAAATAACACCAGCTATTTTAATGGGTTTAGTAAACGTGTGCAAGGGCTTTTGGTCAATGCTAATTTTAATGATAGATGGTCTGCTTTTGCTTCTGGAGCCTTAGTTCGTGGACAGTTTACGACCACTCAGTTTACAGCACAAGAAGGTAATCAAGGTCCTTACAAGCTTCGTGGTCCGAATGGCGAATTATTTGTTTTGGTTGTCTCTGGAAGTGAAACGGTTTATGTTAATGGTGTGCCATTACAACGTGGTGAGAATAAGGACTACATCATCGACTATAATGCAGGCGAAATTATCTTCAATTCTACATTTCCTATTACTTCTGAAATGCGAATTACGGTAGATTACCAATTCACCGAACGTAATTATTCTCGTTTTACCATTTATGGTGGCAGTCGATATGAAGGTGAAAAACTCAAATTGAATCTTTCTCTTTATTCTGAAAGTGACGCAAAAAATCAACCATTACAACAAAACCTCACTACTGAACAGGTACAAGTTTTAGCGGCTGCAGGAGATGATAGAAGTTTGATGACGGCACCATCTGCTGTTGAAGAAGAGTTCTCGGAAAATAGAATATTGTACCGAAAGGAATTACTCGGGACCGAAGAAATATTTGTGTTTAGTACAGATCCTAACGATCAATTATTCAATGTACGATTTACTTTGGTAGGTGATAACATGGGTAATTATGTTTTGAGCAATGACAGTACTGTATCAAACATATATGAATATGTTGCACCAATAAATGGTATACCGCAAGGAAATTTTGAACCTGTGATTCAACTCATCGCACCGGAACGCTTACAAGTAGCAACACTTAATGGAACATATACACCAACAGAAAAAACAAATGTGTTTTTTGAGGTTGCAGGAAGTCGAAATGACCTCAATCTCTTCTCGAATATAGATGATGGAAATAATGACGGATTTGCGGGAAAGCTTAAAATTCAGCAAAACATTGTAAAACGTGATAGCGCTTGGAACGTCTCTGCACTTGCCGATGTAGATTATCTCCAAGACAATTTTAGAACTGTACAGCGTTTGTATAGGCCAGAATTTTCTCGTGATTGGAATGTAGAAAACTCTCAAACCAATCGTGGAAATATTAGCATAGGCGATCAGCTACTGGCAAATGCGGGCTTTCAACTATCTCATCACAAAAAAGGACGTGTGGCTTATAATTTTGAGCATCTGAATTATTCTGAAAACTTTAATGGAAATCGCCATAACCTTTTTGCAGATTTACGATTGGGTAATTTTTCAATTTTCTCCAAATCGAGCACCTTATCGAGTAACTCTAAGGTAAATACTTCAGAATTTACGAGAAGTTTTAATCGTGTAGTCTACGGAAAGAACAAAAAATGGGCAGGTGCGAAATTGGCATTAGAAGACAATGTACAAAATGAAAGAGCCACTGGAAATCTTACGGCATTAAGTCAAAAATTCACTTCTTATGAAGTCTTTACTGGTGTTGGTGACAGTACAAATATTTTTGTTGAATTAGGTTATATCAACCGTGTTAATGATAGTCTTAGAAATAACCAAGTACAACGTGTAAATCGGTCCAATACCTATTACCTAAAATCACGTTTAATCCAAAGCAAGATATCCAACTTGCAGTTATTTGTCAATTACAGAAACTTAAAGGCAGAAGACCAAACGTCGCAAGATGAGCAGTCACTTAATAGTCGATTAAATTATAGTCAGCGTTTGTTCAATAATGTGTTGCTGCTTAACACCAGCTATGAGACCAACTCAGGAACTTTGCCACAAAAAGATTTCACCTTTGTTGAAGTCGAAGCTGGACAAGGCAACTTTACTTGGATCGATTATAACGAAAACGGAATTCAAGAATTGGGTGAATTTGAGGTCGCTCAATTTCAGGATGAAGGAAATTATATTCGCGTGCTATTGCCAAACCAAGTATTTGTGCAAACACATCAGAATAGATTTAGCCAAACCGTGACCTTTAATCCTCAACCATGGAATTCGTCAAAAAGTAAGTCCAAGAAATTTTGGTCGCATTTTTACAATCAAACTTCATTCTTAGCAGATAATAAAAGACGTAGAAGTGGAAGCGAATTTAACCTAAATCCTTTTGAAGCTTTAGGTAATACCGATACCAATGATCCGGATCGTTTGGGATTGAATTTTAGTCTAAGAAATGTGCTTTTTTACAACAGAGGTAAACAACGTTATACAACCTCATATACCTATTTGACCAACAAGAGTCAAACCTTATTATCCATAGGTGCTCAAACCAACAATTTGCGCAGTCATCAGCTCAATTTTAACCATAAATTTTTAAAAAGTTGGTTAATCACAGTAGATAATGCCTTCAGTAATAACGAAAGCACAAACGCGAGTTTTGCAAACCGAAATTTTGATATTGACGAAACACAATTTCAACCTAAGCTATCCTATATTTTTAATGAAAACGCGCAGTTTGATGTGTTTTATCAGTTCACCAATAAGAAGAATACAATAGGAAACTTTGAAGAGTTACAACAAAGCAATTATGGATTATCATTCACCTATAATAATGCTCAGAAAGTTGCATTAACTGGAGAGTTCAATTATTTTCAGAATGATTATCAGGGCAATGCTAATACGCCAGTTGCCTTTCAGATTTTAGAAGGATTGCAACCTGGTCGAAATTTTACTTGGAGTTTAATTGCTCAGAAAAAATTGACCAAGTTTTTAGATTTAAATTTGAATTATTTCGGTCGTAAAACAGAAACATCAAAAACTATACATACAGGAACAGTTCAGCTAAAAGCGTATTTCTGAAAAAAGTCCAATTAGAAACGCAACCTTTTACAAAAATTGCATCTTTGTTGTGTAATCAAAATCAATCAGAATATTTATGAAAAAACTTTTTTTTGCCTCATGTCTTTTAATGGTAGCATTGAATCTAAATGCCCAAGACACCCAACCTCAAGAGAATCAAACCAATTTTAATGAAGTAAAACTAAATGGCCTATACCTCGTCATAGGTGCATTCGATGTTGCATACGAACGTACTATTAATGAAGAATCTGCATTTGGAGTTGATTTGTTTTTACCTTTTGATAATGATATCGATATTAATTATTATGTCTCACCGTACTATCGTTTTTACTTTGGTAAAAAATACGCAGCTGGCTTTTTTGTTGAAGGATTCGGGATGCTAAATTCGATCTTATGAGCGTTTTAATAGTTCACTCAGTAGTTTCGAAGAAGAAAATGTAACCGATTTTGCCTTAGGTATTGGCTTAGGTGGAAAGTGGATCACTAAAAGTGGTTTCATTGGAGAACTAAACTTAGGAATTGGTCGTAACCTTTTTGAGAACGTTGTTATTTTAAGATAATGGTATTACTACATTTTCATTAGCCATTCTCGTACATGAACTTCTTTATTGATGATGTTTCTGAGATCACTTATAGCAACGCGTTGTTGTTCCATAGTATCTCTATGCCGAATCGTTACTGTGTTATCTTCTAAACTGTCACCATCAACAGTAATACAGAAAGGTGTACCTGCAGCATCTTGTCTACGGTAACGTCGACCTACAGCATCTTTCTCGTCATAAGCAACATTAAAATCCCATTTTAAGTCTTCGATAATTTCCTTAGATAGTTTTACTAAAGCTTCATCCTTACGTACTAACGGTAATATCGCCGCTTTTGTTGGTGCTAAAACTGCAGGTAATTTTAATACAGTTCGTGTGGTGTTGTTTTCTAATTCTTCTTCAACTAAAGCATTTGAAAATACAGCCAAGAACATTCGATCTAAACCAATTGAGGTTTCTAAAACATAAGGTGTGTAGCTTTCATTAGCTTCATGATCGAAGTATTGTAATTTTTTTCCTGAGAATTCTTCGTGTTGTTTTAAATCAAAATCGGTACGCGAATGAATACCTTCCAATTCCTTAAATCCAAATGGGAACCTAAATTCTATATCGGTTGCAACATCGGCGTAGTGCGCTAATTTTTCATGGTCATGGAATCGGTAATTGTCTTGGCCAAGTTCAAGTGATAAATGCCACTTTAAACGGTGCTCTTTCCAATAGTCAAACCATTCTTTTTGAGTGCCTGGTTTTATAAAAAATTGCATTTCCATTTGTTCAAATTCACGCATACGGAAAATGAACTGACGTGCTACGATTTCATTTCTAAATGCTTTTCCTGTTTGGGCAATACCAAAAGGAATTTTCATACGTCCTGTTTTTTGAACGTTCAAGAAATTAACGAAAATACCTTGAGCTGTTTCTGGGCGTAAATATAAATCCATTGCAGAGTCTGCAGAAGCACCGAGCTTAGTACCAAACATCAAGTTAAACTGCTTAACATCAGTCCAGTTTTTACTTCCAGAAAGTGGATCCGCGATATCCAATTCTTCAATTAGTGCTTTAACGTCTGCCAAATCCTCATTTTCTAGAGATTTGCCCATGCGTGATAAGATGCTATCGATTTTTTCTTGATATCCTAATACGCGTCCGTTAGTGGAAACAAATTCTTCTTTATTAAAGGCGTCACCAAAACGCTTTTCAGCTTTTTTGATTTCCTTTTCAATTTTAGATTCAATCTTAGCACAGTAGTCTTCGACTAAAACATCAGCGCGATAGCGCTTTTTGGAATCTTTATTGTCAATTAGTGGATCATTAAAAGCATCGACGTGGCCAGATGCTTTCCAAGTGGTTGGATGCATAAAGATGGCGGTATCAATACCAACAATATTATCATGCATCTGTACCATGGCTTTCCACCAATAGTCTCGTATATTTTTTTTGAGCTCAACACCGTTTTGTGCATAGTCATAAACGGCACTTAAGCCATCGTATATTTCACTGCTCTGAAACACATAACCGTACTCCTTTGCGTGAGATAAAACCTTCTTAAATTGATCTTCGTTATTTGCCATAGCGCAAAAATATAAAACCGACGGAAAGTAGCGTTGAAAAATGATGAATTATCGTTGTGACTTTTTTAAATCGTCAGTTCGAGTGTTTTTCTTGTATGGAAGAAAAATGTATCGAGAACAAGATTTATACAATATTTCAAATTGAATAAGATTTATTTAATTTTAGAAACTGTCAATCAAATTCTTTTCTCGATACATCGTGATGAATCACGATACTCGAAATGACGAATTTGATAATAATTGCGAAAATGCTCAAAAACCTCATAAATCTATTTTTTCCTCCAATTTGTGAAGCATGTAAAATGCCACTTTCAGATGGTGTTGAAGTTTTATGTTTAAGTTGTCGTCATGATTTTCCTGTTACTAATTTTCATTTTGAAGATGATGATAATAAAATTAAAAAATTGCTCTACGGTCGAGTAGAATTAGAAAATGCAACTGCATTATTTCACTTTTCAAAAAAGGGATTGGTACAGGAGTTTATTCATAATCTGAAGTATCGTGGACATGAGCAAATAATTTCGTTTTTAGGAAAATGGTTAGGTTCAGAACTCAAAGCTTTATCAAATTATAAAGATATTGATGTGGTAATTCCGGTGCCATTACACAAAATTAGAGAACGTGAACGCGGTTATAACCAAGTTGAAAAATTTGGGCTCGAAATTGCAAGAGCCTTACAATGCGATTATAACAATAAGGCTTTAGTAAAAACAAGGCATACCGCAACACAAGTATTTAAGGATAGACTCACCCGTTTCGATGATGCAAATACGCGTTTCGGTTTAGGTGAATTGGATGGTTTGACGGGTAAACATCTTCTATTAGTCGATGATATAATTACAACAGGTGCAATCATCGAGGCATGTTTGTTATTGCTGAAGGAAATTCCTAATGTTAAGTTAAGTGTAGCCACAATGGCAATTACAGAATAGATTTGTCGTTATTCATCAAATTAAGTCGTTATTTTGCGTAAAATTTCAAAAGTCCATGACTAAGTATTTAAAGATTCTCTCTGCAATATCACTTTTAGTTTTATTGGCTTTGGGTTGCGCCAGTCGTGGCCGTCCTGGTGGTGGACCAATAGATGAAACACCACCTGAAATTGTGAGTGAGTCACCTGCGAATTTAACCACAAATTTCAAGGCTAAAGAAATACGCATCAGATTTAATGAATACATAAAAGTCAAGGACTTGCAAAAACAGTTGATAATTTCTCCACCAATGAAATATCAACCAGTTATTACGCCTCAGGGTTCTGCAAGTAAGGAGATTCGGATAAAGATTTTGGATACCTTGGAAGCCAATGCAACTTATGCCTTTAATTTTGGTAACAGTATAGTAGATAATAATGAGGAGAATCCATATGAGTATTACCGATACGTGTTTTCTACTGGAGAGACTATTGATTCTTTAACCGTTAGCGGAGCTGTCTTTGATGCTGAAAGTAAACGTGCAGACGATTTTGTTTCTGTAATGCTATATGAAATTGATTCTGCTTACACGGATTCAATCGTCTATAAAGAGAAACCTAAATACATCACCAATACCTTAGACAGTTTAACCACCTTTAATATCGAAAACCTTAAAGAAGGACAGTATAAGTTAGTCGCTTTAAAAGAGGAAAACAGCAACTTTACTTTTGAACCGAAAACAGATAAAATCGGCTTTTATGAAGGTGTTCTAACAGTGCCGACAGATTCATTTTACAATATAACCTTGTTTAAGGAGCGTCCTGATTTTAAAGTTCTAAAGCCTAGCCAAGTGGCAGAGCAGCGCATACAATTTCCTTATGAAGGTGATTATGAAGATTTGGACATAACTGTTCAATCGGATTCCCTCGATAAGCTCGAGTATAAATTGATGTTTGATAAGCAAAAAGACACGGTTTACTATTGGTACAAACCAAAGGTTGAAATCGATTCGGCTGAAATTTTGGTAAAAAGTAAAAGCTTTGAGGAGACGTTTAAATTCAAATTTAGAGGTGGTGACAAAGACTCCTTAGTTGTATCATTAGAAAAGCCAGGTACACTAAACTTCAATGAAATTCCAACACTATTAGGTACAACACCTTTTACTAAAATAGATACGACTAAAATTAATTTAATTGATAAAGATTCTGCTCGTGTGACGTATGACGTCAAATACGAATCTCTTAAAAACCGCTATAAACTTAGATATGAGCTGCAAGAGTCAGAAAAATATAAAATGCAGTTGTTGCCGGGTGCTTTAACTGACTTTTATGGTGAAACCAACGACACATTAAATTTTAACTTTGGCACCAAACTAAAATCAGATTACGGAAAGATTCGAGTGCGATTAGTGAATGCTAAACTACCAATGATTGTCCAATTGGTAGATGATAAAGGTAATGTGCAATATGAAGCCTATGCAGACGAATATCCTGTTGTAGATCTTAATGATTTACAACCAAAGCAATACCAGTTACGCGTTATTTTTGACACAAACAAAAATGGAAAATTTGATACTGGAAATTACTTAAGAAAGACTCAGCCAGAACGTATAAGTTATTATCCAGTTGATGAGGACACTAATGTCAGGGCAAATTTTGATTACGAGCTCACCTTTACGCTAAAGGATTGAAAACGTGTCTCGGTCATTTAGAAAATTGAGTTTTGTCCGATTGTGTTCAATATGACCTTTATTTACGGTTACTGTTTTAACAGCCTCTTCATTTGGTGTAAAATCCAAAATCTGTTCACCCAAAACATCATAAACTGCTGAGTGACCTGGATATTCATGATTATTATCATCTAATCCAACACGGTTAACTCCAACACAGTAGCTCATGTTTTCTATGGCTCTCGCCTTCAGTAAAGCATCCCAAGCGCTTATTCTTGGTTTTGGCCAATTGGCGACATAGATTAATAGATCATAATCCTCTGCATTTCTTGCCCAAACAGGAAAACGTAAATCATAACAAATCATTGGGCAAATTTTCCAACCGCGATAATTAATGATAGTTTTTGAGACTCCTGCTGTATAAGCTTTGTGCTCGCCTGCTAAGATAAAGGTGTGTCGTTTGTTATAACTATCAATGTTACCGTCAGGATTTATAAAAACAAAACGATTGTAATAGTTGTTGTCTTCAGAAATCACTAAACTGCCAGCAATAGCTATGTTTTTTTTCATTGCCAGTGCTTTGAGCTTCGATATGGTTTCATCACTTGTGGTTTCAGCAACGTTTTCTGGATTCATTGTAAATCCCGAGGTAAACATTTCTGGTAGTAAGACGATATCAGTATCGTCAGATATACCTTCTATTTTATTTAAAAACTGACGTCTGTTTTCTTCCGGATTCTCCCAAACCAAATCGGATTGGATTAGGGCTATTTTCAACTCATTTTGCATGCTTTAAAATTAGTAAATTTACGAGGCAATTAAAATTTTACTCTAATGGCTTTTAAGAAGGTTTGTTTTCTATTTCTGTTTTTATTTTCTATCAGTTTTGTTACTGCTCAAATTGAATATTTCCCTAAGCGAAATGCAGTATGGGAAATGAAACCACCTTCTGAATTAAATGTCAATTCAGACCAATTAAAAGCAGCAGTGGATTTTGCGGAATCAAATGAATATACTGGTTCTCGAGACCTAAGAATTGCAATTTTAAAAGGATTTGAACGCGAGCCTTTTCACGACATTTTAGGGCCAACAAAAAAGCGTGGTGGACCAGCAGGACTGGTTATTAAAGATGGTTATATCGTGGCAAAATGGGGAAACACAAAGCGTGTTGACATGACATTTAGTGTGACTAAAAGTTTTTTATCTACTGTTACAGGATTAGCCGTTGATGAAGGACTCATAAACTCCGAGAGCGACCTTGTTAAAGACTATGTTTGGGATGACACGTATAATGGTGCTCATAATTCCAAAATTACTTGGCAACATTTGCTTCAACAAAATTCAGATTGGTCTGGAGAAATTTGGGGTGGCAAAGACTGGGCAGATAGACCACCGCGTAAAGGCAGTTTAGATGATTGGAAAAATAGAACTTACAATGAGCCTGGTACAGTGATGGAATATAATGACGTTCGTGTCAATGTTTTGGCATATTCAGCATTACAGGTTTGGCGCAAACCCTTACCAATGGTTTTAAAAGAAAAGCTCATGGATAAAATTGGAGCTTCTACAACTTGGCGTTGGTTTGGTTATGATAATGCTTGGGTCAATATCGACGGATTACAAATGAAATCGGTCACTGGTGGTGGTCATTCTGGTGGTGGTATTTTTATCTCAGCGGAAGATATGGCGCGATTTGGTATGTTGTTTCTAAATGATGGAAAATGGAAAAATGAGCAACTTATAAGTAAAGATTGGATTGATCGTGCAATAACACCATCAAAACCAAATATCAATTACGGTTATATGTGGTGGCTAAATACAAAGGGTCGACGCCATTGGGAAGGTGTTGACGAAGACATTTTCTACGCCGCTGGTTTTGGAGGCAATTTTATAATTATCGATAAAAAAACTAATACAGTTGTGGTGACACGCTGGTTAGAACCTTCTAAGGTAGGAGAATTTATGCAAATACTTACTAAGGCTTTCGATTAGGCTTTCTGAAGTTTACGTTCTGCCTTTTCAATCTTTTCTTGCAGTTTTTGAAGTTTTTCTGACCATTTAGTTTCGTCTACAGGAGATAGCTTTCCGTTTTCCTTAAGCTTGTTATATTTTTTATTGGCCTTCTCTAAATCCTTCTTGGCTTTACTTAAATTCTTCTCAAGTTTTTCTTTCTTTTTTGGCCATTTATTTCTTCTCTTTTGGAAGTTTTTCAGCTTTTTTCTCTTCTGCAATTTTGGCTCTGATTTCAGTTGCTGAATTCAAAATAGCAACACGTTCTTCATTTTCTAAGGTGTCAGTAACATCTTCGCCGTCAAGAAGAA
>CBFHYD010000015.1:0-35729 GCA_965659975.1 Winogradskyella sp. | reverse complement strand
TCAGATACTCTAACCAACTGAGTTATAGGACCAATTGACATTTACCCATCTCAATATTGCTAAAGAGTCTGCAATATTACTATATATTTTAATACTCCACAAGAAAAATAGTTCAATTTACTCAGGCATATCTTGGCACAACTCTATTAAAACTCCGTTTGTAGATTTAGGATGTAAAAATGCAATGAGCTTATTATCTGCTCCAGGTTTAGGAGATTCATGAATCATTTTAAAACCTTCATTTTTGAGGCGAACAATTTCTGCTTCGATATCGTCAACAGCAAATGCAATATGATGAATCCCTTCGCCTTTTTTATCGATAAATTTCGCTATCGGGCTATCTTGATTTGTCGCTTGTAACAATTCAATTTTATTAGGACCACATTCAAAAAATGAGGTCATTACACCTTCGCTTTCTACAGTTTCAGTTTTGTAATGTGGTTTACCAAATAAAGAAGCGAATAAGCTATTTGAACTTTCTATGTCTCTGACAGCAATGCCGATATGTTCAATCTTTTTCAATCTATAAATGATTTTTGTCCTACAAAAATACTATAATACTCAAATAACCTCTACTTTTGCAAAATGGAAAGTAACAGACAGAAAAAAATAGCAGGTATCATCCAGAAAGATTTAGTCGATGTATTGCAACGCGCTGCTTCAGACGGAGGTCTTACAGGTGTCATTATTTCGGTATCTAAAGTTAGCGTTACGGTTGATTTGTCTATTGCAAAAGTCTATTTGAGTATTTTCCCAAATAAAGAAGCAAAAGAATTGTTGTGCGGCATTCGTTCTAATACGGCTTTAATTAGACACGAATTAGCACAGCGCACTCGTCATCAACTAAGACGTATGCCATCTCTCGAGTTTTTCATAGACGATTCTTTAGAATACATAGACAATATAGAACGCTCTTTAAGAGGTGAGGATAACCCTATCAAAGACACGGAGCTTTTGGGTAAAAGAAAAAAGTCCTAAGCGAATCTTAATTTATAACACGCTTTTATTCCTATTTTTACTTTGTTTTGAATTCTGGTTTACAAGAGTTCATTAATGAAGCTGTAATTTATAGATGAACACATCTCTTTACATCGCAAAGCGCTATTTATTTTCAAAGAGTAGAAATAATGCCATAAACATTATGAGCCTTATTGCTTCTGGAGGTGTTATTTTTGCCTCAGCAGCTTTACTGATTGTTTTATCTTTTTTTGCGGGTTTAAAAGAATTTAGCCTCGACTTCTCGAATTATACAGACCCAGATTTAAAGCTATTGCCAGAAACTGGTAAGTCTTTTCAGTTTAATGAGGACGATTTATTCAAACTAAAAAATATTGATGGTGTTGAAGTTTTTTCCGCCATTGTTGAAGAACGCGTCGTCATTCAGACAGAAAATAAAAACCTAATAGCTACTTTAAAAGGCGTTGATGAGAATTACCGAAAAGGTACACAAATAGAAGAAATGATTTCTCAAGGCCAATGGCTTGAACCAAACAGCGGCGAAGTCGTTGCAGGCATGGGTATTTCTAATAATCTGTCTTTCGGCGTATTTAGCTTTTTACAACCCTTAACTATTTATGTTCCTAAACCAGGCAAAGGACAAGGTAGTAGTCTAAAAAGTTATTTTAATTCTGAAACTGTAGTTAATGTTGGACTTTTTAGTATCAATGAAACTTTAGATAATGAGTTCGTGTATTCAGATATTGAATTAAGCAGATCACTTCTTAACTACGAAGCTAATCAATATTCGGCGATAGAGTTAAAACTAACTAATAATGTTGAAGAAGAAGATATTGTTAGCGCCATTGAGTCCATATTCCCCAATACATTTATAATCAAGAATAGAGAGCAACTTAATGATGCGTTGTTTAAAATGTTGAATACAGAAAACCTTGCGGTTTATCTTATTTTCACCTTGGTTATTATTATTGCTTTGTTTAACGTCATTGGCGCAATTATCATGATGATTTTAGACCGTAAAAAATCGTTGAATACACTATTTAGTTTGGGTGCCGAACCAATAACAATAAAACGCATTTTCTTTTTGCAAGGCACCTTAATGACTGTATTAAGCGGCTTTGCAGGAATAGCACTGGGTTTACTTATTATCTTATCTCAATTACAATTCGAGTGGATAATGCTAACACCAAGCTTCCCATATCCAGTGAAGTTAGAATTGATGAATATCGGTATTGTGATTGTCACAATTTTTGGACTGGGAATCGTTGCCTCAAAATTAGCCTCGCAAAGAATTACCACAAAACTAATTCAAGAAAGTTAGCTTCGACAAGCTCAGCTACCAGAAAATTAAAAGTTTAAGAGACAAACTGGTAATCTGAAAACTTCTCAAGTACTTCATCGAATGCGGCAAAAACGTCTTCAGAATGATCGCTTGTAACCATTTTCATGCGATACTCTTTGAAGTTAGGAATGCCTTTAAAATAATTGGTGTAATGTCGACGTGTTTCAAAAACACCAAGTTTTTCGCCTTTCCAATCTATGGACATTTGAAGATGGCGTCGTGCAGCTTCAACACGTTCTGCTAGTGAAATAGGAGGTAAGTGTTCTCCGGTTTTAAAGTAGTGTTTTACTTGCTTAAAAAACCATGGGTTACCAATGCTTGCGCGTCCAATCATAGCGCCATCCAAACCATATTCGTCACGCATTTCAACAGCGCGTTCTGGCGTATTTACATCGCCATTACCAAATACTGGAATATGCATTCTTGGATTGTTTTTTACAGTGGCAATAGGTTTCCAGTCGGCATTTCCTTTGTACATTTGTGCACGCGTGCGACCGTGAATGGCAATAGATTTAATACCTACATCCTGAAGTCGCTCGGCTACTTCCACAATTTTTATGGAGTCATGGTCCCAACCTAAGCGTGTTTTTACGGTGACTGGAAGATTGGTGCGTTTTACCATTTCTGCAGTAAGCTTCTCCATAAGACAAATGTCTTTTAAGATACCGGCTCCAGCACCTTTACTCACTACTTTTTTTACTGGGCAACCAAAATTAATATCTATAATATCTGGGTTGGATTTCTCTACAATATCTATGGTTTGTAGCATGCTATCCATATTGGCTCCAAAAATCTGAATACCAACAGGACGCTCTTTTTCATAGATATCCAGTTTCATAACGCTTTTTGCTGCATTACGAATAAGTCCTTCGCTACTCACAAACTCCGTGTAAACTACATCTGCGCCTTGCTCTTTACAGAGTGCACGAAACGGTGGATCACTAACGTCTTCCATTGGAGCTAAAAGCAGAGGAAAATCCCCTAATTCTATGTCGCCTATTTTTACCAATTCTTCAAATTTGAAGCAAAATTAGGTTTTTTTGCAGTAAATAATAAATATGTAAATCCCATAAAGCCCCAAAACCAATTCACCAATAGTGCCGAAAACATATAATGTCGATGGTAGGCCATCCATTACAATGCTGATAAGTCTACCAATTCCTATAGGTGTCATAAAGAAAATATGACTCAGCAGTGCCGTTTTAAAAAGTGATTTTTTCTTTAGGTCTAAAATCCATAAGAAAGCACAACCAAAATATAAACCCGTAATGGCTTTATGGAAGTTGTGTTCATCTGCGGAGTTTGGTTGTAACTCCAGAAATTCATCAGGGAAAAAACCATAACTCAAACCTGCGGCAAAAACTATAGGCATAGAAATCCAAAGGAGTATATTTTGCTTTGTAATATTCAGGTTAAAACTTCACTTTAGTGTTAATAATCGAATCACCGCGCTTAACACTAATGGCAGCCTCATTACCTTTTTCAAACACCGAAAGCGCACGCATATAACTCATCATATCTGTAATGGTGCTATCTCCAAGCTTAATGACTACATCACCTTTTTGTAGATTAGCATTAAATGCAGGTGTGTCTTCACGAGTACCATCTATTCGCATACCTTCACCATCAAATAAATAATCAGGCACTACACCAAGACCAACCTTAAAACGAGGCGCTTCTTCAGTTTCGTTTTTTGTTTTTCTAAATGCCATTTTACCATTATCATCAAGATCATTTATAATGGTAAATATATAATCAGAAATAAGGTTCATCCCATCATAGTTTAGCTTATCAAAATCATCACTTGGTTTGTGATAATCTTCATGCTGACCTGTAAAAAAATGAAGTACAGGAACATCAATCAAATAAAACGACGTATGATCACTTGGGCCAACACCACTTTCATTTTCAACAAGTTTGAATTTGTTGTTGTGAGACTTAAGTGTTTGTTTAAAAATAGGTGAGGTGCCTGTACCGTAAACTGCTAATGTGCTGTCTGCTTTTAATCGACCGACCATATCCATATTAATCATGTAGTTAATTGACTTGGCTTCTACTGTTGGGTTTTTTGAAAAATAATTAGATCCTAAAAGCCCCATTTCTTCACCAGAGAACGCCATGAACATGTAATTGCTATTATCCTTCACAGCAGATGTATCGTTCTTTATTTTTAGGCGACTTGCCAAGTTGAGCATAACCGCTACACCGCTGGCATTATCGTCGGCACCATTATGTACAGCTTTATCTTTTTCTCTATACAAAGAGCCTTCTCCACCATAACCCAAATGGTCATAATGCGCACCAATAATTATGGTTTTATCGGCATTGTTATTTATATAGCCAATGACATTTCTACCAGTAATGGTACTGTCTGAGTTTTTAGTAAACTCAACTTCTTTATGCGGATCTGTTTTTGGTTTAAAACTGAATGATTGTAAATAGCCTTCTGTTCCTTTAGGCTCTAAACCTATCCCTTCAAATCGTTTTACTAAATAATCTGCCGCCATTTTTTCACCATTGGTACCGGTTTGGCGACCTTCTAATTTATCATCAGCTAAGTAAGCTACATCTTCTTTAATATTGTTTTCAGCGACTTTCGGTTCGTTTTTGCACGCTAAGACTAATAATACTAGGAATAATAGGCTAAACTTTTTCATATCATGTGTTATTTTTGCACAAAATTAGTCATTAAATCTTATATCTATGAAAAAGGTGTTCCTTACTATTTGTGTACTTGTTTTAGTCGCGTCTTGTAAAAATAATAGCGAGACGACTAACTCAAATGATGATGATGTTGAAACTAAAAAGGCCGCAGAAAACCCACTAATCTACCCAGAAGAAACACACTTTAAATCACTGCGACAAATCACATTTGGTGGTGATAATGCAGAAGCGTATTGGAGTTTCGATGATAAGCAGTTAGTTTTTCAGTCTAATAACGCCAAATGGAATGTTGGTTGTGACCAGATGTTCTTGATGAATTTTGATGACACTTTTAAAGACAGTGTACCTCCAATGGTCAGTACAGGAAAAGGACGAACAACTTGCTCTTATTTTCTTCCAGATAATAAGCATATTATTTATGCGTCAACGCATTTAGAACAAGGCGAATGTCCAGAAACACCATTACGTAAAAACGGTAAATACATCTGGCCAATTTATGACAGTTATGACATTTTTGTTGCGGATTTAGAGGGCAATATTGTTAAGCAACTCACTAACGAAGTTGGTTATGATGCTGAGCCAACAGTATCTCCAAAAGGTGATAAAATTGTATTTACCTCTACGCGAAGTGGTGATTTAGAATTATACACAATGAATATTGATGGCAGCGACGTCAAACAGATTACAAATGAATTAGGATATGATGGTGGCGCTTTCTTTTCACCTGATGGCACGAAGTTAATTTTCCGTTCGTCACGACCTAAAACAGAACAAGAAATAAAAGAATATAAAGATCTATTGGCTGAAGGTTTAGTAGAACCAACGGAAATGGAGCTATATATCTGTAACGCCGATGGTAGCGACTTGCGTCAACTTACCGATTTAGGAAATGCCAATTGGAGTCCATTTTTCCACCCAAGTGGAGAGAAGATTTTGTTCTCATCTAACTTTGAAGCAGAACGCGGTTTCCCATTTAACCTTTACATGATTGACATTGATGGAAAGAACCTAAAGCGTATAACGCATGGTGAAACTTTCGACGCGTTCCCAGTTTTTTCAAATGATGGAAAATATTTGGCGTTCTCATCTAACCGCAATAATGGTGGCAACAGAGACACGAACTTATTTATTGCTGAGTGGCAGGATTAATTTAGATCTTTAATTCTATCGCGCTCGTCAAGTTCAGTTGTGCGCTCGTTGGTAGATAATTTTGTGTTACCAAATTTGTAGCGGAAACCAATCCGAACAAAGCGATTGTCTAAATCAATATCGTTTCTACTTGATTAATTAAGATAACGTATAACGGATTGCTGGTCTTGCATGTTGAATATATCCTGAACTGAAAGGGAAATAACACCTCTTTTATTCCATAAAGATTTTGAAATGCTCAGGCCCGAATATAATTGGTTGTCTATAACGGTGAGTGCAATTAAGTTTCTGCCAACCCAAGTGATGTTTAAGTTTAGATTAAGACTATTATCTTCTAAGAAAGACATGGTATTACTCAGCGTTGTGTAATTGGCCCAACGGTCTAAATCTATAATCTGACCCTGGAAATTGTTTTGCTCGCTAACGTTATAAAAGGATGTTGCGGCATAGATATTCCAATTGTCTGTAAAACTATAGTCGACTTCAAAATCGAACCCATAATCAACTACTTGGTCAATGTTTACTGATGTATACGCCAATATATTGGTGTTGTTATCTTGTCGTGGAATTTCATAAATCGTGCCTTGAGATTCTGATCGGTAAAACGACGTTGTAAAGCGCTCTAAAAAGTTAATTCCAAAACTAAAATAGTCTGTTATGGTTGGCTGTGAGGCTGGATTTCCGACTACCGTCAAGTTTTCGTTTAGGAAGAATGTAAATGGATTAAGATCTGTTTAATTTGGTCTTGTAATACTGCGCTTATAATTACCAAAAACCATTACATTATCTGAAACGGTGTGTGTTAAACTCGCGTTAGGAAACCACTCAAAATAATCTTGTGTGTTTGTTTGATTCAGTGTTGGAGAAAACCCTTCTAAATTGGTTTGCTCTGCTCTTAGTCCTAATGTTAAATCCCATTTTTCCCAGGATTTACTATAATTGGCATAGGCGGCATAGGTGTGTTCATCATAATCGAATGCATTGCTATTTGCAGGATCGATTGTTGCGTTACCGTTTATAATATCAAATTTGGTAATATCACTTTCGGTTTTAATATTCGAATATTTGGCTCCTACATCAAACGAAGTAGAATCACCAATTGGCAGAGAATAATCTGCCTTTCCCGATAATATATTTGTGTCTTGGATAGAAACCGTATTAAATTCTGAGGCATTAGTAAACATATTATTACCATCGAAGAAATTACTAACTACATTCTGATCACAGTTAATATGCATAAGAAATCGCCAAATACCCTAATAAAACTCCTATATTTGCAACCAAAATTGCCCAAGAAAAGAAATTAATGAAGCATATCAGGAATTTTTGCATAATTGCACACATTGACCACGGTAAGAGTACATTAGCGGATAGGCTATTGGATCACACCGGTTCTGTTACCGATAGAGAAAAGCAAGATCAGTTATTGGACAACATGGATTTGGAGCGCGAACGAGGAATCACTATCAAGTCACATGCGATTCAAATGGAGTACACTTTTGAGGGCCAAGAATATGTCCTTAACCTAATTGATACGCCTGGTCACGTTGATTTTTCTTATGAAGTTTCGCGTTCTATTGCAGCCTGTGAAGGCGCGTTACTAATTGTTGATGCTGCACAGAGCATACAAGCGCAGACTATTTCCAATCTATACTTAGCACTTGAGAATGATTTAGAAATAATTCCCGTCCTTAATAAGGTAGATTTACCAAGTGCCAATCCTGAGGAAGTAACTGACGATATCGTTGATCTTTTAGGTTGTAATCCAGAAGAAGTCATCCACGCGAGCGGAAAAACCGGTTTTGGTGTTGATAAGGTTTTAAAGGCAATCATAGAACGCATTCCTTCTCCGGAAGGAAATATAGACGAGCCATTACAGGCGTTGATTTTCGATTCAGTTTATAATCCTTTTAGAGGTGTTGAAACTTACTTTAGAGTTATCAATGGAAAAATCAGAAAAGGGCAACAAATAAAATTTATTGCTACAGATAAGAATTACTTTGCTGATGAGGTTGGTACCTTAAAACTAAACCAGGTTAAAAAGCAAGAAATTAAAGCAGGTGATGTTGGGTACCTTATTACAGGAATAAAAGATGCGCGCGAAGTAAAAGTTGGTGATACCATTACAGACGCCAAAGTCCCAACTACAAATGCTATCGAAGGTTTTGAAGATGTAAAGCCAATGGTATTTGCGGGAATTTATCCTGTGGACACAGAAGATTATGAGGAGTTGCGTGCGTCAATGGAGAAACTTCAACTTAATGATGCCTCTTTAGTTTTTGAACCAGAAAGTTCTGCTGCACTCGGCTTTGGTTTTAGATGTGGATTCTTGGGTATGTTGCATTTAGAGATTATCCAAGAACGACTGGAGCGTGAGTTTAATATGACGGTAATCACAACCGTACCAAACGTTAGTTACCACGCATTTACCAATAAGCATCCAGACTATATTATCATCGTTAATAATCCATCAGATTTACCGGAACCTTCAACATTAAATCGTGTTGAAGAACCATTTATAAAAGCTACTATAATTACTAAGGCAGACTTTGTCGGTCCAGTAATGAGTTTATGTATAGACAAGCGTGGACAAATCACCAATCAAACTTATCTGACTACGGAACGCGTGGAGTTAAGCTTTGATATGCCTTTGGCTGAAATCGTATTCGACTTTTACGATAGATTAAAAACTGTTTCTAAGGGTTACGCGTCTTTCGATTATTCACCTATTGGCATGCGTGCCTCTAAACTTGTGCGTGTAGATATTTTATTAAACAGTCAAACAGTAGATGCGCTTTCGGCATTAATTCATGCAGATAATGCCTATACCATAGGTAAAAAAATGACTGAGAAACTGCGAGAGTTAATTCCGCGTCAGCAATTTGATATTCCTGTGCAAGCGGCAATCGGTGCAAAAATCATTGCCCGTGAAACGATAAAGGCCTTGAGAAAAGATGTAACAGCCAAATGTTATGGTGGTGATATTTCTCGTAAACGTAAGCTTTTAGAAAAGCAGAAAAAAGGGAAGAAGCGTATGCGCCAAGTTGGTAATGTCGAAATCCCGCAACAAGCGTTTATGGCGGTTTTGAAGTTGGACGACTAATTAAAATTCTATAATTTGAAGCCTCTTCCGAAGAGGCTTTTTTATTTATGAACTTATCATACTGGGAAATAAAATCATGGCTATCTAATGTCGACTATACGATTGTTGGTAGCGGTATTGTTGGCTTAAGTTGTGCGCTACAACTACGCAATAGTTTTCCAAAAGCAAATATCCTCATATTGGAGAAAGGTATTTTGCCTCAAGGCGCGAGCACAAAAAATGCGGGTTTTGCATGTTTTGGGAGTTTAAGCGAAATCTTAGATGACTTAAAGTCACATTCTGAAGATGAAGTTGTAAATCTTGTCCAACAACGTGTTAATGGTCTTAAATTATTACGATCGACACTTGGTGATGCCATCATTAACTATCAAGAATTAGGCGGTTATGAATTATTTACAAAGGTAGATGGGCAACTTTATGCAGATTGTTTGGCACAAAAGGATACCATAAACGCGCTTTTAAAACCAATATTCCAGGATGACGTTTTTTCATTTGAAGTGGACAATTTTGGCTTTAAGAACATTCAGCCGAAACAAGGATTTAATAAGTTCGAAGGTCAAATAGACACAGGTAAAATGATGGACGCTTTGCTAAACAAAGTTAAGCAAAGCGATGTGAAAATTTTAAATGGTGTTGAGGTAAACTCCTATTCTGAAGATGCAAACGGGATTAAAGTTGATATTTCCAATTTTGAATTTTCCACTAAAAAATTACTGATAGCTACCAATGGATTTGCTTCAAAGTTAATAGGTACAAATTTAAACCTCGATTATCGAGTAAAGCCAGCAAGGGCACAAATGCTTATCACAAAGCCGATAAAAGACTTAAAAATTAAAGGCACGTTTCATTTATATAAAGGCTACTACTATTTCAGAAATATTGATAATCGCATTTTGTTTGGTGGTGGCCGAAACCTTGATTTTAAAACCGAAGAAACTACAGAATTTGGCGAGACAGCACTTGTAAAGGAGAAACTCACAGAATTATTGAGAACAACTGTTCTTCCTGGTCAAGTAGTTGAAATCGATAAGTATTGGTCTGGAATTATGGGTGTTGGGCAACATAAAAAACCTATTGTAAAACAATTGAGTAATCATGTGTATTGTGGCGTTCGGTTAGGCGGAATGGGTGTCGCGATCGGCAGCTTGGTTGGGAAAGAATTAGCAGATTTGGTATAATTTAAAAGCGTCAGTTCGAGTGGAATTCCAAAGGAATTTTGTATCGAGAACAAGGTCTGATAAAATTCTATTCTCGATAATATTTTTCTTCAATAGATTCAGAAAAATCACTCGAATTGACGAATTTTTTATTTAAAAACTCTAAATGAAAATACATAACAGGTTATCTCCAAACACATATGAACAACGACCAACTTATCTCTAAACTCAAAACAATTGTCGCTCCTTATGTCCAAGACGAAGATGCATTCGCTTCGCTAAATGAAGACACGGATTTTGTGAAAGACTTGAAAATTAATTCAGCAAATCTTGTAGACATCATCTTAGATATCGAAGACAAATTTGATATCCGATTAGAGAATGAGGATATGGAAAAGATGCTTGATGTAAAATCGGCAATGGCTATAGTGAGTTCAAAACTAAGTGCATCTTGATAGGTAATGATGTCGTCGATATTGCCAAGGCTAAAAGAGATTCTAACTGGGAACGGCCACGTTATTTAAATAAAATTTTTACCAAGAAAGAACGGCGCTATATCTCTACATCAGAGAATAAAACAGAAATAGTATGGCAACTTTGGAGTATGAAGGAAGCCGCTTATAAATTGTACACGCAATTACACCCAAGTCGTTTTTATGCACCAAACCAATTTTGTTGCGATATAGACGACACTTTAGGCAAAGTATCCTATAATGGATTTAGTTGTATAGTGAAAACTCACATTCAAAATGAATATATTGTTTCAGAAGCAAGACTTACATCAGAGGAATTCAATTCTGCAGTGATAAAAATTGATGAGTCTTCAAACCACAGAACTCTTAACAATAAAGTCATCGAGGAAGTTGCTTCGGCATTTAGTCTTTCAAAAAACGACATCGAAATTCATAAGGATTCATATAATATTCCGACAATACATTATAAAAATGATCAAATTTTTATAAGCTTAAGTCACCACGGTAATTTTGGTGCTTATGCATTTACAAAGTAACTTTGCATTCTAATTTATTAGTGCAAAAAAACCCGTGTTTTGAGACGTCTAAAACCTCTTGTTTCTGCCATAATCAAATTCCGCATTGCGATAATTATAGTCTTGGCTATCGCTGCTGGTTTTTCGGGCTTTCAAACCATTAATAAGTTAAGTGTCGACAACTCCTTGGGCATTTGGTTTTTAGAAGACGATCCAAGCTATCAAGCCTATATAGATTTTCAAGAGAATTTCGGTTCGGACGAAATTTTCATTGCGATGCTTCCTGTAGAGAACGCGTTGGAAGAAACCGCAATTGAGAAACTTAAGACCTTACACGGCGCTGTCGATGAATTGCCATACGTACAAACCAGCTTTAGTCTGGCTAAGGCAAAATATCTGTTATACGCTAATAACTCCATTCGTTTTTCTGAATTATACAATTCCAAGCGAAGTGAAAAAGGACTAAAAAGTCTGTTCTCGAAACTATCGAATATCTCGTTTCAACTGGTAAGTGAAGACTACAAGAATCTGATGTTTTACATCCAGATGAAACCAACACCAACTATCGAAGAGGAACGACAAGACATCGCAAAAGTCATAAATACAATAATTGCCGATCATTACGATGATTATTATCTCACAGGTCCACCAGTACTTAACGAAGCTTACAGTAAAGGCATTTATAAGGAAAGTCTCATTTTTGGGATTCTCACGGTTTTAGTCATTACCGTATTATTACTGTTCTTATTACCAAGCAAACAGTATTTGATTATTGCATTATTGTCGGTTGCCTTGCCTGTAAGTTTGCTTTTTGGATTAATTACATCTTTAGGATTTTCTTTGAATATGATTTCGATGTTGATACCAACCATACTTTTGGTTTATAGTGTTAGCGACGCTGTTCATGTCATAAATATCTATCATAAAGAAGGTCAGCAAAACCCCGAGTTGAGCAAAGTAGATGTGAATGCTTTGGCAATACGAAAGAGTTTAACGCCGTGCTTTTACACTACATTGACTACGTTTGTTGGTTATTTCGCGTTATATATTTCGCCATTACCGGCATTCAAAAACATGGGTGTTTTCACCTGTATTGGATTGGTCTTTAGTTTCATATTAGTTTATGTGGTGACCATTATTGGCTTTAGTTTTATCAAAGTAAATTTTGCGCATTCAAAGCCAATTCTGAATTTAAAGTTTGTATCTCAATCGCAATTTATTGATTGGATAAATAGGTTTACATCAAACAATAAATCGCAGATCATTTCTGTTTTTACGGCGGTTTTGGTATTTGGATTGTATTCTGTAACTCAGGTTAAAGTCGATACCAATTCACGAGACTTGTTAGCTGAAGGAAAAGCGAAAGATGATTTACGCGCTGTTGAAACTCAGTTAGGAGGAAGCAATCGACTACAGATAAATATATCTACCATTGATAAATCGTCAATTCTTACCAAAGACGCATTGCAAGCTTTAGATGCATTTAATGATAAATTGGAATCGAACGCCTATATTCACAATCCAGTTTCTGTGGTTACGGTAAAATCCTTTTTAGAGCAACGTTCACCAGTACTATTTCAGTCTAATGTATCTGAAAAGAAAATAAAAGAAACACTATCTAAATTTTCTACAACAGATTCTGAATTTTTTAAACTGTTTTCAGATGATCTGTCCTCGGCAGGATTCACGTTAACGTTGAGAGAAATGCGAACGTCTGAACTTGAGGCTGTAATACAAAGCATCAAAGACTATTTTGAAAACACATTTGATACCAATACCTACCAGCTAAAAATCAATGGGTTTGCTGTGGTATTTGCCCAGCTCAACAACTTTATACTTGAGACACAGTTTAAGTCCTTTTTTGCGGCATTTTTTGTAGCCTTTTTGTGTCTATGGATATTTATAAAGAACATTAGAACAACGATACTCGTCCTCATTCCTAATATTCTGCCGTTAGCAATCCTTGCTATTTTTATGAGTCTATTGGAAATCCCATTAGATGTAACAACAGCTATGATTACTCCAATTATGTTGGGAATTGCTATGGACGATACGATTCATTTGGTGCACAAATACCGACGCAGCAAATATATACAAGGCACACCACTTGAACGTATGGATAACGCGATGCGTTATACTGGCAGTGCTTTAATTTCTACAACAATTGCATTGATTGGTGGCTTTCTAATTATCGCTTCCAGTGCTATACCATCGGTACAAGATTTTGGTCTGCTTTGCGCTGTTACAGTTGCTATAGCATTAATTACTGATATCTTTTATTTACCAGCCTTGTTAAAGCGGTTTGATAAATAAAAAGCAGACCAACATAAGTCAATCTGCTTTTTTGAATCAAGATTTAACGTCCTCGACGTCGCTTTTTATCGCGTTTTTTACGTCAAGGTGCATTTTTCTGCCAATCACCTGCCATAATACAACCAAAAGGCAATACTTCATCAATGACAGTACCGAGACCAAACTCATTCATTTGGCGTCTTACACTATCAGCATTCTTGTAGGCGCTTGGTAACTCGGTGATATCGATTTCTTTGGAGAAGAATCTAATATCTAATACCAACAGTTGTTCCTTTTGATATTTGCTCAAGATGTTCGACTATTAGGTTTTGACCATTGTAGTCTAACTCTACAAGCCAATTATTACCGTTGAAATAAGATAGCTTTACTATAGCTTTTAAGCCAGTGCTGAGCGGAGCCAAAGTATCTGAATGTTCTACTATTTTTATTTGATGCGCGTAATAAATCTCACCTTCAATTTCATTAAACTCTCCAAAGAAGGACGCGATTAAAGGTGTTTTTGGAGTTTTGTAAAGTTGCTCAGGTGAATCTTGAGCAATGATTGTGTTGTTATGAAGCACCAACATATCATCGGCAAAGCCTAAGACATCATTTTTGTCATGTGTAGCCACAATGCAGGTGATGTTTTTTTCTTTTAGGTAATTAAAAATACTTCGCCTTAGCGATTGCTTTTTGAAATTATCGATATGGCTAAATGGCTCGTCCAGCAAAAGTATTTCAGGTTCTTTAGCAAGTGCTCGTGCGATTGCAACACGTTGTTTTTGACCACCACTCAAATACTGAACTTTTGTTTTCGCAAATTCATCAAGTTCCACAACTTTAAGAAGTTCTTCCGTTCGCTTTTGGCGCTCTTCTGGATAGAAGCGTGATAAAAACTTGCCGATATTTTCTTCGACAGAAATGTATGGCATCAAATCGAACTCTTGAGTCACAGATTTTATAAAATCATAACCAACCACGAGGTTGTAGGATGGTCCAAGAATTTGGGTATTCTTCCAAGTAATTTCGCCACTGTTTAAATCGTGTTGGCCATAAATAAGATTCAGCAATGTGCTTTTACCTGATCCGCTTTCGCCAATAATGGCAGCATTTTCACCAGCATCCACATGAAACGAAATACCATCTAAAACCGTAGTTTCATTGTAACCAAATACTATATTTCTAACCTTGAGCATATTGCAAAAATAAGACCTACAAGATCGTTCTCATAGGTCTTTAGTATTAATCAATTAAAAGTATTTAATCTTTAAATTCTTCTTTTGGTAAACGTTCAAACCCCATATTGTATAAAGTAAAACCGTAGATATCTGCATACTGTTCTATCGTTTTGCTTACTGGAGTTCCTGCGCCGTGACCAGCATCTGTTTCTATACGGATGATTGTTGGGTTGCTGCCAGTTTGCTTTGCTTGTAACTCTGCTGCAAATTTGAAACTATGTGCAGGTACAACACGGTCATCATGATCTCCTGTTGTTACCATTGTTGCAGGATAAGACGTACCATTTTGTACATTGTGTACTGGCGAATAACCTTTAAGATATTCGAACATTTCTTTGCTGTCTTCTGCAGTACCATAATCGTATGCCCATCCAGCACCAGCTGTAAAGGTGTGATATCGTAACATGTCTAAAACGCCTACTGCTGGCAATGCCACTTTCATTAAATCTGGGCGTTGCGTCATTGTAGCACCAACTAATAATCCACCATTAGAACCACCTCGGATAGCCAAATAATCTGATGAGGTATAATTATTCTCAATTAAGTATTCTGCAGCAGCAATGAAATCATCAAATACGTTTTGCTTCTTCATTTGTGTACCAGCATCATGCCAAGCCTTACCATATTCTCCACCACCACGTAGGTTTGGAACCGCATAAATACCACCTTGCTCCATCCAGACGGCGTTAGCAATACTGAAACTCGGCGTTAAACTAATATTGAATCCGCCATAACCATATAGTATGGTTGGATTTTTCCCGTTAAGTACTACATCCTTTTTGTGCGTAATTATCATAGGTACTTTCGTACCGTCTTTTGATGTAAAGAATACTTGATTACTGGTATAATCTTGAGGATTAAAATCGATATCTGGTTTACGATACAATTCCGATGTTCCAGTCTCGAAGTTGTATTTATAAATACTTCCCGGAGTTACGTAATTGGTAAATGAGTAATATGTCTCTTTCTCTTCTTTTTTAGCAACGAAACCACCAGCAGATCCAACTCCAGGCAACTCGACTTCGCGAACTAATTTTCCGTTGTGATCATACTGAAGAACTTTAGATACGGCATCTACCATATACTCAGCAAAGAAATAACCACCACCAGTAGATAGACTTAATACATTTTCTGTTTCTGGGATAAAATCTACCCAATTTTCTGGTGTAGGATTGGAAGCATCAACAGTTACAATCTTTTGATTAGGCGCATTAAGATTGGTCACTAAAAATAATTTAGAACCTTCATTTTCTATAACATAAGTGTCACTATCTGTATGGTCTAATATGGTTTCAAATTTTGAATTTGGATCGTTTAGGTCTTTGATAAATAACTTGTTTCCAGATGTAGAAACGCTCGCTGTTAGTACTAAATAGTTGTGATCATCTGTAACACCAGCACCAATATAACGGTGCTTTTCCTCAGGTGTACCGCCAAATATTAATTTGTCCTGTGATTGAGGTGTCCCTAACTTGTGATAATATACTTTGTGCTGATCAGTTTTTGCAGAAAGTTCACTGCCTTCTGGCTTATCATAGCTCGAATAGTAAAAGCCTTCATCTTTGTACCAAGACATTCCACTAAACTTTACATCTACGATGGTGTCTTCAACAATTTTTTTGTTTTCGACATCCATGACTAAAATTTTACGCCAGTCACTTCCACCTTCGGAAATGGCGTACGCTAATATCTTACCACTGTCTGAGAAGCTTGCGCCTCCAAGCGAAATGGTTCCATCCTCTTTAAACGTATTTGGGTCTAAAAACACTTCTGCAGTGCTCGGATCTTCTCCAGTTTTATATCTGTAAATCACATACTGATTTTGAAGTCCATCATTTTTGTAGAAATACGTGTAATCACCTTCTATAAATGGCGATCCCACCTTTTCATAGTTCCATAATTTAGACAAGCGATCCTTAATTTTTTCACGATAAGGAATGTTAGACAAGTAATCTTGAGTCACCGCGTTTTGACGCTTTACCCAATCTTCAGTCTCTGCGCTACGGTCATCTTCTAACCAACGGTAGGGATCTTGAACTTCTTCACTAAAATAAGTATCGGTATGTTTGACCTTAGCTGTTTCTGGGTAATCTACTATTATTGGTTCTTTTTGCTCAGTTTCGTTTTTACAAGACATTACGAGTGTAATTGCAAGGAGTGAATAAACTATTTTTTTCATCTGTTGATTTTTAGAACTCTAAATTTAATTAAAAAGCATCCTTTAGATGAACTAAGGATGCTTTTTTAAGATATTTTTAGGCTTAGGTTTATCTACACCAGATTGTGATTCACTAAATATTCTGCAATCTGAACTGTATTTGTAGCAGCACCTTTTCGAAGGTTGTCACTTACAACCCACATGTTTAACGTATTTGGTTGTGACCCGTCTCGACGCAAACGCCCTACAAAAACATCATCCTTTCCGTTAGCATACATAGGCATTGGATAGGTATTTACATCAGTATTATCTTGAAGTGTAACACCATCGGTCTGACTTAAAATTTGACGAACTTCTGATAAGTCAAAATCATTTTCAAACTCTACATTCACTGCCTCACTATGACCACCTGCTGTTGGAATACGAACTGCGGTTGCCGTTACAGCGATAGTTCTGTCATCTAATATTTTTTGGGTTTCGCGAACGAGTTTCATTTCTTCCTTCGTGTATCCATTCTCTTCAAATACATCACAGTGTGGTATTGCATTTTTAGCGATTGGATATGGATATGCCATTTCACCTTTAATACCAGCAATCTCGTTTTCTAATTGCTCAACAGCTTTAACACCAGTACCGGAAACTGACTGATAGGTTGAAACAACGATGCGTTTTATTTTGTATTTGTTATGTAATGGAGCTAATGCCATAACCATTTGTATGGTGGAACAGTTAGGATTAGCAATGATTTTGTCATCCTTAGTAAGACTTGATGCATTGATTTCTGGAACCACCAGTTTCTTGCCATGATCCATTCGCCATGCCGAAGAGTTATCAATTACCGTTGTTCCGGCTTCGGCAAATTTTGGTGCCCATTCCAACGAAGTGCTTCCACCTGCAGAGAATAAAGCAATATTTGGTTTTTGGTCTACAGCATCTGCCAAGCCAATGACTTTTAGAGTTTTATTCTGATATTCAATTTCCTTACCAACTGAGCGCTCTGAGGCTACAAGAAGGAGCTCGTCAACTGGAAATTTACGCTCTTCCAACACCTTTAGCATCACGCTACCGACTAATCCGGTAGCACCAACAATTGCAACTTTCATTTTTCCTTTAATTTGATTGCACAAAAGTAATTTATTGATAAATCTTTAGAAGTGATTTTTTAAAATTATAACAAAAAAACCCTGATTGTTACATCAGGGTTTGGTTAATAATATGCGGTATAGCGGTGTCGCTAATTTCAATTATTTTTTTAACGAGTCTCTAATCTCAGTAAGAAGATTCACTTCAGAAGGTCCTGCTGGGTCTGCTGGCTCAGCTGGTTTCTTAGTTTTATTGTAAGCTTTAACGATTATGAACATTACTAATCCAACAATTAATAAGTTAATAATTGTATTGATCCAAGCGTCATAAGCAATGCCTGCCGCGCCAGCTTCTTTCGCTGCTGCTAATGATTTATATTCTTTTCCATCCATCGCATAGTGAAGATCTTCGAAATTCATTCCGCCGGCAAAATAACCAATAAATGGCATTGCAATATTAGAAACAAAGCCGTTGATAACAGCACCAAGAGCACCAGCCATAATCACAGCTACTGCAAAATCAATGACATTACCTGTCATTATAAAGCCTTTAAATTCCTTAAGCATAATTTTATAATCTTTTAGTTGGTATTTGTTCTACAAATCAATCAAAAAATGTTAAAATTTTGCAAAAAGATAATTTTTAAGAATTGAAATTATCGGTAAATAACACGTTTTACTCGTTGAGAAACAGCTGTAAGGACTTCATATGAGATGGTATTTCCCTTTTTTGCAAAGCTTGAGGCTTTGTACTCGTTATCAAATAATATAACCTCATCACCTTCTTTACAATCAATGTCAGTAATATTAACCATAATCATGTCCATACACACATTGCCAATAATAGGTGCTTTCTCTCCATTGATAATAACACATCCAACACCATTTCCAAATTGGCGAGAAATACCATCGGCATGACCAATTGGAATGGTTGCAGTTTTTTCAAAACCAGAAGCTTTATAAGCACGATTGTAGCCAACGGTTTCATCTTTTTCAATAAGATGAATTTGTGATATCACGGACTTCAGCTTAGCAATTGGTTTAAGATTTTCATCTTCTTTAGCAGAATTACCAAAACCGTATAATCCTATACCGCATCTAACCATATCAAAATGGGCTTCAGTGTAATTAATAACCCCTGAAGTATTACACAAATGCAGCCATGACTTGTAACCGATTTGTGATTCAAAATTTTGAGCTATTTCCTTAAAATCCTGAATTTGATTCTGCGTAAATTCTTTTTCTGATAGGTCTTCACTTGCGGCCAAGTGAGACAGTATCGATTTTGCTACTACAGAATTTGTCTTCTGTAGTTCACCAACAACAAAATCAACATCATTATGCCAAAACCCGAGTCGATTTAGACCTGTATTGAACTTTACATGGATTGGATAATTCTTCTGTTTTTCTTCTTCGGTAGTAGCAATAAATCGCCTTAAAACTCTATCACTATAAAGACTTGGTTCTAAACACCTCTCAATTAGGATTTTAAAATTTTTTGGCTGTGGATGTAACACCATTATAGGTGTTGTAATTCCGGCGTCTCTAAGTAAAACACCTTCGTGTGTGTAGGCTACTGCAAAATAATCTGCGCCTAATTCTTCTAAATGTTTTGCTATGTTTATCGCATCACTTCCGTAGGCAAAAGCCTTAATTACTGCTAAGAATTTAGTGTTTGACTTGAGTTTTGATTTGAGATAATTGTAGTTATGCGTTAACGCATTTAAGTGAATTTCGAGACAAGTTTCTTCTGTTTTAGACACCATTTTTCTTGTCTTTTGATGTCACTTCTTCGGCATCTTTCACTTTGATTTGACGCACTTTTTCTCGTAACATACATTTGTAATACGCCGCTCTACTTAATGGTTCGTATTCATCCGTTTCACCAAGCAAAACCAAGTCGTCGCTTTTGGCTTTTCGATAGCTGTACTGGGCTAAATTTCCTGTCTTAGTACACACAGCATGTACCTTTGTAACATATTCTGCAGTAGCCATAAGATTAGGCATTGGACCAAATGGATTGCCTTTAAAATCCATATCCAATCCGGCTACAATTACTCGGATTCCCTTATTGGCCAAATCATTACATACACGAACGATTTCATCATCAAAAAATTGAGCCTCATCTATACCAACAACATCACATCCATCTGCTAAGATGGGAATGTTTGCAGCAGCAGGTACTGGCGTAGACCGAATTTCGTTGTCATCATGAGAAACTACCATCTCATCATCATAACGCACATCCACTGCCGGTTTAAAAATCTCCACCTTTTGACGTGCAAATTTGGCGCGCTTCAATCGTCTAATAAGCTCCTCTGTTTTACCCGAAAACATAGAGCCACAGATAACTTCTATCCAACCAAATTGTTCTTTATGATTTACGGTATTTTCGAGAAACATTTTGTAATTTTAGCACTAAATCGTGTCCGATTTTCGTTTGTATAAAGGTGACGCAAATTTATTAAAAATCAAAAGTAAATTGAGATGAAAAAGAAATTAGAATCAGAATTAATGAGTATCGCACATAGGATTCTAAAACTTACTGGGAAAGATGATATTGACAGTATGCATGCCGAGGTTGCTCAGCTGTATGAGAAGCTTACAGTTTTAAAATTTGCAAAGGACAATTTAGACGATGAGTTACCTACAATAGGGAACGATTCTTCTTTTTTTGATATGCTCGACACGGCATTCAATAATAAAGTAAGTGATAATATTGAGGTTGAAAATAAGGTGTATGTCAACCTTGATGAACGCGAGGATGATGGTATTATGGAACCAGTGATGAATAAAATCAAGGATATGGTGGCCTTTATGCCTGAAGATGAAGTTGCTGAAGAACAAATTAAGGTTGAGCAAAATGGGCAAACAAAGACTATTGAGTTCGAAACCATAACTCAAGATTTTGCCGACATACCGGAATTTGAGCCTGTTGAAGAGGCTGAAAAACGCAAAGCAGAGAATAAAGTAAAATCACTTAATGATAAACTTAAGTCTGGCGGGCTTAATATTGGCCTTAATGATAAAATTGCATTTACTAAACATCTCTTCGATGGCAAAAATGAAGATTATGACCGCGTTATTTCTCAAATAAATACGGCAAGTACATTCCAAGAAGCCCAAGACTTTATTTTGCAATTGGTAAAACCAGACTATAATAATTGGGAAGGCAAAGAAGAATACGAAGAGCGATTTATGCAAATTGTAGAAGCTAAGTATGAATAGTTTTCTGTTAAAGAAAATCTTGTATTGGGTATCCACCATTGTACTTTGTGGTATAATGCTGTATTCTGCTCAGATGTATTTTAGAAATACGGAAATGGTTAAAGGATTTTTCGAGAGTTTTAACTATCCAACTTATTTTGTAATTCCATTGGCCGCTGCTAAGGTTTTAGGTGTTGCAATGGTTTTATCGCGAAAAAGTAAATGGCTCACAGAATGGGCATATGCTGGTTTTTTCTTTGATTTAGTCTTAGCAACTTTAGTACATTACCATGCAGGACATCCTATTTTAGGGTTCTCAGTTTATGCCTTAATAGCATTATTCCCATCTTATTTTTTGGGTAAATATTTACGTGACTAAATATGTCTAAACTTTACTTAGTACCAACTCCAATAGGAAATCTAAAGGATATGACTTTTAGGGCAGTCGAAGTTTTAAATCAAGTCGATTTAATTTTAGCAGAAGACACACGTACCTCTGGAAAGCTTCTTAAGCATTACGAGATTACTACACCTATGCAAAGTCATCATATGCATAATGAACATAAGACGGTCGATAGTTTAATTGAGAAGTTAAAGTCTGGAATGTCTATTGCCGTTATTAGTGATGCTGGAACACCAGCAATATCAGATCCTGGATTTTTATTAACGCGGGCATGTGTAGAACAAAACATTAAAGTCGAATGTTTGCCAGGTGCCACCGCATTTGTTCCTGCTTTAGTCAATAGTGGATTGCCAAATAATAGGTTTGTGTTTGAAGGGTTTTTGCCTGTGAAAAAGGGACGCCAAACACGTTTATTAATGCTCGCTGAAGAAACGCGCACCATGATTTTTTACGAAAGCCCACATAAGTTGGTAAAAACACTTGGGCATTTTTGTGAGTATTTTGGTGAGGATCGATTGGTGTCTGTGTCCAGAGAATTGACGAAGCTTTATGAAGAAACAGTAAGAGGAACTGCAAAAACTGTTTCAGACCATTACACCAATAAACCTCCAAAAGGTGAAATTGTAATTATAGTAGCAGGGAAATAATGGAAGAATTGCTTTGCGATATTAGTCAATGTACTATCTGTAAAGAGCATTTGCCATTAGGACCACGGCCTGTTGTTACTGCGAATCTTAATTCAAAAATCATAGGCATAGGACAAGCGCCAGGAACTAAAGTTCATGCATCTGGAATTCCTTGGGATGACCAAAGTGGCAAAAAGCTAAGAGATTGGTTGGGTGTGACTAATGAAGAATTTTATAACACGGAGTATTTTGCAATCGTTCCTATGGGGTTTTGTTATCCAGGTAAAGGAAAGACTGGAGATTTGCCACCGCGTCCAGAATGTGCACCACAATGGCATAGTTTGCTTTTAGAAGAAATGCCAAATATTGAGTTGTTTATTCTTATTGGAGCGTATGCACAGAAATATTATCTAAAAGACAAAGCCAAAAGAACGCTCACCGAAACCGTTGGTGATTACCAAAACTACATACCAAAATTTTTTCCAATTCCACATCCATCACCAACAAATCGGTTTTGGCGTGCAAAAAACCCTTGGTTTGAGGAATTGGTTGTTCCCAAACTCAAGGAAAGTGTAATTAAAATTATTAATAGGTAATGTCGTATCAGCTTATTGAAAAGACTCCAAGTGCACCTGAAGGCTTGTCCTGTAAATTTTATCTTAAAGAACGCAGTGGTGACGATAAAATAGATGTTCTTATTGTTTCCTTTTTTTGAGATTATCCTAAAGGATCATTAGGAAATGAGCACGGCTCTTTTATTGCCAGAAAGGCCATTGAAGGCTTGATGTCGTTTAGTGTCGAAGCTATAATTTTAGATTTTAGAGAAATGCACTATTCGTATGGCAATACGCCTCTCAAGGTATTTCAAGATATTTATCAATATATGGACGCAGGGAATGATAAGGATGACCCTATTTTCCCCATCTTAGTTGTAATGTCAGATAAGAATAGAGGCGGTATTCTGTCGCTTCTTACACCTGTAGGATCGGAATCTACGCCAGAGTATTGTTTTGATGATATGGTTGAGGCTATTGCAATAGCCACTGAGAAAGGCGAGTTTTGGTTGGATAATTAAAACCTCACCAATTATGATGAGGTTCAACGTTTTAATAGTAATTTTTTCGTTAATCTAATACTGACTTCCGTCGTGTTTACCAACCACAAATCCATGTTTAGATAAATATTGATTACCACTTTCTATGGCACCTTCTTCCATTGTCGTTCCCATGGAGTCATTCCATCTGTTGAGGTAACCAAATAGAGAGATAACGCCAAGCATCTCCACAATTTCTCCTTCATCCCAATACTCATATAAGCGTGCTTTAATGTCTGCATTTACAGCATTAGGTACTTGACTGGCAGCCAAACTAAAATCTAATGCAGCACGTTCTGCATCAGAAAACGCAGGATGTGTGCGGTATTCCCAAATGTTATCTAATTGTTCTTGCTCTGCACCGTAGCGTTCTGCAGCACGGATTGCATGCGCTTGGCAATAACGGCATCCTGTTGAGTTACTACTTACCCAAGCAATCATACGTTTTAAGGCCGAAGTCACACGACCTTCATTAGCCATTACAGCTTTGTTTAGATTAATAAAAGCTTTACTAATTTCAGGTCTACGTTGCATGGTTAACACTGAGTTTGGACAAAATCCAAGTGTTTCGTTAAAAAATTCTGCCAATTTTTTAGTCTCTAAATCATGCTCTGGAGAAAGCGGTGTTACTAATGCCATATGTAATGTTTTTAAGTCGTATTTTTGAATGTACAAGATAGAGGTTCTACAATTTAAACTAAAACATTATGGCAGATAATATAACAACACATTGGAAAGGTGGTTTAACTTTTGAGTCAGATAATCCAAGCGGAAAATCTGTAGTTATGGATACCAATATCGAAGGTCAAGATGAACGTTTTGGTTTATCGCCTAAGGCTATGATGTTATCTTCACTTGCGGGATGTTCTGCATTAGATGTTGTTTCCATTTTGGACAAAATGAAATCGCCTATTGATGATTTTAAGATTGAAGTTTCTGGAGAGTTGACGGATGAGCATCCGAAGTATTACCATCATGTTGTAGTAGATTATCATTTTTATGGTTCTGACTTGGATAAAGCTAAATGCGAACGCGCTGTTCAGTTATCTGTAGAGAAGTATTGCGGAGTTATGGAGATGTTTCGACAATTCGCTAAGGTTGAAACGAATAACTATTTTCATATTGCTACAAAATGCTAATTCTGCGAAACGTTTATGCGCTGGACCTTAAAACCAAAACCTTTAGAATCAGATATAACTCAGTTAAAAGAGGCGCTTCAAGTTGACGATGTCGTTGCTACGTTATTATTGCAGCGAGGCATAAATACTTACGAAGAGGCTAAAACCTTTTTTAGACCAAGTTTTGACGACTTGCACGATCCGTTTCTAATGAAGGATATGGACAAAGCGGTTGCACGAATTGAGGACGCAATTAAGAATGAGGAAAATATTCTCGTGTATGGTGATTATGATGTAGATGGTACAACCTCTGTCGCCTTACTATCATCTTTCCTAAAAACCAAGACGGAACGTGTAGCAACATACATTCCAGATCGATATTCAGAAGGCTATGGTATTTCCTATACCGGGATTGATTTTGCAGAGGATAATGGATTCTCACTAATCATCGCTTTAGATTGCGGAATCAAGGCCATAGATAAAATAGAATATGCCAAGGAAAAAGGCATTGATTTTATTATTTGTGATCATCATAGACCATCAGAACAAATTCCGGATGCTATCGCAGTTTTAGATCCTAAAAGAGAAGATTGTGAATACCCATTTAAAGAACTTTGTGGTTGTGGAGTTGGTTTTAAATTAATTCAAGCTTTAGCAACTAAAGACCAAAAAACGGTTGAAGATCTTGTGGGTTATCTGGATTTGGTTGCCACTGCAATCGGTGCTGATATAGTGCCTATTGTTGGTGAGAATCGTGCATTGACTTATTTTGGATTACAGGTCATAAACGGTAATCCAAGACCTGGAATGAAGGCTATAATTGCGGAAGTCAAGAAAGATGAATTAACTATAACTGATGTTGTATTTATAATTGCACCGCGTATTAATGCAGCTGGTAGAATGAAGCATGGTAACCATGCCGTTAGTTTACTGACAGAAACAGATTTTAATACGGCGGCAAAATTTGCCGTGGAGATAGACGCTTATAATACTGAACGACGAGAAACAGATCGACGAATAACTGAGGAAGCATTACTTCAAATACAAGAAAATAATGAGGAAGATAGATTCACAACTGTTGTTTTTGATGAACATTGGCACAAAGGTGTTGTAGGAATAGTAGCATCAAGACTCACCGAAACCTATTACAGACCAACTTTAGTCTTTACAAAAAGCGGTGATAAATTGGCGGCTTCTGCACGCTCAGTTAAAGGATTCGATGTTTACAATGCATTAGAAGCGTGTAGCGACTATATTGAACAGTTTGGCGGCCATAAATACGCGGCCGGATTAACGCTTCTGCCAGAAAATTACGAAGATTTTAAAGTCAAGTTTGAAAGTGTTGTAAAAGAAACTATTAATCCTAAACTTTTGACTCCTGAGTTAAAAATTGATATGGAATTAAGTCTTAATCAAGTGGATAATAGATTAATGCGTATTATTAGCCAGTTTGCCCCTTTTGGCCCAGGAAATATGACACCGGTCTTTATGTCTCAAAACCTGAAGGATACTGGATATGGAAAATGTGTGGGTGAGGATGATAAACACCTCAGATTTACGGCAACACAAAGCGGATCTCAGAATATAGTATCGATTGGTTTTGGATTAGGAGATAAATTAGATCTTATAAAAAATAATCAATTATTTTCAGCAGCCTATACTGTAGATGAAAATCATTGGAATGGCAATGTAAGCTTACAACTAAAACTTAAAGACCTAAAAGCATAAGAATTGGCAAAACTCGATCCATACGCTGCATTAAGAATCAAGGAATTTAACATTTTCCTCATCGTTAGATTTGCATTAATTTTTGCATGGTCCATGCAATTTGTTGTGATAGAGTGGCAGGTATTTGCCTTAACGGATAATGAACTCAGTTTGGGAATTATTGGGGCATGTGAGTTTATACCAGCCTTTTGTATGGCACCATTTGCAGGTCATATTGTCGATCAGAAAGAAAAACGAAATCTGTTTGCCACCTTAATTGTTCTATTTTCTCTTATAAGTTTTGGTTTGTTTTGGCTGACTACTGAAGCCGTTAACACCTCATGGGAAACCTCCAATATTGTTCTTGGTATTTATTGCCTTGTCTTTTTTGGAGGTATACTAAGAGCATTTTTTAGCCCAACGGTTTTTTCATTAGTTGCGCTTTTGGTTCCAAAGTCTATTTACCCTAATGCAGCAACCTGGAGCAGTAGTACTTGGAAGAGCGCGGCTGTTACTGGTGCATTGGTTGGAGGCTTTTTAATTGGGTCTATTGGCGTAAACAAAACACTTGGGATTATTTTCCTCCTTGTGATGTTTGCATTATCGGTTGTCTTTTTCATCAAGAAGAAACCTATACTGAATAAGAATATAGGTGAATCTGTAAAAGAAAGCCTTAAAAGTGGCTTACGTTTTGTGTTTAAGGACAAGGTGATTTTAGGTGCTCTAACCTTGGATATGATTTCTGTTTTATTTGGCGGTGCCGTTGCTATTTTTGCTGTATTTGCGACGAAAGTACTTGATGCTGGACCTGAAGGATTTGGTATACTTAACGCCTCCTTATCCCTAGGTAGTATTCTCACTATGTTAGCAACAACCCATATTCCGATTACTAAAAACACTGGAAAAAAACTCTTAGTGGCTGTATTCGGTTTTGGATTAACGATGATTGTTTTTGGCGCGTCAAAATTGTTCTGGCTAAGTGTAGGTGCATTATTTGTTGCTGGGATTTTCGATGGCGTTTCTATGGTTGTTCGTCAGACCATTTTACAATTAAAAACACCTGATGATATGCGTGGTCGAGTAGGTGCGGTAAATTCTATGTTTGTAGGTTCATCGAATGAGCTTGGCGCATTAGAAAGCGGAATTGCCGCAAAAATTTTTGGAGCGCCGTTGGCAGTTGTATTAGGCGGAATTGTCACCTTGATTACAGTAACCACTATTGGTGTCAAGAATAAAACCTTAAGAGAACTTGATTTGACTGAAGATGTCGCAAGCCAAGACTAATTTTAATTAGAATATTAGCCAAAAAACTCTTTATTTTAGATAATCATTCTAATCAATTTCCTCATAAAAAAAATTCTTATCCTAATCCTGATAGTAATTTTAGGAATCTTCGGATATAATAAGTACTAAGATTATCAAAGATATCACCCAAAAAATACAGATTATAAAATACCAAGTGATTTAGACATAGATTACCATGATAAGGACTTGGTATATGATTATTACCAAGCCGTAGAAGGTTTAAATGGCTTTATAACCTTACAATGGACCGCTAATAGAATCGATGTTCTTCATCCTGAAGATGAAAATAACGAGACTTCGATTGCATTGAAAAAATACACTGATAAATAGGCCAAGGTAAAATATTATGAGGCTAAGCTTCAATCATCGAAAGCTCATAAAGACAAGGGCTTCAATAATGCTCCTATTATTGCATACACAAAAAGAGAAAAAAGCATTTAGAACAAAAATGCTAAATAATTTTCCGCAACAGGCAATACGACGAGGTCGGAAGAGTACATACATTTATGAAATTCAAAAAGTACTTAAGAGTAAAGGATACGAACTAGAATTAGATGGTGTTTTTCAAACTTTGACATTTGATGCCATCAAAGATTTTGAAACTAAAAACAATCTTTACGCAGATGGTGTGTTGGATAAATTTACTTTAGAGGCTTTAATTAAATAAGATTATTGGAGGTATTCATTAAGATTAAATGTAGTACCATTAAACTCACCGTAAGTATAGTACTCAATCCAGTCACCTAAATTAAAGTACTTAGATTTGTCATTCAAGTCAATTTCTAAGGGTAAATGTCTGTGACCAAACACAAAGAAATCATGATATTTTTCCTTTAATTTTTCTCTTGAGTATTGCACTAACCATTCATTGTCTTCGCCTAGGAATTTAGCATCTTCATCGCCAGAAATCAGCTTGTTTTTTACTGAAAAATAATTCGCAATACGCATTCCTATATCAGGATGACCCCAACGAAATAACCAGTTAAAAAATGGACTCCTAAACACTTTTTTTAGACGTTTGTAGCTCTTATCTCCAGGACCAAGACCATCGCCATGACCGATAAAAAATTCTGAATTTTGAATTTTGAATTCCTTTGGCTCGTGAAACACAGGAATACCTAATTCTTCTTCGAAATAACCCTTCATCCACAAGTCATGATTACCAACAAAATAATAGATTGGTATACCAGAATCTGCAATTTCAGCAAGCTTCCCCAAAGTTCTTACAAATCCTTTTGGCACAACCGTTTTATACTCGAACCAAAAATCGAATAAGTCGCCAAGTAGAAAGATAGCACACGCATCTTTTTTTACTTCATCCAACCAAGCTACAAACTTCTTTTCACGGGGTCTTGAAGCTTCCATAGAAGGTGCGCCAAGATGATTGTCAGAAGCAAAGTAAACTTTCTTTCCGTTTGGGATTGCTATGTTGAAGTTTGGTTGTTTCATTTTATTGATACTATATCAACATTTCGACGCCGTTCAATGTGACATAGTATATCTTAAATGTCAATTATCTGATGCATACCATTCTGCAAAACTGGTAGCTGTTTCTCTAAGTTTTAATGAGTGTAAGGATAAATTCTTTGGTAACCTTGATTTTATTTTATTTGCAAAATCACCTATCATCATTTCGGTTGTAGGTTGATAATCTACCAAGATCACATTGTGACCACGAGATTTTAAATCATTAGCCATCTCAAGATGAGGTGTATTTTTATTAAAAATCATGCTGTGATCAAAATGATCAACAATTTCCTCTCTTACAATTTTTTTGAGATCTCCAAAATCAATGACCATTCCGCACTTAACATTATTAGAATCAGTAATTGGTGTGCCAATTACGGTTACGTCTAAGTGATAACTATGACCATGTAAATTTTTACATTTACCATCATAACCATGGAGAGCGTGTCCAGCTTCGAACGAAAATTGTTTTGTAATTCTAATCTTACTCATTAACGTCTTTTATTTCGGTTGTAAAAATAGACCACAATAAGAACTATTCCTAAAATGAGGAATAATCCATTCCCTCCTAAAAAATTAAGTATATCCATTATATATCCTTAAATTTATTTTTTTGATGTCTGTAAATGGTATATGCTATAATAACCAATATTATAAAGGTAAAAGAGCGCCTGTAAAAACACCAATACCATAATTGTTATCTGGACCCTCTTTCAATTTTTGCTCAATATCAACATCGTGCAAACAAGCTCCGATTTAATGAAACAACGTGATTATTTTCACACAACCATTCATAACTCCAAATTTAATGGTTTTGGGCTAGCGCGCTATATGTTTTCCTGAATTTTATGATTAATGGTATACCACGAGCAATAATCCATAGAGTAAACGCAAAGAAGATGCCATACAATTTATAACCAAAGTGATCCATTAATAGAAGTGTTGGGATAAAGACTAAAAATGTAGAAAGTAGGAGTAAATTTCTTAAGTCTGCCATACGTCCTATACCTTTGAAAACACCATCGAAAATGAAAGCCAAAGCGCAAAGCGGCTGCATTGCTAAGACAATCCAGAAAATATCATAAAAGGTGTCCAATACAGCTTGATCTTCACTGAATATACGCCCAATAGGATAATATAAAATGGCTCCAACGATTGCCATAATTGTACCAACTGCAATTCCGTACTTTATGAGAATATTACTAAGCTTAATAAGATTTTCATACGCTTTTGCTCCAAGAAGTCGACCGCTTAGTATATTACCGGCACTTGCATAACCATCAATAAGAAATGCGCCTAGAAACCAAAGATTAATGGCTATTGTATACGCGGCAATGTATTTAGTACCATATTTTGTTGCATAACTTGTCGCAAAATAAAGCGTAACATTCAATGCCAATGTTCTTACAAATAAATTAAGAATCATTATTATAAACCTCCTTATTTCTGGATTAAAAGGGAAATGTACTTTTAATGGAATGTCCGTTTTTTTAATGAGATAAAATGCAGAAAGTAGTGCCATTAACACCTGTGCTGCAACACTTGCATATGCAGCTCCATTAATGTTTAGTGCCGGAATAATGTTTGCTACACCATAAACTAAAATCAGATCTAAAACAATATTTGCTATTGTGCCTACAATGGCTATTACCATTGGGTAAAATGTATTTTGTAAACCTCTGAACGTACCAAAAACCGCAATTGTAAAAAGCGTAAAGGGAAATCCGAAAACCCTTATTTTATAGTAATCTACACTATAATCAAGAATTAAATTGTCAGCGTTGTAAAACTTAAAAATATAATCTGCAAAAGGATATGAACAGAGAATAATTAATAAACTGAGCGAGGTAATAAGAAATATAGCCTGTGCGGGCAAATTTTTGACATCATCTAATTTCTCTGCACCGAGATATTGAGAAATTATAGATGATATGGCACTTCGAGTTTGACCCAAAACCCAAATAAGCATAGACAAGAACGTTGAAACAATACCAACTGCCGCCAACGATTCTGTTGCGTTTAGTTCTATATTGCCTACTATTGCTGCATCTGTTAATGACAATATAGGTTCCGATATTCCAGAGATTAAAGCCGGAATAGCAAGACGATTTATATTTTTAAGACTTAGTGGATTGCTCAAAGGACTAACTCATAACAGTAAAATGGATATTCACTTTGTTTTGGGAAGTAAATATTACCCAATCGTTTATAGTTGCGAAGTTCGTAAAACTTTTGATTTCTTTTGTTTTGAGAAAATGTGTCTAATCTCACAGAGATATAATTATTAGCGATGGCAAATTTTTCTCCGAAATTCATCAGTTGTTGCGCAAATCCTTTTCCTTGGTGATTTGGGTGAATTGCCAATCTATGAATGTAGAGATTGTTTCCAGTTGATGTGAGCCATTTTATTGGGATATATTTATCATCCATATGGTCCGAAAGCACTATAGAACCTACAACATTATTGTTTTGTTCTAATACAAAGAGCTCGTCTCGCTTTATATCATTTTCAAAAGCAGATCTACTGGGATAATGCTCATTCCATTGAAATATACCTTGTTCAATCATATGCTTAGCACAAGCCTTTGTTATGATCATTAAAGGATCAATGTCTTCTGATTGGGCTTTTCGTATCATTTTCTTTGTTTACTTTTGTGCTCTAATTCAAACTCTAATGAAAAATATTTTAGTTCCTGTTGGGTCTTCAAAAAACGCACAAAGTCATTTGCAATATGCTATTGATTTTGCCAAAGCTTTTGGTGCTAAGGTATATGTGGTTCAAATATATAATGTTTATACCAAAGCAGGAACCATGATTAAGGTAGATCATATTCTGGAACGTGAAAGCAAAGCCTTTTTAGACACTCATGTTTCAAATATCGACACAAAAGGTGTTGAGGTTGTAGCCAGGGTTTTTAAAGGGAAATTAGTAGACACTATAGAATTAGTTGCGGACGCTTTAAATATTGATTTAATCATATTAGAACCACGAACAAATTCTATTAAAGATGAAGTGTATTTAGGTAAAACATCTGGAAAGATTATAAAGCAAACTCAAATTCCAGCTTTAATCGTACCTGAAGGCTATGTTTATAAGCCTATTGTTAAAATTCTTATGGCTTTAAAATCTACCGTAATTAAAAAGGAGAATGTACTAAAACCATTGATTTCCATTAAGGATCAGTTTAAAGCTATAGTTAATCTAATTATGGTGAAAACTGCACAATTTCAAGAAGGAGATTTTGAGGTTTCGGATGAATTAAGTGCTCTTATTACTAATTCAGAGGAAGCTGAAGCACCGACAACTTTCCAAGGTGTGTTGGAACACCATCAAGATCACAATGCTGATATACTTTGTGTCGTTCGACGCCAACGCGGATTTTTTACCAAGCTTTGGGAGAATAATACGGTTTTAAAAAGAGATTTTCACAGTACCACAATGCCAGTTCTGGTATTGAGTGGACTAAAATAAGATTATGGGGATGTAGCTCAGCTGGCTAGAGCGCTTGACTGGCAGTCAAGAGGTCGTCGGTTCGAATCCGATCTTCTCCACCAGTGTCACTGCTACACTATACATTCGTAAAGCCCACCATTAACGGTGGGTTTTTTCTTATATGGCGCTATTCGCCAGTTTCGAAAAGCACCTAAAAGCGCTTAACGACTTTCATTTTAAACATCTCAAAGAACAATTCAAATGTACTAAAAATTGACAGACATTTGACAGACATTTGCTTTTAGTTGTTTTCTCAACACGCTTTGTTCCAAAGCTACTGAGCTAATATGCACTAAACAATGTGAATTTATTTTGTACTTTACTTTTAAATAATTCATTCCAATGAGAAATCTTTTATTATTACTATTTGTAATATCTTTATTTCAACTTAATGCTCAGTCAAGTTCTTTTGAAAGAGGTTTCAAAGACGGATATTGTCAAGCCAAAAAAGAAGACAAGGGGCAATACACAACTTGTGCAACATCTCCAATAGCGCCAATGCCAAAAGCAGGCAAAGAAAGTTATCAAGATGGCTTTTCTGCAGGGTATAAAAAATATGGCGGTAGCGGGAGTTCAAGTTCTGAAACACAAAAAATGCTAATACAAGGGGCAAAGGACGCTGCTCCAAAATTTAATGATTTAGGGGCAGCTTTTAAAGAGGGATATGATTCTGCCTATACAAAGCCTGTTAAATACCCTTTAGGCGATTCTAAAGTTGACATTATTCAAAATTTAAAAGTAAATCTAAACGATTTTACACATATTGCAATTGTAGAAGTACCTCACAGGAAGCGTTGGAGTTATAATAGAATTGAAAAAGTTCTATTATCTTCTCAATTTGAGGTAATCAATCCTGCTTATAAAAAGAATAAGAAGTTTAAGAAACAATTCAAAAAAAATCCGTTATTTTTAAAAAATGAAAAAAATGAAAGTTGGCTATATTTATCAATAACATCATCATCAAAGGTAATAAAAGGGTTGCGTTTTAATACTTCAAATATTACTTTAAGAGACTCAAAAAATAAAACACTTTACAAAGCAAAAGAAGTAAATACAACATATCAAGATGAGCTAGAATTTTTAATAAACTTTTAGATTAAGCCACTCAATTAAAAAAAAGCAAAGGCTCAAAAACATTTTATATCTATCATTATTCGTTTTAAGTGTGTATTTGAGCGGTTCTATTCGCTCTATACTGATAATAGTCTTAACGCTGTTTTCGGTTAATTTAAAGGCTATATAGCGACGTTGAATGTTATCTATTTCAGTAGCTTCTAAAAGGTGTTTAAACAAGCTGTTTATCACCCTACTAGCCTAATTGAAAAAACTTGATTAATCAAACTCTTTTTATGCTGTGTGTTTTGTCTAATTCTTAAGTGTTTTAGTAATAGAATGCAAAACGGCATTACAAGCCCTTGCTTTTAGCAGGGGTTTTTATGTTTGGCATATCTTCTTCCTTCAATTCTGCTATTTCTAAACCTCTTAAGTAGGTTAGGCTTACGTTTATTATATGCTAAGCACAACTTAATATATGATTGATTTATATTTATGAATTACGCCTGAAAGATTAAGTCGAATTAGAAAACGATTATCTCAAAAATAATTTACATTTCTTAACTCAAATCAATGCACAAGATTGATTAACAATATAAATTTGTATTTATTCTTAAATAATTTAAAACGGGTATTATGATTCTTAAACTCAACCAGTTTTATTTGTTGCTATTATTAATCAATTTTGAATTAAATGCACAAATAACTTTATCCCAAAATACAAGCGATGATATTTTAATTGGAAACTCTTTAAGTTGCAATAGAAAAGATAATATTTATTATAGAGCTTTCAACTTAAATAATTATAACTATTCTAGTTTTCAAGTTAACTCCGTTGACTTCGGAATTGAAGCTATTTCTAATATGTCAGATGGATTTGCAGTTGAAGCAGTTATTTTTGGAACAAACTCTTTTCCTTTAGGGACATTAACTGAGATTGAGGCAGTATCTGTTCCTTTAGAAAGTTCAGATTCTGAAACTATAAAATCTGTACCTATAAGTGCTAATGTAGATGCGAGTGTATATCCAATCTTAGTAGTAGCGATTAGAGTTCCTGAATATAACTCTACAGGATTTTTTATTGGCTCTAATGATTCTGGAGAGAGTGCACCTTCATATTTATCCTCTACATTTGTATCTTGTTATTTAACAAATCCAACAAATGCTAGTACATTAACGACTAAACAAAATCATTATGTATTAAAAGTTAGCGGTTCTGCAGAAGTATTAAGTACGAATCAGTTTTCTTTAAATAAATTAAATGTTTACCCTAATCCTACATCAAATTCAATTCAAATTACAGGATTAACCAAAACAGAAAAGTATAAAATTTACAATGTCCAAGGAAAAGAAATGAGTTATGGCGTTGTAAGTAGCACCAATAAAATAGATATTCAAAACTTAACAAATGGAATATACTTTTTGAAATTTGATGGCGGAAATACATTAAAATTTATAAAAAGTAATTAATCAATAATAACGTTTGCTAACTAAGTATCTACCAGAAAAGTTAACAGCTTAACCCCCGAAAATCACATCAACAGTTTAGAAATATTGAAATAACTCAACGGGTCGCTGTATTTGATTACCCCGTATAAAATTAATTGCTGGTGCTAGCCTGATTACTAAAACATAGGCATATCCTCCTCTTTAATTTCTGCTATTTCTAAACCTCTTAAGTAGGTTAAACTTACATTTATAGATGAATGCCCCATAGCTTTCTGTAGCTTGGTTATAGAGCCTGTTCTTTTAAAGATTTCTATAGCCCCAGAGTGTCTAAATGAGTAGAGTGTTTGGTCTTGCTCAAGCAGGTTAGAAACCCTCTTAAAACGCCCCCAGAGGGTCTTAAAATAGTCTTCATTTAAAGGTTGAGGGTTATCTGAAAAAATATTATGATGAGGTTCTCCTTTTACAAGAATATCTCTAATATAAGAAGGCACAGGTACAATTCTATTCCTTCCTGATTTATTTCTATTACCAGATAAATGAATGTATTTAAGGTCATCACTAAAATCAGACCACTTAAGTTCCCTTATTTCACGATGAGGTCTAAGTAGACATCCGTAGGTCATTATACAACACAGATACAAGTTATTATTAAACAACTTTATCTCGTTAAGTATGAGC
>CBFHYD010000014.1:0-36353 GCA_965659975.1 Winogradskyella sp. | reverse complement strand
ACCCAAGTGTTAATGCACCTGAATCATTAGATCCAACATCAAAAATTACAGTACCACTTTTATCAGGAAAAAGAAGGAATGGTCCAGAGATAAAGTAAGTTCCTGGTCCAGGTAAAGTTAAGCCAAATCTACAAGTGAAATTAGTGCCATCGTAAAGGCTAATTGATTCAATTGTGGTATTATTAATCAAGACACCACCATCCACAACCTCGATATCATCATTCGAAAAAACTATTTCTGTTAAGGTGTTTAAAGACGTCTCCTTAAAAACTTTCAACTCAGCAGACACAGATGACTCTTCAATTTCAGAATCAGTAAACTCAGTTAGTTGTAAAATTTCTTCATCAATAGTAGTTTGATTATTTTCAATCAAAATATCAAGATAGACGGTTTCTCCAATAGCAAAATTAGTCTGATTATTTTCTACAGAAATTATATCATTATTAATTACTAATAACGGTTCTGCAATATTATTATCTGGTTCTTCGCAAGCATAAGTTACATATAACAAGAGGAATACGAATAAAAGAGGTCTTGACTTCATAATTCAATTTTTTATTAAGATGAGTAATTTTTAAAAAGGTTGCGTGACTTTAACTATAATTTAAACGTCAATTGGTCATAGGACCATTTTTCTTCAATGATGTTGAGATCCAATAACTCATTCTGAACACGATTTAAGGTGCTTTCGTCCATTAGGTCTTGTGACCATTCTGTAATAGATAACCATTCTCTAACGTCTTCTAAATCCTGATCATATCGGTTAGAAATTGTTCTATCTATACTTGGAATATGCTTAAATTCTCTTGTGGTATTATTAATGATTTCTAATAAAGTTTCTAAATCATCCTTATGATTATCTATGAACTCTTGTCTCACTGCAATAACAAAACAAGGCCAAGGCGAAGGACATTCTCCAATACGTCTAAAAATACCATCATCCACTAAAGGCTTTGTTGTAAATTTCTCCCACATAAAATAATCGGCATCACCATTAGTTAAACCTTCTATTGCACCGTCTAAATTTTTAATCACTGAAAACTGCAAGTCCTTTTCTAAATCCCAGCTATTGTTTTTTGCATTCACATAAGCCATTAAATGACTTCCGGAACCATAGCGGCTAATAGCGGCCCGCGTTCCTTTAATATTATCTATGGAATTAAAATTTGATTTATCTGCAACATGGATACCCCAAACTAAAGGCGATTGGGTATAGGTTTGGACAATTCGTGAAGGATTACCGGCAATAATATCCTTTACAATACCTTCAGTAAGAATTACAGCAATATCTATATCACCTTCGCGTAAACCTTTACACATTTGCCCTGTACCACCGTGATAATCATGCCAACGAAGATTAATACCTTTAGCTTTGTATTCACCATTTTTTAAGGTTAAATACCAAGCTAAATTAAAATGCTCAGGAACACCACCAATATTTACTTTCTTTAGTTCTTCCGGGTTCATAGTATTATCGCTCAGCTTTTATTTAATAAGGATTTGGAATATAAATAACGACTAAGAATAACTAAAGCAGAAATCCCCAAAGTTGTTAAAACACCATTAGAAAAGGTGCGTTCGTTAGGAATCCCAATAATGAGATAGGTGATAATTCTAATTAGAATAGCTGCAATAAGTATAACAGCTAAAATCATGAGAAAGTTTAAGGCTTTTGCTAGCATAGTATCATATATTTACAATGCGCTCTAACGCATAAACAATTAGTTTTTCTACCGTTTCTTTTGGTTTTTTACTGAAGGTGCCATTAGCCCGATTCGCAATGATTGCGTTTAGTGATAAGGCTTCGTGACCCAATAATCCAGATAGTCCATAAATTACAGACGTTTCCATTTCAAAATTGGTGATTCTGAAGTCCTTGTAATTAAAATTATCAAGTTTCGAATTTAAGCTTGCGTCTTGCAAAGGCAATCGTAATACACGACCTTGAGGTCCATAAAAGCCACCAGCAGTTCCAGTCATTCCTTTATGTAGAATATCACTCTCAAAGTACTTTTCAAGATAGCTACTGCCGTTAATTACAATAGGTCGGGCTTTATTTCTATCCCAATTGGTATGTGTAATAAACGCATTTTCAATTTCAGGATTACTTATACCATCGATTTGATAAAAATGCAACATACCATTAACATCAAGCGCATGGGTACTGACTAAGAAAGAATCGACAGGAATATCAGATTGTAAAGAACCAGAAGTTCCTATTCTAATTATATTTAAGCTTGTTAGATCTCCTTTAGGTTTGCGTGTGTCTAAATCAATATTTACTAAGGCATCCAATTCATTAAGAACAATATCAATATTATCTGGTCCAATACCAGTAGAAATTACTGTAATCCGTCTGTCTTTATAATAACCAGTTTGTGTTTTAAACTCTCGTTTCTGAGTTTCAAACTCAATACTATCAAAGTGCTTAGTAACTTTCTCCACACGGTCTTGATCGCCAACAAAAATGATGGTATCCGATATATCATCAGGTTTTAGGTTGAGATGATAAACACTTCCATCTGGATTAAGTATAAGTTCGGAATCTTTTATAGACATACTTTAATTAATTTTTACAAGTAGGTTTTCCTTGGTGTTAAACTGAAAATGCATTCGGTTTACACCGCCAAAAGGGATATCATCTCGTAACTCATTTATAAAGTTATGAGATTTATTTATAGCTTTTTTTCCATTTTCATTAAGGACTAATTCGTCTTCTGAGACCTCAAAAAATGGGGATAACTTATCTATTATGCGTTTGTACTGCGTATATCCAAAGCCATAATAGCCTTGATAATTCAGACAATACCCCAATAAATGATGTTTGGATTTAATATCGTATTCATCAATGAGTTTAAGAATATTCTCTTCAATAGTTGATAGTCCAGAATCTGTATTCGGAAAACGCTTCAAGTGTGCCTTTAGACAATTTGTCAAATATTTAAAATTCGATGATTGCGTTATGTACGATTTAAAAATAGTGTGATCTTTACCACAATAGGTACGCCACAATGCAACGGCCAGAGCAATGTCAGGAGCTTCTAGTCGAGTACGATTGTTAAATTCCTTATTGAGCTGATTTGGTGTTAATTCTGGTAGGCCTTTGAGATTCTTTTCGCCTTCAATCCAAGCACTACAAATCAAGTATATTGGCTTTTGGATTTCCTTTTGATGTAATGCGCTGATACAGGCCATTAAATTGATATGACAAAACAAATCATACTCAAACCAGAGATGAATTTCATCGTAGTCATCTGCATTGTCAAGTAGCTTAATTTGTTCTTCAAAACTATATTCTGAATTTGCTATATCATAAGTTGATGATAAGAATGACCTGCGGATTTTATAAAACTCCTTGGAATCTATTAAAGGCACTGTTGGGCCTTCACAAAGCATTTCACGCCAAGTCAAAAAATCACCACTGAATTGGAGTTCTTTCAGGTAATTGGTTAGACTATCGCCGTTTGTGATATTTAAAACCTTGATACTCAACTCAGCCACCAACACGTTTAACGTTAAATCCTTTTTCTTTTAGAATTGTCATGATTTTATCACGATAATCACCCTGAATTATAATTCGTTCGTCTTTGAAGGAGCCACCTACACTCAGTTTTTGCTTGAGCTCCTTGGCTAATTTCTTGAAGTCTTCAGTGGCACCATTATAGCCCTCTAAAATGGTAATAGGTTTGCCTTTGCGTTTTTCGTATTTGCAAATTATAGGCTCATCGAGAAGCCAGATATCAGACTTTGTTTCAAGGTCTTCCATAGGTTCTTCGGAGGTATGATCCGGGAATAGATTCTTTAATTGATCTTGGAGGTCCATTCTTAATTTTTACTGTCACTTCAAGCGGAGTCGAGAGGTTTAGGAAGTTCTCGACTCCGCTCGAACAGACAGATTTATTTTTTAATTAATCCTAACTCGACTAAACGTTCATTTAAGAACTCACCAGCTGTAATATCCTCATATAACTTTGGATTATCTTCATCTACGCAACTTTCCAAAACATCTAATTTCATTTCACTTATAGGATGCATAAAAAATGGAATAGAGTAGCGTGATGTTCCCCATAATTCACGTGGAGGATTAACAACACGATGAATTGTAGATTTTAATTTATTGTTTGTGTGTCGTGATAACATATCACCAACATTAATCATTAATTCATCTGGTTCTGCAATGGCATCAATCCATTCACCTTTATGATTCTGTACTTGTAATCCACGTCCCTGAGCACCCATTAAAAGTGTAATTAAATTAATGTCACCGTGAGCAGCAGCACGTACTGCATTTTCTGGTTCTTCCAGAATTGGTGGATAATGTATTGGTCTTAAAATAGAATTTCCGTTATGGATATAATTGTCAAAATACGTTTCTTCCAACCCAACAAATAATGCTAAAGCTCTAAGAACATACTTAGCTGTTTCCTCTAATTTTCTGTAAGTTTTTTTACCAACAGCATTAAAATTTGGTAATTCCTTAACCTCTACATTTTCAGGATATTCTTTACGTCGCTCTTCATCATCCTCGACATATTGACCAAAGTGCCAAAATTCTTTGAGGTCTCCTTCTTTTTTTCCTTTTGCGCTTTCTTTTCCAAAAGAGATATAGCCACGTTGTCCGCCTATACCTTCAATTTCATATTCTCGTTTCTTTTCAACAGGAAGATCAAAGAAGTTCTTTACTTCGGTATATAGTTCATCAACTAATTCATCGTCCAAAAAATGACCTTTAAGCGCAACAAAGCCTATATCCTCGTACGCTTTACCAATTTCATTTATAAATTTTTGCTTTCTATCTGGATCACCAGATAAAAAATCCTTAAGGTCAACACTTGGTATTCTATCCATGGGTAAATTTATTTTGTATGTATAACAAATTTAGAAAAAACCCTTTAAAAATGCGCGATTTCTTTATTTAAAATTGATAGAGTATAACAGTAACGGTAAGGACTTTTTAATTATTTTTGAGTTAACTAAATCAAATATTGAAAGTATGCCAGATTCGATTGCAAATGCTATTAGTTATGATACATCATCTTTATCAGCTGATACATTGATTGAACTTTACAGTAACATGCTGAAACCTCGATTGATAGAGGAGAAGATGCTTATTCTTTTACGCCAAGGGAAAATATCCAAATGGTTTTCGGGTATTGGTCAAGAGGCTATTTCTGTAGGTGTAACGATGGCAATGACTCGAGACGAATACATTCTACCAATGCATCGTAATCTTGGTGTTTTTACAACACGAGAAATTCCGCTTTTTAGATTGTTTTGCCAGTGGCAAGGTAAGTTGAGTGGTTTTACGAAAGGTCGTGACCGCTCTTTTCATTTCGGAACGCAGGACTATAATATTGTGGGAATGATTTCGCATTTAGGACCACAAATGGGTGTTGCTGATGGTATTGCATTAGCGAATCTCTTGCAAAAAAACAATAAGGCAACAGCTGTGTTTACAGGTGAAGGCGGTACAAGCGAAGGTGATTTTCATGAAGCGCTAAATGTGGCATCTGTATGGCAATTACCGGTGCTGTTTTGCATTGAGAATAACGGTTATGGCTTATCAACACCAACATCAGAACAGTACAACTGCGAACATTTAGCACATAAAGGCAAAGGCTATGGTATGGAAGCACATATCATTGATGGTAACAATATTGTAGATATATATACCAAGGTTTCTGATCTGGTAGAGGATATGCGTAATAATCCAAGGCCAATTCTATTGGAATTCAAGACCTTTAGGATTCGTGGTCATGAAGAAGCTAGTGGTACTAAATATGTTCCGGACGAATTAATGGCAGAATGGGCATTAAAAGACCCTATAAAGAATTTTGAAAATCACTTGTTATCAGAAGGTGTAATTAATGAGGTACAAATAGAAGAGATTTCATCTAAGATTAAGGATGAAATCAATGAAGCCTTAGACAAAGCCTATGCTGAAGAAGCTATTCAACCTAACTTAACTACTGAATTAAATGATGTATATAAACCATTTGTATATCAAGAGGTTATATCAAATTTGGAAACCGAAGAATTACGTTTGGTCGATGCTATTTCTGAAGGCTTAAGGCAATCGATGGAGCAGCATGATGACTTGGTTATTATGGGCCAAGATGTAGCTGAATATGGTGGAGTTTTTAAAATTACCGAAGGCTTTGTTGAGCAGTTTGGCAAAGAACGTGTTAGGAATACACCAATTTGTGAGTCAGCTATTGTAGAAGCTGGAATGGGGTTATCTATCGCTGGTATGAAAGCTGTGGTTGAAATGCAATTCTCTGATTTTGTAACTTCTGGATTTAATCCTATCGTCAATTATTTGGCCAAAAGTCACTACCGATGGGCACAAAATGCTGATATTGTGGTGCGTATGCCATGTGGTGCTGGCGTTGCGGCTGGACCTTTTCACTCACAAACCAATGAAGCTTGGTTTACAAAAACACCTGGCTTAAAAGTGGTTTACCCTGCATTTCCGTATGATGCTAAGGGATTATTGACTACTGCAATAAATGATCCAAATCCAGTATTATTTTTTGAGCATAAGGCCTTATATCGAAGCATCCGTCAAGACGTATCGACAGAATACTACACCTTGCCGTTTGGTAAAGCGTCATTGCTTAAAGAAGGAGAAGACGTTACCATAATAAGTTATGGAGCTGGTGTGCATTGGGCATTAGAAACCTTAGATAACAATCCTGAAATATCGGCAGATTTAATTGATTTACGCTCATTGCAACCTTTAGATAGGGAAGCATTAATTAGCTCAGTGAAAAAAACTAATAAAGCTATTATACTGCAAGAAGACTCCTTATTTGGTGGTATTGCCAGTGATATCTCTGCTATGCTTGTAGAAGAGTGTTTTGAGTATTTAGATGCACCAATAAAGCGTGTAGCGAGCATAGAAACACCAATACCATTTGACAGTCAATTAGAGCAGCAATATTTGGCTAAAGGACGGTTTGAAATGGAATTAAAAGAGCTCTTGGATTATTAAAATAAAAAAACCAACATCATAACAATGTTGGTTTCAATTAAAATTAATCTTTAAATTTTTCATCTTCTGATGTTTTCTAACTCGTCGTCTAAACTGTTAGACGTATCGACAATTCTTGCTAATGCTTTCATTGTAATTAGAGATTTAAAAGATTATCTGTAGCGTCTTTTACTATTCCAAGTAAAGCCTTTTGTTTCAGAAGTTCTGTTCGTTAACTGATTGTTGTTTAATGTTCTCATGATTGTTCGATTTTTAATTGATTACACTCAAAAGACGACCAAAAATTTTTCCTGTTACAGTAATTGCATCGAATTAACACATGTTAACGTTGTTTCAAGTTTTCTTAACTCATCAGTTTCTTTCCAATTTTACCTCAGAAAGAATAAACGGATAAGCAGCTTTTACGGCCTTTAATTCTTCCATTGATAGTTCTTCAGGTATCTTATCAAAAGTTTTCAAAGCATAATCCGTTCTCAGTTCTTTATAGGCTTTTGTAATTTCATCTTGAACACTTATAACAACATCATAGGTTGTTAAGGCATCATGCTTTAAAGATATAATAGCCTCTGATGGCTTGTCCGATGATATCGGTAATTGTTTCCCCTTGCAGTAATCACAGGTCTTTTCACCATTATTATCAATAAAGTTTTTGGCCAAACCCTTTAATTGAGATAGTTCGATGATTTCTTGCTCTACCATTAATTCGTTGTTGCGATTGACAAATATTTCAAGAATGTTACGCTCATTAATATCTATCTCACAAGGTGGATTTTGGCACTTTTCTGGCAGTTTCCTTAATATGCCTTTGTCTGCCGAAATAGTTGTGGTTACTAAAAAGAAAATCAATAGTAAAAAGGCAATGTCTGCCATTGATCCTGCATTGACGCTCGGTGCGTCTTGTCTTGGTAATCTCATAATTTTGATAGTTTTTGTTGTTATGGTTAATGAAATCACAAAAAGGATACCATTTTTAAAATGTTGTTAACAACGACTTATATAACCGTTATTTAGTGCTATTTTTGCAAATCGGCTAATTTGAAATTGGCCATTGAATAAACTCAACAGCAAAAACAAAATATGTCTGCAGAGACTCAAATAATAGAAGCCCAAAGCACTAAACGTTTATACGACTACCAAGTCAATGATTTACGTCGCATTTTTGATGTCATGGACGAAGCGCCATCTGATTATAATCTCCTTTATCAGTTGCCAACTGGTGGTGGAAAAACAGTTGTTTTTTCTGAGATTGTTAGACGCTACATCAAAGAAAAAAATCAGAAAGTCGTTATACTAACGCATCGTATAGAGTTATGTAAACAAACATCAAATGTGCTTTCAGGATTCAACGTGAAGAACAAAATCATAAATAGTAAAGTCAAAGCATTACCAGATCAAGACGATTATCAATGTTTTGTGGCCATGGTCGAAACCTTAAATAATCGTTTGTCTGAAGGTGATTTTGAACTCAAAAACATCGGTCTTGTTATCATTGACGAAGCACACTATAATTCATTTAGAAAACTTTTTAAATTTTTTGACCAGTGTTTTATTTTGGGGGTAACTGCAACGCCTTTGAGCAGTAACATTAAGTTACCGATGAAGGATAATTATAAAAAGCTTATTGTTGGTGATGATATTGCCACCTTAATTAAAAATGGATTTTTAGCCAAGGCTAAGACTATCAGTTACGATGTAGGCTTAACCTCTTTAAAAGTTGGAATAAACGGTGATTATACCATAAAATCTTCTGAAGCCTTATATACAAATAGCTTTATGCAAACAAAGTTATTGTCGGCTTATGAGGAAACTTCAAAAGGAAAAAAGACCTTAATATTTAATAATGGTATTCATACCTCCAAAGAGGTTGATTATACCTTCAAACGTGCCGGATACAATGTAAAACATCTTGATAATACAGCAAATAAGGAAGAACGCAAGGAAACTTTAAAATGGTTTAAACACACACCAGATGCAGTTTTAACTTCTGTTAGTATTCTTACCACTGGATTTGATGAACCTACGGTAGAATCTATCATTCTAAATCGTGCAACACGTTCTCTAACCTTGTATTTTCAAATGATTGGTCGTGGTTCGCGTATATTTCAAAACAGAGACACTTTTCAAGTAGTCGATTTAGGTAATAACATAGCGCGTTTTGGTCCATGGGATCAACCAGTAGATTGGCAGCATATCTTTAAATATCCAGATTTTTATCTTGAAAACATTGTCGATGATAATACTTTAGAACGGGACTTCACTTATGAAATGCCAGAAGCTACACGACGACTTTTTAGAAAATCAGAATCATTGGATTTTGATGTTAAAGCTGAATATAAAAAAGTATTAAATTCCGGTCGAAAATCATTTTTGGTTATTGAAAAAAGTATAGAGCAACATTCAAGAATATGCATTGAGAATTGCGAAGATGTTTTCGAGGCGAGAGAACGTATCAAAGACCTACAAGATGAAATTGGCTATCGTATAAAACAATATTGTTATTGTATTATGAATAGTACTCAGAACTATAAAGATTGGCTTTTTGAGGAATATAATAGACGTCTGAGGCTCAGTTTTAACGGTAAGTTTTAACGTTTTTTTTGAAAGGTTTTAGCTCTATATACGTTTAATTTGAATATAGGTATGGTTTTTGCGGCCATATCTAAAAAGATATTCTTTTATGAACCTACGTTACATCATATTTTTATTCCTATTAGGATTTGGGCTATCGATTAGTGCTCAAGTTACCGATAAGGATAAACGTAAGTTCAGTATTCCTGCGGTAGAATCTGAAAAAGAGAAAGACTCTACACCTATAAAGGTCAAGGTTGCACCTAAGAAAAATCCAGAAAAGGAAAAATCAAATAATAAATCCGCTTCCATTGATCGCATTAATAAAAAAGAAATAGAAAAACCTTTTTCTATGGTTGGTGGAGATGGACTGAGAAATCCAGGTGAAATTTTCGCAAAACGCTGGAAAAAAGAAGTACTGGCTACTGGTATCCGGAGATATATGAGCGATCAATTTTTAGGCGAATACAAGATAGATTCAAAGTTTGTAAATATTATTTGTCGAGACCATGAGTATCCTGATGGCGACCGCGTTAGTGTTTCGGTAAATGATAATATTGCACATCGTAATGTCTTATTGACGTCTCAGTATCGCAGATTGCAAATTAATTTACAGGAAGGAATAAACAAGATTGATATCAAAGCACTTAATCAAGGAGATTCTGGACCGAATACGGCCGAATTTAAAGTGTATGACGATAAAGGAAACTTGGTGTCTTCTAAGGAATGGAACTTACTTACTGGAGTGAAAGCTTCTATAACCTTCATCAACGAAAAACCAAAAATTGTTAGAGCAGAAAAGGAAGAGAATTAATCTCCATATATTCTCCAGGCTTAAAATTTTCAATTTTATAATCAGCTATTCTTACTCGAACAAGTCTTAAGGTTGGAAGTCCAACTTTCGCAGTCATTTTGCGAACTTGTCTAAATTTACCTTCAGTTACTGTAATACTTAACCAGGATGTTTCACCGTGCTTTTTATCACGTACAAAACGTTCTATAATGTGAGATGTATCCTCTAAAATAGAAGCTTCACATGGTTTCGTGATATACGCTTGACCATTAATCGAAATCTCTACACCATTTTTTAATTGTTGTATATGAGAGTCTGTAACGATACCATCCACCAGAACGTGGTATTCCTTTTCAATCTTGACACTTCTAATATATTCACTAAACTTCCCATCTGTTGTAAGTAGCAAAAGACCTTCAGACTTCTCATCTAGTCTACCAATGGCCATGAGGTGTTTGTTATGTCCAATAAGTTCAGACAGTAGTTTCTTGTTCTTACGTCTGTTCTGATTGTTCACAAACTGACTTAAATAGCCATAGGGTTTATATATTTTATAGTGTTTATGCATTATCAGAAGGTTACAAAACATTTCGTTAATTGTCCATTCTCATCTTTCAACCAAACCATTGGAGACCTTTGGGCATCGATAAATTCTTCAACTTTAGGCTTGGCGGCCTTAAAGCTCTCCCATTTTACATCTTCGTGTAGATCAATGAGCCAATCTAATTTTCTTGGAAAATAAAATTTACAATCAGAGAATTGATCAATTTGGTCGATATTGAAATAATACCCATATATACAATCTTTATTAAGTGGTTTAATATCTGCCTCTTGTTGATACGGCAAAAACAATTGCGCTCGGTAACATACTTTTTGGCTTATATTTTCAGCCTTAAGACCAAGCGTTTTCAATACCAAATTTGATTGTTCTGAATAGAGTAGAGATAATTGTTTTTCTCTGATTTTGCTGAGCTTATACTTTAAAGTATCCTTAAGATTTGGTCCAACCCATTTAGATATATAATCACCGCCAATATCAGGTTTATAAAGGTAAAATTTATATACAATCTCTATATGGCAAGGCTTATTATTATCCAATAAAATAACATCTAATTCACCTATGGTAATCTTCTGATTCTTTATTTGCACATTCTGTGCTACCGCAGATATTTTTGACATGTTTCTGATCTGAAAATCAAAAAACTCTTCTACACGTTTCCCTAAACGTATTTCCTTGAACTTTTTATTCTTTGGAATTGAAAATAGTTGATTAGACAACTTAAATTGCTCAAGGCTATACAATTTGTATTCCCAGAGGTTTGGGGTATTTATAAAGCCTATATATCTTAAATCGTTTGAGATGATTGCATTTTTTGTAAACTTAATACATATCATTTAAATCATAACGCCAAATTGAACGAAGTAAAACAAATAGTTAAAGTCTTGATATTAAGCGTAAACGGTATATTTTTTGATTAACTTTATGTGGTGAATATTTTTAGAAGTCTTATGAAAAGAGTAATTGTATTATTGGTATTGAGTTTGGTTTTTCAGTCAGCTTTTACGCAAAGTAGAGCAGAATGTCGTGCAGAAAAAAAGGCGAAAATTGAAGCCTAGTTTATAGAAACCAAAGCATTAATGAATCCCAACAATTTGTATTCGAAGCTAACTGGGCTATACCATTAGGTAATGGTATAACTAATATTGGTATGAATATTCCCGGTGGTGGTGCAATATTTCAAGGTGGTAGAGTTGACGTGTCGTCAAATTCTAATATGATAGATATAAATGGTAATGATGCCTCTGACTTTTTACCATATTTTGGACGTGTATTTTTTCCTAAGAGCCAATCCAAATGAAAATGGAATACAATTCAAAGGTGAAATAGAGACCTACACTGTTGAAGTTAATGTAAAGAAAAAGTCCGTTTCAATTACTTGGAAAGCTAACCCAAAAGGCGATTTTCTAAAGTTCTTCATGAAAGTTAATGCCAACGGATATACTACTGTAAATGTTACAAGCACAAATATACAAGCAATTACATACAATGGATCTCTAAAAGCAAAAGAACCAAAGCAAAGCGCGACTTATTCGCGTTTACCTGGATGATAAGTTTCTTCAGCTACATTTAACACATCGTCCTTATAGAAAGGTACATCCTTAAACTGCATAGCGGCATATCGTTGTGCTTGATCATTAAAATGTGGTGAATTGATATCGCTACTTTGACCACCTGCCAACATGGACTTAGCCTTTACGTTATCACCAAATTCTACAATCGCAACAAAGCTATTACCTCGAGTTCCATAGATTTTATTGGCATCAGGATTCGTATAACTTACACCATAAGCGGCTAATGCACCCCAACGTCCTGATGCAAATCCAATAGGAATACTTGGTTGAGAATCATCAAATTTCTGACGAATATCAGCATTCAATCGTTGGTAACGATTGACGTCTCCCCAAGGTAAATTCCAAGTTCCAAACGTATCCTCTAAATAGTACACCGTTTCTTTAAAAAGTGTAATGCTTTCTTCTGAAGGTTGATTGCCGAAATATTTAAAAAATTCCATGGATGACATTGGTTCTGGGCGTTTCCCTTTTCGTAAAACGTTCATTCCATAATAATGTGCCAAAGTCATAGCTACAGATTCTATTGATGTCTTATAATCCCAATTTCGCAGCTCTTCTATTGGCGCTCTCAGTTTTTTAGTTCTATCAAATTTATCATAAGCTTCAACCAAACCAGGAATCAGCTTCTCAAAGGCCGGCAAAAACGGATCGTGCGCCATTTCAATAACAGAATCCACGGTATAATCCTTACCGTTTTTGAGTAAATCAATCGCGTGTACACCTCTAAAATTCTCTCGGTTTCTCGACATGTAAACCGGATAATCTTCTACCTTAGGACTATTTTCTGCTGCTGCAGTAAATGGTGTAGAATTACAATTTTGCAACCAACCGACTTTTGGATTTAATAAAGTAATATGTTCACTAACATCGTGTAAACCTTGCCAATCTGTTTTTGGATTGCTACCATCAACTGGTTGCAAATAATTAAAAGTAGTATCACGCTTAGGAATAAAATTACCATGGAAATAGGCAATATTTCCTTCAGCATCGGCATATACTGTGTTATTGGATGAATTGGTTTTTATATCCATCATTTCTCTAAATCCTTTGTATCCTTCTTGCTTAGTGCGCATGTAAGATTGCTCCAATGCTTTTACTGGTTCCCACATCATTGCAGTGGCTACCCATTTACCATCATTGCTATGTGTTATAGGACCATGATGGGTTCTGTAAAACGGAAAGGTCTTGACTTTAAGACTATCACCGTCTTTATATTTTAATTCCGTTGTATAATTTTCTACTTCACGAAGTTCTTCACCATAACGATACATCAGTTTATCATCCAATTTAATAAGGTCTTCTTCAAACTCATCAATTACGTCAGTGTAGGTAGAAGTATGCATCCAACCTGTTTTTTCATTGAATCCTTGATACACAAAAAATTGGCCCCAAGTTACAGCGCCATAGGCATTTAAACCTTCTTCGCTCACCACATGAACTTCACCACGAAAGAAAAATGAAGTATGTGGATTAATTAAAAGAATAGGGTTACCAGAAGCCGTTAACTTTCCTGAAATAGCTATTCCATTAGAACCAGCTGGTTCTGCTTCAAGTATTTTCAATTCTTGATTAAATTGCTTTGAATCTTCACCTTCATAAAAGGCCTTTATTTTTCGTGTTGAAACACGCTCTATATCACCACCAATTGAACCTTCCGAGAAATACATAGGCATCCATGGTTCAAATTTTGTTAATAATCTTGGTTTTACTTCAGGATGTGTGTATAAATAGTAATTAATACCATCTGCAAAGGCGTTACATAGTTCTTTTAACCACTTTGGACTTTTATTAAAGTTTTCCCTAGCTTCTTCTTCTGTCATGAACATTTTGGCTCTGAGATCACTATACAATGCAGATTCTCCTTCAACTTCTGCTAATCGACCTGTAGCCCAAATGTAATTTTGTTCAACACGATTAAAATCATCTTCACATTGTGCGTACAACAAACCAAATACAGCCTCGGCATCAGTTTTACCATAAATATGCGGAACGCCAAAATTATCTCTGATGATGGTGATTTGTTCTGCTTGAGCCTTCCATCTATCTACATCTGTTGTTTCTGTTTTTTCGGATTGACAGGAAAATAGAAGTGCAAAAAGGAGTAAAAATAGAGTTGGTTTCATTTGGCTTTGATTTACTGTATGAAGTTACTCTACAAAAGCATCATATCAAAACTTACATCTCCAATATCAGTTTTTGACCAACGCGTAACGTGGATGATTTGCGTATACGATTGGTTTTGCAAATGGAGCTGATCGAAATATTGTTGCGTTTAGAAATACGAGATAACGTATCTCCACCTTTTACGATATATATCTTACGTGTCTTGACTTTTTTAGCTAAGGCCTGTGCTTCGGTAGTAAGTAATTCTAACTTTGGTTTTCGTGTAGATCTGTAGAATGATGCTCTTGTCCAATCTCGAGTGACCCATAATGTCTGTCCACGAATCTTTTGTGCTTCTGTAAAGTCAAAAATACGCCTTACCAACTTTATTTTTTGATTCAGATCCATTTCTAAGCAAACATTGTAGAAAGAAAATAGCTAAGCGTAACGAAACAGATCGCATTTTAAAATTAGTAGATGACAATGGAAAATACAGCGTTTCGAAAACACTAATTATTTCAAAAAGACAACCGTTAAACTAAATAATAGAACATATTTATAGAATTAAAGTAAGCTAAACGCTGACTTTTTTAATTAGTATTTGTCTTAAATAAGGTTGCTTAGAATTAGTATCTTCATAAAAAATAATAACATGAAACGATTTACAGTACTCTTTACGCTTTTATCCATCTTAACAATCGCTATGTCTTGCAAAGACACTAAAGTTGAAAAAGAAGTAGAAGTAGAAATAGATATAGTTGGAGAAAAGGTGAGCTATGCTACTGATTCTACCCAACTTAATGGTTATTTGGCTTATGATAAAAACACAACAGGCAAACGTCCAGGTATTTTAATTGTACACGAATGGTGGGGACACAATGAGTATGTGAGAGAACGTGCAGATATGCTTGCAGAATTAGGCTATACAGCTCTGGCGGTGGATATGTACGGCGATGGAAAACAAGCAAATCATCCTGATGATGCCGGTAAATTTGCCATGAGTGTTATGGGTAATTTACCAGTTGCCGAGGCGCGTTTTAAAGCTGCTAAAGAGTTGTTAGGTAAGCACGAAACTGTTTTTGATGGAGATATTGCTGCAATTGGCTATTGTTTTGGAGGAAGCGTTGTATTGACTATGGCAAATAGCGGAATGGACTTAGACGCAGTTGCTGCTTTTCATAGTGGTGTTGCATTGCCTGTAATGCCTAACGATAAACTTAAAGCTCAGGTTTTAGTTTGTAATGGTGCAGCAGATCCGTTTGTAAGTGAAGAATCCGTAACGACTTTTAAGGCTCAAATGGATTCTATAGGAGCTAATTATAAATACATTTCTTATCCAGGTGTTAAACACAGTTTCACATCCAAAGCAGCTGACGCTAATGGTGAGAAATTTGATTTGCCTTTGGCTTATGATGCGAAGGCAGATGAGAAATCATGGAATAGTCTGCAAGAGTTATTGAAAGAAGCCTTTAAAAAGTAAGAATTTAGTCTTCTAAAGCTCCGCGCATTTTCTCGACATCCAAATTTTTTAGAAGCTCAATAATATTTGGATACCAATCCTCGTGGTAACCAAATTCTGGTTGTCGGAGTTCGGCAATAGCGTCATCCTTTGACCAACCTTGTACCACGATTCTATATGCAGCTGTAGTGGCACCGGTTCTATCAGAACCATGCCAGCAATGAATAAGTATAGGTTTCTGTGCATTTTTTATAACACGAAGCGCATAAATTAGATCATCTTCACTCAATTCTTTAGATTCAAGTCGAATGTGTTTTAATATAAGATCTGTTTTTCGCGCTTTATGTTTATCATCTTTTACGCGTCTGAGATTTAATATGGTTTTAATCCCTTTTTTCTAATTCAATAAAACCCTTTTTAGACGGCTGCTCCGAACGATACACGCTATCAGTAATTTTATATAAGCGTTTAAAAAGGTCAGATTCCACTTTTTCAGCAGGTGGATTTTGGGAATAACCACTGCAATAAATAGGATAGCGTAAAAAGAAGAAATGAGGCGTTTGTACATATTAAAATCTAATTTCGTTTTTCAAAAAATGTATTATCACTTACTTTTATAGCAATAAACGGACCATAAAATAACACTTTATCCTAACCCGTCAAACTGAAGTTTTTTATAGATGAATCAAGAAACAAAAATCATCATATTTTATGTGCTATTGGCGGTTAAAATAGGTTTCTTGGCCTTTATTTTTATAACACGCTATCTCGATAGACATAACGATCACCATCATCATGATGACGAGGAAATTGATGGTATTTAATGACCCAATTCATATGCTGAAATCTATACAACGCTCAAATTATTCATTTTTATTTCTTCTTCTTGTATGTATTGCGGTGTCGAGTTGTCGATCTGCTAAAGTCATCGATTTTAACACGCAAATACCACCAAAAGCGCCTGATTACAATTTAGAATCTTCATGAATAGACTTATTGCTTTTAGATGGTTGAAAGAATATGTATTTAGCAGTATTTTAATTATTAGAACCTAATTTCCACACGAATACATTGATCTATGTGGATAATGCAGATATAGGCGAAACTCAAAAATTCTTAAAGACTGTTGCGGAAAAAACCAAATATAATCAACAAGAACTGCATCGTGGGAAGGTGATTTTAATCTCAAAAAGATAGTTGAGTATGGTTCAATAAAAGGAATTGCTGGTAATGCAATCCAATCTGTTAAAGCTCTCGAACTACCCGAAGCAGATAATAATTTAGAGTTAGATTTGTAGATTTTATAGTGTACCAAATCTTTTTGCTCTATAATTTATATTATGTAAAATATAAAATATTAGATTCTACCTCTACCAAAGGTACTGGTCAACTTAAGTCTATGGAAACAGTGAATTCTAAAACTATAATTTATAACTATCCTAAACTAAAAATTAACAATCGTGAATAACTTTTGGACCAAACAAATAGTTCTATTTGACTTACCTCTGCATTTTTAGCTATTTTTCACGTCTAAATCAATTACAAATCCATGAAGGTCTGCATTGCTGAAAAACCAAGTGTTGCTCGTGAGATTGCTGCTGTATTAGGCGCAAGCACCAAGCGTGACGGCTATTTTGAGGGAAATGGTTATGCCGTGACGTACACCTTTGGACATTTGTGTACCTTAAAAGAACCCGCAGATTACAAACCGTATTGGAAAAGCTGGGATTTGAACAATCTACCAATGCTTCCAGAAAAGTTTGAGATCAAAGTTTCTGATAATGATGGAATTAAGAAGCAATTCAACATTATTAAAGGTTTATTTGACAAAGCCGATGTGGTCATTAACTGTGGTGATGCTGGTCAAGAAGGTGAACTGATACAACGTTGGGTACTTAATCAGGCTAATTATAAGGGCAAAGTTCAGCGTTTATGGATTTCGTCCTTAACTACTGAGGCTATTAAAGAAGGCTTCCAGAACTTAAAACCATCCGAGGATTATGATAATCTCTTCTATGCTGGGTTTTCACGCTCTATTGGTGATTGGTTATTGGGTATTAATGCCACCCGTTTATATACGGTAAAACATGGCGGCTATAAGCAAGTCTTGTCCGTTGGTCGTGTACAAACACCAACTTTGGCGATGTTGGTAAATAGATACAAGACTATTGAAAATTTTAAGCCTCAACCCTATTGGGAGTTACAAATCACCTATCGTGATACGCTTTTTAATTATGAAGATGGACGTTTTCTAAAAATGGAAGATGGTGAAGTCTTGGCGAATAAAGTCAAAGCAAATGATTTTGAAATCGTATCCATCACCAAGAAAAAAGGCACGGAATACGCACCAAAACTCTTTGATTTAACCGGTTTACAGGTTTATTGCAATAAGAAATTCTCAATGTCTGCGGATGATACGCTAAAAACAGCACAGCGTTTGTATGAACAGAAAGCCATTACCTATCCGAGAGTTGATACCGTGTTTTTACCAAATGACGTTTATCCAAAAGTCAAAGGTATTTTAACCAAACTGACCCAATATGCAACAATGACGTCTCCTCTACTCGGCAAGACCATTAAAAAGTCAGTCAAAGTCTTTAATGATAAAAAAGTTACAGATCACCATGCGATTATTCCGACAGGTTTCGAAATCACACCGCATCATCCAGATTATAAGGTGTACAATGCGATTGTTAAGCGCTTTATTGCAGTATTTTACGATGATTGTAAGGTGTCTAACACTTTAGTCATTGGTAAAGCTGCTGATGTTAATTTTAAAACCTCAGGAAAAGAGATCTTAGAAAAAGGTTGGCGTGTGGTTTTCGATTCCTCGAGTGCGCTTCGACAAGCTCAGCGTGACACTTCGAGTCAATCAAAGGATAAGATACTGCCGACATTTACTAAAGGTGAAAAAGGTCCGCATGAGCCATCATTTTTAGAAAAACAGACCAAACCACCGAATCAATTTACTGAAGCTTCTCTCCTACGCGCTATGGAAACTGCCGGCAAACAAGTTGATGATGAAGAACTACGTGATCTTATGAAAGAAAATGGGATTGGTCGACCATCGACACGTGCAAACATCATTGAAACCTTATTTAAACGTAAGTACATAAAGCGGAATAAAAAGCAGATATTGCCTACCGTTACTGGGATTCAGCTTATTGATACGATTCAGAATGAACTATTAAAATCTGCTGAATTGACTGGAACTTGGGAAAAACAGTTGAAAGATATTGAGCGTGGTGAGTATTCTGCTTCGGCATTTATAAAAAGTATGAAGCGAATGGTTGATGCTTTGGTTTATGAAGTCCGAACAGAAAAGGTTGTCAACCGAATATCGGCAGTGAATAATAAAACTTCTAAGAAAACATCGGCCACTAAAAAGGGAAAAACAGTTGTTGGAAGGACTTGTCCAAAGTGCAAAAATGGACAATTGGTTAAAGGAAAATCTGCTTATGGCTGTTCAGAATATGGTAGCGCTTGTGACTTTACTTTACCATTCAAATTTGAGAACAGAAAGATATCAGAAAATCAGTTGATTAGGCTTTTAAGTAAAGGTTCGACAGTGAATCTTAAAGGCTTTAAAAACAATAATATAAGTCAAGTATTTCTATTGCGTTTTGATGATAATTTCAAACTTAAACTTGAACCAAAAATAGCACCAGCTAAGACTGCAAATAGTTGTCCAAAATGTAACACCGGAACAATTATAAAAGGAAAAACAGCTTACGGTTGTAGCAACTATAAATCAGGTTGTAATTTTAAATATGATTTTGATGCTATTCGAACAAAAGCATTAGGACAAAAATTAACCAAAGAGTTGGTCTATTCTATTATTCAGGACAAGCAGTAATTTAACTTATCATACATTTTTGAATAACATTTGTCAATTAGCTACGCTCAGTTTGACTTCGTCTCGTGTCGAGTGATTTTTCAGAATAAAGTGATGAAAAATTATATCGAGTATCTCGACTCCGCTCGATAAGACTTACAATTTTTTGACAATAAAACCGTCAGTTCGAGTTTTTTTCTCTGAAAAAAGTATCGAGAACAAGGTTTTTAGTGCAATTAAATCAAATGCACATTCGGTTGATTTAGATATTTCGTAATTCAGTAGAATTATCCGACTCTACTTTCTCCCATAAGTAATCCGATGTCAATCTAAAACTGCCCAAATACTCAAAACTACAGGTATCAGGATTAATGATAGATAAGAATGGTTCGGACTTGTTATTGTTGTACAAATGGTAGATTTCACCAATTAAGGGTTCAAAACTAAACTTAGAACTCGTAATAAGCTCGTTATACTCTAAGATTTGCATTAGCTCTTCATATTCCGCCTTAAGTGACTCATACTTGGCTTTAAGATGTTTATTAGCCTTGTAGATCTGTGAGTTTTTCCAACTTCCGTTATTAGGTGCTTTTATCTGTGGCGCGCTAAAACTGGTCGCATATGGCAAAAATGCAGCGTTGTACTGTCCTTTTTCTTCATCATAAACCACCATGTCTGGCTTTTTCTTCTTGATCTCCTTCATGTCTTACACGTATTCTGAGGTTAGGTTTTCTACTACCAATCCATCTTCTAAAGTCATTACTAATCCTTTTGCCGCACGATCTCCAGAAAGCATGGCTGCATTTAGTGATCCGTTAAGCATATGGTCTCCAGCAAGGAAAATAGTAGGTTTTAATTGGGTTTCTGTTGGTGATATATCATATTGCAACTGGTCCAAATCTGGAAGTGCCATCGGAATATGATAGGTTTTGAGGTGCGCAGCATTTTCAATATTACAGTACGCTTTTAGTTCATTACTTACCTGAGCAACTAAATCATCTGCATCTAAGTTATGCTCTTTTACAACCGTAACTGATAGCAATTCCTTAGCGCCTTTAGAACAGGTTTCTAAACTGTTATGGAAAAATATGTTGTTTATTAACGCATTGTCGTCTGCTATAAGGCCAATCAATGGTTTATTGATACTACGTTTATCAACTTCAAAATAAAGGCAATAGCAGGATTTCCACTTTACATCTTGATCGTTGAGATTACCAACTAATTTGTGTGCATTTGCCGTGATAATCGAGAAATGCGTATCGATATGATCTCCGTTATTTAACACAATATCCTTATCATTTACAGCACTTACCTTGGTGTTAAAGATGAATTCCGTAGTCTTTAATTGACTTTTTAACTGATCCGAAATGGCTTGAATACCAGACTTTGGCAATACTGCTAATCCTTCACCAAACATCTTATATACAAATTCAAACATTCGTGATGATGTACTGAGGTTTGGTTCTAAAAATATCCCAGTAAAAAATGGCTTGAAGAACGAATTGATAATCTTATCTGAGAATCCAAAGTTTTTCAGATACTCCAAAATTGTGGTTTCTTCTTCATTAAAAACCGCGTGGAGCGATTTCTTTTTAAGCTGAAAATTCAGCCCTAAAATCTTCAATTTATCAGAGAAACTACCTAATGGCGAAAATAATGCTGAAGACAAGAAACTGAGGTCTCGTAAAGGATCACCGAGTAGGTGTTGTTTGCCGTTGGTATAAATTAGAGCACCTGGTAAAAACTTCTGTAGTTGAAGTTCATTATAATCCAAATGACTTTGAGCTTGCGGATAAGCATCGAGCAAAACCTGAAATCCATGATCTAACTGATAACCGTTTACAACATCTGTTTTTACACGACCACCAACACGATTTGTGGCTTCTATAATAACAGGACTATATCCATAAGACTCTAAGGTTTTGGCCGCTATTAGACCGCTCATACCTGCTCCAATGATATGTATTTTATAGTCAGTTCGTTTCAAAAGACTACGTTTTTAAGTTCTTTTTCTGATTCAATTTTTAGAATGCAAAGGTAGTCAATAGGTACTTAGTTTTAATAATATTCTTAAAAGCTGTTAAAATAATACTGTGGTAAAATTTCTCTGAAGTATTTTTGTGAAAAATTAGACAGAATTTATGATTCCAGTATTTAGAATTACTGCGTTTTTAGAAGGTCTCTCCTACCTTCTACTCCTTTTTATTGCAGTGCCTATAAAGTATTTGAATGGCGATCCACAATATGCAAAACTATTAGGAATGCCACATGGTATTTCGTTCATGGCTTATATAGCTTTAGCGTTTTTTATAAAACCAGAGTTTAAATGGAGTTTTAAAGATTTTGGCATAATTCTATTGGCTTCAGTAATACCGTTTGGGACGTTTTATGTAGAGCGAAAATATTTAAAGCCTAAATACCAGAACTAATGAAGCATTTTCTCTACGATATATTCATAGAAAATGGCATGTCGGAAAAATTGGCCACCTATCTGAACATGATTGCCTTAGTGATTGTGCTTCTGATATTTGTTTTTATTATTGACTATATCACCAAACGTTTACTTTGGAGCTTTTCTGAAGGAATTGCCAGACGTACCAAAACTAATTTTGATGATATTCTCATTAAAAGTAAGTTGCCACGAAATGTGGCTCACATCATTCCGTTATTGATTCTTATTGAGTTTATTCCTGATGTCTTATCAGATTTTCAATACACCGAAAATATAATTGAAAAGGCTTTAAAAGTAGTTGGTATTTTTCTCGCCTTGCGAATTGTTAGGAGCTTTTTATTATCTGTTAGAGACTACCTAAAAACACTTGATCGTTATAAGGATAAGCCTTTGTATAGCTATATCCAAGTGTTTATGATTTTCCTTTGGATCATTGCTGCAGCGTCTATATTTGCTATTGTTACTGATATTGCCTTTTGGGAGTTTTTTGTTAGTCTTGGTACTGTATCCGCCATTATCATCTTAGTATTTAGGGACACGATACTTGGCTTTGTGGCGAGTATCCAAGTCACTGTAAATGATATGGTGCGCATTGGCGACTGGATTACCTTTGATAAATATGGTGCAGATGGTGATGTTACTGAAATTACATTGGCTACTGTAAAAGTTCAGAATTGGGATAAAACAATTACAACCATTCCAACATATGCTTTAATTTCTGATTCATTTAAGAATTGGCGAGGTATGACAAATTCTGGTGGACGACGTATCAAACGCTCTGTAATTATAAAAGCCTCTTCGATTAAGTTTTTATCTGATAAAGATATTACCAGATTTAAAAAGATTCACCTTATATCTGACTACCTCGAAAAACGTTCAGAAATCATAAATTCACACAATACTGAAAACAATGCAGACAAATCTGTATTAATTAACGGACGAAACTTGACCAATTTTGGTGTGTTTAGAAAATACCTTCAGAATTATATGGACAATCATTCTGCTATAAATAAGGATATGACATTAATGGTGCGTCAGTTAGAACAAACGGCTCAAGGTATTCCTATGGAAATTTATGCGTTTAGCAAAGACCAACGTTGGGTAAATTATGAGTTTATCATGGGCGATATTTTTGACCATGTATTAGCTTCAGTCTCTTATTTTGATTTAGAGGTCTACGAATTAGCTGCTCAGAATTAATAAACTAATCCTTTTTTTTCTAAGCGATCGGACACAAACTCGACTTGTGTTTTGCCATGTGGTTTTGGTTTACCGTCTTTACCAAGATTAACCATAACCATATCATCTACAGTAAGGATGGTTTCTCGGGTCATCTTGTTCCGAGCTTCGCAACTTAATGTTATGGAAGATTTACCAAAACGTGTAACATCTATTCCGATTTCTATAATATCTCCTTTTTTAGCTGATGCCATAAAGTTGATTTCGGACATGTACTTTGTTACAATTTTTGGGTTCTCTAACTGTATAATAGTATATAATGCCGCTTCTTCATCAATCCAAGCCAATAGCTGGCCTCCAAATAAAGTAGCGTTTGGGTTTAAATCTTCTGGTTTTACCCATTTTCTGGTGTGAAATCTCATGTGTATATCGTGTTCTTTATGTCGTAATTGGTTATAAAAGTACTAAGATGATTCGGCTTAATCTAAGCTTTGTTGATAAACTCGTTAACAAGAAAAGTATTTGATTTTATATTCCTCTTCGATTATATCTAAATTTAATTCCATATTAATTCAATCCATTATTAATTATGGAAAACCGCTCTGTACTACTCAAAAACGTTAGACCTTTAATCCCATCTGCCAAAGTCCATGATAACATGTCTTTTGATGAGGCTTTTCAGAACAAAACATTGCGTCCGATAATTAAAATGCAACACGACTTATTTATTGTTGTATTTAGAAATTATATTTCAAAACGCAAGAATGTTTTCTATGATCTCACAATGCCGAAGCAATTGGCTTATATCGAAAATGCTATACATAAGGATATGAAGTTCCGTAATTCGCTCAAAGGAATGATTATTGGGCAGTTTACAACCGAAGAGTACAGCTTGTATATTCAGAACTCATCTGCGTTAAACAAGCGCATGATGAATATTGTAAAAGAGCGCTTATTGGACAGTATTCAACTCTTTACAAAGCCTGAGATTCTTAAAGCTGTTTAAATAATTGATTCACCATTGAGATTAGTGGTCAATACATCGCTCATGTAATCCAAATAAGGTCGCATCCTTAAATGATTGGTGGACATCATCAATAAAATCGGTTGCTAAAACCTCTTTGTCAGTGTATTTCTTAATAAAGATAAATTGCTTCTTTCTAAGAAGATTAATGGCTGGGTGATCTTATGCAAAACCTCTTGATGCAGTTTTTAATTCATCGCCAACAAAATCACCCCAAGTAGTTTTGAAGGTTTTATCTTTTAGAATGTCACGGATTTCTTCGTCATCCATTTCAAATTCCTTTCGGATTCGCATTAGGTCTTCCTTGTTTGGTTCCCAAAAACCAACGTCTATAAAAGATTCATTATCTGGCTTAATATGCAAATAGTAACCACCACGTAATTCTGGTTTTTTACGGTGAAATGATTTTCCAAAATTTCTGATACCATTTCAGTATCGGTTTTGTCTGAATTTGCTTTATTGAGCGAAGAAATTTTTAAATACTCTGACAAATTACTCACTGGATGATATCTTAAGGTTAAAATACGCTCGGCTATGTCATCAATCTTCACTCTTGCATCTGAATATAATTCTTCAAATTTTTCGTGTAGTTGAAAGAAATTTTCTCCTAAAATATTGCAATGGAAATTTCTTAAGTTTTGGTAATAGATATGGTAATCTGCTAATAAGATGTTTAATTCTACTACAGTTGCGTGTGCTTGTTCATCTTTAATGTTTAAATAGTTCATAACTGTGTTTTAATTTGTTTTGTTTAATAAATACACTATTTAATATATGCTCATATGGAGTTTTGTCAAGTGATTTAACAGGGTTTAACTGTAAAGCCGTGAGATTATCTACTTTTAACATAAGTAAGTGTTAAAACTTTTAAAAATATTTAGCGAAACCAGTGTTTTTGGCTCAAATAATTTAAAATCGTATTGTTTTATCTGGTTTTTTTACGTATAATGCAAAAATTTTTAAAAATCATATTGATTTATGGGAAGACCAGCAACAAGGCCAACGAAACTTAAAGATGGATTTTATATTGAAATCCGTAATAAAGGTTCGAGATCTGGTGTTAAATTGTACAATAGTACAGAAATACAAATGCAACGCGCAATAAAAATGTACGAACGCGCAAAAGAAGTTTTAATATTGGGCGAATCTGTCAATGGCAAGTTCGTGAATAAGGAACCTAAGCTTCATGTAGTGGAGTAACACAGTTTCTTTATTAAAAATATAAACCACTCAATTGAGTGGTTTTTTTATGCTTCGAACTCAACAGAATGCAAAATTAAACCTGAAGCTGGCGCTATATAATCCATATGCATAGTTTCATCCTCAAATGAACTTTGGATATAATCCAAATCAACTTCTCCTCTACCCAATTTAATTAAAACACCCATCATTAATCGGATTTGGTTTCTCATGAACCCTTTCCCTCTAATTTTTAATATATAGGTCATATCCGGAAAGAAATTGGCAGTGTAAAGCGTATTATCAAATATTTCGCACTGATCTATTGTCCTCACAAACTCACCGGTTTTAGAAGGCTTATAGCAATAAGGTTTAAAATTATGAGTACCTTCAAATAGCTTTGCTCCTTCTTTCATTAATTCAACATCCAAAGGCTCCAAGATGGTAGTTAATATTGGCGCACAAAACGGATGGTTTTTTTGACCTTCTGAAAACAAGTAATGGTATTCTTTGGTTTTGGAGTTCTGTATAATATTGAAGTCCTTATCCACTTCTTCAATCTCCAAAGCTCTGATGTCTTGTGGTAAATTATGATTAAACAGGTCTAAAAATTCCTTGAAATCATCAATAGGTTTATTATACAAAAACAACTCCAAAGCAGCTTCATTTGCTGAAACCATGGCGTCAGTACGTCCTGCGCCTAAAGTTTTAAAACGTTGGTCACCTAAAATAAATTTGAGTGTTCTGTCTATCATTAAGTGGATAGTCTTCACGTCTGGTTGCTTTTGCCAACCATGAAATCGGTAACCCAAGTATTGAATTTTTATGAGGTAATAGTAGCGTTTTTCAAAAACCATAATAGCACCGAAATTATAATTTTATAGCTGGTCTATCAAAATATTTTTAAATTGAAGTCTAGACTAACTAAAATTAATTAATTAATTATGACTACAACAAAACCTCCTGTGTGGTTCTGGATTATTGGTGTTATTGCACTTATCTGGAATGGCCTTGGTGTAATGGCTTATCTCGGTAGAGCCTTTGCAGCAGACGAAATGATTGCAGCATTACCAGAAGAACAAAGAGCAGAATTTTTAATGGAATTTCCTGCTTGGTATACAGCGGCATTCGCCTTAGCTGTTTTTTGTAGTGCTTTAGGAGCATTATCTTTATTATTAAGGAAAAAGTGGGTTTATATACTATTTTTTATATCCGCGATAGGTGCAATAGTCCAACATGCTTATTTATTCGCTAATGTCAAAATGAGTGGGGCACAATTGGTAATGCCAGTTATGGTAATCCTTGTTTGTATTTTCTTAGTATATTTTTCTAAAAATTCAATTGCAATTGCAAGTCTTTAACAAACTTTTATTGATTGCCTAAAATAATAGGCATTCCGCTTTCGCCTGACCCAATTACAATTACCTTACTGTTCGGGCTTTCTGCCAATTTATTGGTAGCTTCTATGCCTTTATCTTGAAGGATTTTATCGGTCAAAGATGCACTTAAAATCTTGTTAGCATCAGCTTTACCTTGAGCCTCTATTCTCTGGCGTTCCGCTTCCTTTTCTGCAGTTACCAACCTAAACTCATATTCTAAAGACTCTTGTTCTTGCTTTAATTTACGCTCAATCGCGTCTTTAATTGTGGAAGGAAGAGTTACATCTTCTACTAAAACGCGCTTTACGTTAATAAACTGTCCGTCAAGTTCTTTACGTACTTCTTCCAAAATTTCTTGCTCAATTACATCACGTTTACTTGAATATAATTGTTCAGGCGTGTATCGACCAACAACACTACGAGCAGCTGAGTTAATCGCTGGATCTAATAACTCTGATATAAAGTCTTTTCCTTTAGTTTTTATGAGCTTTCCTAAATTACTGTACTCAGGCTCGAACCAGATAGTACCATTTACAGATACCTGTAATCCATCTACAGATAACACATTCATAGTATCAGAAATTGATTGTTGTCTCACTTTGAATATTAACATTTCATTCCAAGGCGCTACGATATGAAATCCTTCACCATAAGTCTTTTCCGTGTTAATACCATCTCCAAATCGTTCGAATATAACTCCACCTTCGCCAGGTCCAATAGTAACCGCAGATTTTGCAATAAGTATAATTAATACTATTGCAGTTATAATTACGGGTATTCCAATTTTAGGTAATTTATCCATGTTTTTTAAGTTTTTATATTAAACCGTTATACTTTCTTATAAACCACTCCAAAGATAAGGCTAATGCTATTAAGCCTAACAAATATTTGTAATCTATTAACGGTATTACGCTACGTTTGCTTTTTTGAATTGTAGCAAAACGCTCATCCTCTAATAAATCATTTATCACATTATCAGTCTTACCAATGAAGTAATATTTTCCATTAGAGTTAGTAGCAATTGACTTCAATTTTGTTACATCTGCATTTAAAAATTGTTGTTCGATGTTGTACGCCAGCACTTTAAAATTTCCTGAAGCACTTATCGGCTCATCATTACTTTTAATTATAAAGACATAATCTCCCGGAGAAACACTACTCAAATCAACTATATAGGAAGCGTTTCTCAACAATAAGGGTAGTGTGTTGCTTTGATTTGTTTCTTTATTACGATAAGTGATTTGAAGGTTAGCATTAGCATCAAACTCATAATTTTTATTGAAGAATTGTGCACTAAGAACTATGTCATCCGTTTGATTGTAAAATGACTTATGATAGACATTTAGTCGATTTCTCCTCTTATTTGAACTTAAATATTGAATGAGCTTTCCAATAAAATTATCAAAGCTCTCAAAGGAATCACTTTCTATGTAACATTTTGAACGCCAGCGCCATATACCTTCTCCATTTAGTAATGCATGCTTTTGATTTTCATCCTCAAAAGTACTTAGTAATGCCTCACCAGTTTCGATACCATTAATAGATTTATATAATAATATATTCTGACCAATATTCTGAGACGTACTTCCGAATTCGGATTGTAGTGGTGGATAATTATCAAACTGAATGTTATCGATGATAAATGTCCCATAATTCGTATTTAAGGAAGGTTGATAATATTCTAGCTGATTGGTGATTTCTTGCTCAAAAATATCTTGATTTTCGTTTACCAAATTCCAGTTTGTACTTGCTCCTGCAACAGTAAACGTATTGTAGCGTTGCTTGTTAACTTTTTCGTAAACCGAAGTAAAATTGGATGTAGGCTGATATAGAAATACAATCTGATAGTCCTTTGATGAAAGCAAAAATTCATCAGGTTTTAAGATTTCTACACTTCGTTGCTCATTACTTTCAATAGACTTTTTTAATGCGCCCAAATCAGGATGGATAGTCTCAGATACTAAAGCAATATTTGTCTTTTGGTCTATGACTTCTACCGCAAAATTCTTGTAATTATTAATCTTATTTTTCTCATTATCTAATGGTAGTAGTTCTACCTTATAGGTTCTTACACCTACAGTATTTGCTACTAATGTTGTGTTAATTATTTCTGAAGTCTTATTTGGTTCAAAAATTAGTCTTTGAGAAAACAAAACTGCATTACCAGAGCTTATTCTTAATACCGAACCAAAATTTTCATTTCCAGAATAATTTGTAATTATCTCAATAGGAAAACGATTTTTTAAGTAGGCATACCTATTAACATTGACTTGAGATATTCGTAAATCTGAAAAAGAAGTGGTATCTCCCAATATTACAGGATAAATCGGTTGGCCATTATTTTTACTGATGTATTGGTAATCCTTACCAAGAGTTTGATTACCATCTGTGACTAATAGTACTGGAGCAACACTATTTTTAAAAAGCTCATTGTAATTTTTGAAAAAGCCCGAAATATTAGATTGTTTTTCATCGAAACTTAACGAATCGATATAATTGACTTCAGACCCAAATGATAATGCAGTCACATCGAATTTTTGATTTATGTCAGAATCATATATTAGTTCATTTACTAAGGAGGATGCAGCATCACCTTGCTTTAGATAATCTATTGATTCAGAATTATCTACAGCAATTACCAAGTTTGGTTTTTCTTCGTAATAGGTGGCAGATTCAAATTTTGGATTGAGAAGTAATAATAAAAGACTAAAAACAGACACAAACCGCAGCCCAGTTAATATCCACCTAAGTTTGCTTGGCTTTGATTTATATATATATTGAAAAAGCGCTAATAGTAGCGCTAAAATTCCAATTCCGACGATATAGATGATCGTGATTTGCTGCAATTATTGTTTTACTTTAATTAACTCGAATAATTCGATAAATCGCTTTTCGTTTTTATTGTTATGAGTAGCTATAGGTGCTATTGTTTGAGCTTTGTACATTTTGTACTCCACCAGAATATACCACATGGTTATTACATACGTAACTCCTTGTTGAACTGCTTCTACTTTTATTATACGACCAGGAAACCCATTAAAAACAATGTCCTACTTACTCATAAGTTTACCTTTAACGTTACTTACTGCACCATTCATAGCTCCTTCCAGTACCGAGTCAATATCAGTTTTGGAGTTTAATCCATTTGGAAAAAAACTCACTGGATACTCAGAAAAAGATGTCGCATAATAAACATTTTTATCCTCTGCTGAAGCTGGCTGGCCAGAATATAAAATCATTTTTACATTCCCTTTTTCCGTAGGTACGTCTTGACTACTTTTAGTTTCTCCTTGAGGGAAATCAATGCGATAGCTCAAGTCCATATCTTTCACAGTAATCCAATCTTGAGCAGAAACACCGAAACAAAATACACTCAATACAACTATAAAAATTCTTTTCATTATTGAATATTTAGGTAAGCATTCCACCATCTACATTTAGTGTCTGACCTGTAACATAGGCACTTAAGTCACTCGCTAAATAAACACAAGCATTTGCAATATCTTCTGGAGTACCACCGCGTTTTAGTGGAATTGCAGCACGCCAGCCTTTTACAGTTTCTTCATCGAGTTTAGATGTCATTTCAGTTTCGATAAATCCAGGTGCAATAACATTGCTACGTATATTTCTTGACCCTAATTCTAAAGCCACAGATTTAGAAAAACCTATTATACCAGCTTTTGAAGCTGCATAATTGGTTTGCCCAGCATTACCTTTTACACCTACAACAGAACTCATATTTATAATCGATCCTTTGCGCTGTTTGAGCATAGTACGCTGTACAGCTTTTGTCATATTAAAAACGGACTTAAGGTTCACTTCAATGACTTTATCGAAATCTTCTTCGCCCATACGCATAAGTAGGTTATCCTTAGTGATACCGGCGTTATTTACTAAAATATCAATAGAACCAAACTCAGCTAATACATCTTCTGCTAATTTTTGAGCATCGTCAAAATTTGCAGCGTTACTTTGATAGCCTTTTGCTTTAATTCCTTTTTCATTGAGATCCTTTTCTAAAGCATTCGCGGCATCAACGGACGAACTGTATGTAAATGCAAGATTTGCCCCGTGATTAGCAAAAACCTCTGCTATTCCTTTTCCTATTCCTCGAGATGCACCTGTTATTATAGCTGTTTTCCCTTCTAATAATTTCATTATACTACTAATTGATTAGTTATTATGTCTATCTTCAAATATAGAGATTACAAATTGCAAGAAACAAAAAAAACTTACAAGATTTTGTAAGGTTTTTAACAGTTTGTGCTGAACTTAGCTCAGCTTATTTATGCTTTATTAGCCCAATACTTCAGCTACTTTTTTACCAATCTCTGCTGGAGAATCAACAACATGGATACCACATGCACGCATGATTTTCTTTTTTGCTTGTGCCGTATCATCACTACCTCCAACAATTGCACCAGCATGTCCCATTGTACGACCAGCAGGAGCAGTTTCACCAGCGATAAATCCAACAATTGGTTTTGTACTTCCACTTTCCTTATACCAATTTGCAGCATCTGCTTCTAATTGTCCTCCTATTTCACCAATCATAACTACAGCTTCTGTATCTGGATCATTGATTAGTAATTCTACAGCTTCTTTAGTTGTTGTTCCGATAATAGGATCACCACCGATACCAATCGCTGTTGTTATTCCTAAACCTTGTTTTACAACTTGATCAGCAGCCTCGTAAGTTAAAGTACCTGATTTGGAAACAATCCCGACTTTTCCTGATTTAAAAACGAATCCTGGCATAATACCAACTTTAGCTTCACCTGGAGTAATAACTCCTGGGCAGTTAGGTCCAACCAAGCGACAATCTTTATCTTTAATGTAATCTGCAGCTTTAGTCATATCTGCAACTGGAATTCCTTCAGTAATAGTAATTATAACCTTAATTCCTGCGTCTGCAGCTTCCATAATAGCATCTGCAGCAAATGCTGGCGGAACAAAAATAATAGTAGTATCTGCACCAACTTTCTCAACAGCTTCTGAAACAGTATTAAAAACTGGCTTATCTAAATGTGTTTGCCCACCTTTTCCTGGTGTAACACCTCCAACAACATTTGTTCCGTATTCTATCATTTGACCAGCATGAAATGTACCTTCACTACCAGTAAATCCTTGAACTATTATATTTGAATCTTTGTTGACTAAAACGCTCATTTATTTTCTAATTTATACAATTAAATAACGGATGCAAAAATAAATATTTTGCATCGAAAAAAATAACAGGAATCATTTATTTTGATGTGTCTAACTTTTTAAGCATCTCTAAGATTTCTGGAATCTTCTTAATAGAAGCAATTTCCTTGTATTTGGTTCTAAAATCTTCCGCAGGAATACCAAAATAATGCTTATTACCTTCCAATGATTTGCTAACTCCTGCTTTCGCAGAGATTACTGTTTTATCTCCTATCGTAATGCCACTGGTTATACCTACTTGTCCCCAAATTGTTACATCGTCTCCCACTATAACGCAACCAGCAATTCCCGAATGCGAAGCAATAAGACAATTTTTACCAATTACGGTATCATGACCAATCTGTATTTGATTATCTAATTTAGTACCTTCGCCAATAGTAGTATCTGCAGTAACACCTCTATCAATTGTACAAGAGGCACCTATATCCACATTATCCTTAAGCACTACTCTACCGCTCGACTTTAATCTATCATAACCAGTAGGTCTTTTTTTGTAATAAAAGGCATTTGCCCCTATAACTGTACCTGAATGTATAGTAACGTTATCGCCTATAATTGTATAATCATAAATACTTACGTTGGAATGTATAACACAATTCTCACCAATAACAACATTGTGCCCAATGAAACAATTAGGTTGAACAACCGTTCCACTACCAATCTTGGCGCTTTCAGAAATTGAGGAGCTTGCGCTAACAAAAGGTTTAAATTTGTCGGTTAGTTTGTTGAAATCTCTAAAAGGATCATCCGAGATAAGCAATGCTTTACCTTCCGGACATTTTACTTCCTTGTTGATAAGAATAACAGTTGCATTAGAATTTAATGCCTTGTCATAATACTTTGGATGATCAACAAAGACAATATCACCAGGCTCTACGACATGTATTTCATTCATTCCTAAAACAGAAAAATCATCTGCCCCAACGTATTTGGAATCGATGATTTCTGCTATTTCTTTTAGTTTATAAGGCCTTGGGAATTTCATTTATTCCTTAATTCTTTCTTTATAAGTTCCCTTCTCAGTTTCTACTTTTATTTTATCACCTTCATTAATAAACAAAGGAACATTAACTGAAGCTCCTGTCTCCACCGTCGCTGGTTTTGTTGCATTTGTCGCTGTATTTCCTTTTACGCCAGGTTCTGTATGAGTCACTTCCAAAATCACCGTTGCTGGCATATCTACAGACAAAGGCATGTTGTCTTCGGTGTTAATTTGAATCGTCACAACCTCACCTTCTTTCATTAAATCTGGGCGGTCCAATGCGCTTTCTAATAATCTAATTTGAGTATAGTCTGCCTCATTCATAAAATGATAAAACTCACCATCATTGTATAAATATTGAAATTTATGTGTTTCAACTCGAATATCCTCGATTTTATGACCTGCTGAAAATGTATTATCAATCACTTTTCCAGTAGTAACACTTTTAAGCTTAGTTCTCACAAAAGCAGGACCTTTTCCAGGTTTTACGTGAAGAAATTCTATGATTTTGTAAATATCATTATTGTATTTTATACATAATCCATTTCGGATATCTGAAGTACTTGCCATTTTTAACTGTTTATTTATTTAAATGCTGAATCGTAGATTCGCTAATTTTAGTTTGATTTAAAATACCCTTTCATAATACCTCTGTGAGAATCCTTAATAAATTGAAGAATTTCATCACGTTCTGGAGTGGCTTCCATTTCAGCCTCTATAATTTCAGAAGCTTGGGTATTGTTATAATTTTTTTGATATAGAATTCGATAAATATGCTGTATCTCTCTAATTTTCTCTGTTTCGAATCCTCTACGTCTTAGTCCAACAGAATTAATTCCTACGTAAGACAATGGCTCACGTGCGGCTTTCACATAAGGTGGTACATCTTTTCGAACCAAAGAACCTCCAGTTACAAAAGCATGATTACCTACAGATGCAAACTGATGCACAGCTACCATGCCTGCTAAAACAACATTGTCACCAATCGTTACGTGTCCTGCAAGAGTTGTGTTGTTTGAAAAAATACAGTAATTACCAATAATACAATCATGTGCGACATGACTATATGCCATAATTAGACAATTGTTTCCTATAACTGTTTTCATTCGGTCTGAAGTTCCACGATTTATAGTTACACATTCTCTAATGGTTACGTTATCACCAATCTCAGCTGTGGTATCTTCACCTGCATATTTTAAATCTTGAGGAATAGCAGAAATAACAGCGCCAGGAAAAATATTACAATTTTTCCCTATGCGAGCACCTTCCATAATAGTTACATTACTGCCTATCCAAGTACCTTCTCCAATAACCACATTGTTGTGAATGGTTGTAAATGGTTCTATCACTACATTCTTTGCAATTTTTGCTCCAGGATGTACGTATGCTAAAGGTTGGTTCATTTTAGTTGTTCTTTACTTTTACAATTTGGGCCATTATTTCTGCCTCACTTACCAATTTTCCATTAGCAAAGGCTTTTGCTGACATTTGACATATACCACGTCTAATTGGAGACATTAAGTCTAACTTAAACACCAATGTATCTCCAGGTACAACTTGATGTTTGTAACGTACATTGTCTATTTTAAGAAGATACGTCAAGTAATTTTCAGGATCAGGAACTGTACTTAACACTAAGATTCCACCTGTTTGTGCCATAGCCTCAATTTGAAGAACACCTGGCATTACTGGAGAACCTGGGAAATGACCAACAAAAAAAGGCTCGTTCATGGTTACGTTCTTTAAACCAATTACATGGTTATCTGATAACTCCATGATTTTATCTACCAACAAAAATGGTGGTCTATGTGGTAACATTTCCATAATTTGATTCACATCCTTTACAGGTGTTGCATTCAAGTCAATTTCAGGAACGTAATTACGTCTTTCATTTTTTATAAACTTTACCATTTTCTTAGCAAACTGGGTGTTCACATAATGGCCTGGCTTATTTGCAATAACCTTACCTCTTATTCGAGTACGAACTAATGCCAAATCACCAATAACATCTAATAACTTATGCCTTGCTGCTTCATTTGGGTGATGTAACGTGAGATTATCTAAAATACCATTTGGCTTAACCGCAATTTCATCTTTCTTAAAAGCCACTCGCAGTTTCTCCATGGTTTCTGGAGATAGTTCTTTATCTACATAAACAATAGCGTTATTTAAATCACCACCTTTTATAAGACCATGTTCCAATAACATTTCAATTTCATGTAGAAAGCTAAAAGTTCTTGAATTGGAAATTTCGTCCTTAAAATCAGACATTTTATTCAATGTTGCATTTTGAGTACCCAAAACTTTGGTACCAAAATCTACCATTGTAGTAATTTGATAATTATCTGCTGGCATTAGAATAATTTCACTACCAGATTCTTCATCTGAAAATGACACAATATCCTTTACAACGAATTCTTCTCTTACAGCGTCTTGCTCAACAATTCCAGCATTTTCCAATGCTTCTATGAAAAACTTGGATGAACCATCCATAATTGGTGGTTCTGATGCGTTTAATTGAATTATTGCATTATCAATATCTAAACCAACGAGTGCTGCTAATACGTGCTCGCAAGTTTGAATTGTTACACCATTTTTCTCAAGACAAGTACCGCGTTGTGTATTTGTGACATAATTTGCATCTGCCTCAATTTTTGGGCTTCCTTCTAAATCAACACGTTCAAAAACAAATCCGGTGTTTGGAGCACCAGATTTAAAGTTTAAAACGACGTTAGCACCTGTATGTAAGCCAACTCCTTCGAGTTTGACTTCTTTTTCAATGGTTTTTTGTTTTATATCTGTCTTAACGATTCCCATCGATCTTCTTTTCTAATTCTGTTATATTTTTTACAATCTTCGGTAAGTTCTTAAAGTGGACATAAGATTTGTTATAATCAACATAGCCTAATGCTGGCGACCCTTGCAATACTTCATTATCCTTAATGTTTCTACCAATACCTGATTGCGCTTGTATGCGTACGTTATTACCAATATTGATGTGACCTACTATACCAACTTGCCCGCCTATCTGGCAATTCTCTCCAATTTTTGTAGAACCAGCAACA
>CBFHYD010000013.1:0-36883 GCA_965659975.1 Winogradskyella sp. | reverse complement strand
CCAGCGAGGAATTGTTGCTACAAGTGCATCAGAAGCTGTTGATGCAGCTAAAAAATTAACTGAAGAAACCGGTACAGGTTGGCATGTGATAAAAGCACAAGTTCACGCAGGTGGTCGTGGTAAAGGTGGTGGAGTAAAACTTGCTAAAAATTTACAAGAAGTTGAGGAATTAGCAGGTCAAATAATTGGTATGGATTTAGTAACACCACAAACTTCGGCAGAAGGAAAACGTGTACACCAAGTTTTAGTGGCAGAAGACGTTTATTATCCAGGTGATAACGAGCCGGAAGAATATTACATGTCTGTGCTTTTAAATCGTGGTACTGGACGTAACATGATTATGTATTCTACAGAAGGTGGAATGGATATAGAGCAAGTAGCGGAAGAAACACCTCATTTAATTTTTACGGAAGAAATAGATCCTGCATTAGGATTATTACCATTTCAAGCAAGACGTGTAGCGTTTAATTTAGGATTATCAGGTGCGGCATTTAAAGAAATGACAAAATTTGTTTCTGCATTGTATACAGCTTACGTTAAGTCAGATGCTTCTTTATTTGAAATTAATCCTGTTTTAAAAACAAGTGATGATAAAATTATGGCTGTCGATTCTAAAGTGACTTTAGATGGTAATGCACTTTTCCGTCACAAAGATTTAGCAGAATTAAGAGATAAGCGTGAAGAAAACCCTATTGAGGTTGAAGCTGGAGAATTAGGTCTTAATTATGTAGACCTTGACGGAAATGTAGGTTGTATGGTAAATGGTGCGGGTTTAGCAATGGCAACTATGGATTTAATTAAACAAGCTGGTGGAGAACCTGCAAACTTCCTTGATGTTGGTGGTACAGCAGATTCAGCCCGTGTAGAGGCAGCTTTTAATATTATTCTTAAAGACCCGAATGTAAAGGCAATTTTGATTAATATTTTTGGTGGTATAGTACGTTGTGATCGTGTGGCACAAGGTGTTATAGATGCTTATAAAAACATAGGAGATATCAATGTCCCTATCATTGTACGATTACAAGGTACAAATGCAGATATTGCAAAAGATTTAATTGATAATTCTGGATTAGACGTTTTAAGTTCAACAGAATTTCAAGAAGCGGCTGATAAGGTACAGAGCGTATTAGCCTAATAGCATACTATTTATAGAATTAAAAAAGCGACTTTTTAAGTCGCTTTTTTTGTGCTACGTTTGGAAACATTTAGTAATTTTCCATGGCGTTCGGAATAATCTTTGATGCTCATTATAATGAACCAATAAATCTTTGTGTCATGAAAAATTTCATTTTTGCTTGCCTTACCTTAGGACTGTTTTCATTTTCTAATGCTCAACTGAATAGTGCCGGAATACGACAATATTCTTACACATCAAACTCAGTCCATACAGATGGATATGAACGAGCAAGACAGTACGATAAAAAGTTTAAAGCTCAAATAAAGCAAACCAATGTTTTTGATTGGCATGAAGCTATTATTACTTCAGGAGACAAATCAAGCAAGGTAATAGCAAGGTACAACCCTATAGATGATACTGTTGAAATTAAAAACGGAGAACGTATAGAGCTTTTGGCAAAAAGATAAAATACGAGTATAAAGTTTCCGACTATAAATTTAGAATATGTTGTGATATTCTACTATGGTAGTGATGATAAAATTTATAGTAGTTATTTTATCAAGGATGAGTCTTCGGATCAACCATTGGTTTTGAGAAAAGAATACTATGATCACTTTCACTCAAAACAGTACTCATCTTATGAACCAATTAATTTTAGATTCATAAAGGAATATAATTACTATGTAATTGGTGATGATAACAAGTTATATAAGTTAACCACCAATAAAAAAACATTACGCGATAATTACCCTGAGATTGCCGAGCAACTTATTAGTTTTATAAAAATACAGAAAATAAGAACTAATCCTGAAGATTTACAGGAGCTTGCACGATACATAAAATCGATTGCTTAAGGTATAATTAGAAAACTAAAAAAATAGCCTTCATTTCTGTTGGCTATTTTTTTGTTTAGTGTTCTTAGGTTTTGGCATTGGACCTCTGAGGTGTATAATGAGTCCATTCAGAAAATTTCGCAAAATCTGGTCACCACATTCCATATATTTTGGGTGGTCTTCTCTTCGGAAAAATGCACCCAATTCACTTTTGGTAACTCGAAAATCAACAAGCTCTAAGATCTTGATGATATCATCGTCTCGTAATTTATGAGCAACTCTTAGTTTTTTGAAAACATCATTGTTAGTCATTTATTTGTTTTTGAGTTAGTTATACTTTAAAATAAGTCCTTAAATTGACCAGTTTGATTGTTCAAAGTTTAATAATACCGACCAATTGCAAGATATTTTTCGACAAGATACAATTAACGACCGACAATAAAATAGTGCAACTATTTAACTTTGTATATATCAAAAAACCCTCGGAATACCTTTATATGATTAATCGCGTTGAAAAATTGAGTTTGTTGTCAGAATTGATAGCATTTGCGCAGAAGGATAATAGTATGCAATCGATAGAGCATAGGTTTCTATTGAGCATTGCGCGCGAATTAGATATTTCTGACGAAGATTTTGATTATCTCTATAAACATCCAGTTACATATTTAAAACTTAAGTCACATAGTGAAAGAATCGTCCAGTTTCATAGATTAGTTTTACTTATGAATCTAAATCACAACGACTCTTCAAAACAATTAGTGCGAATACATAATTTTGGCTTAAGAATGGGTCTAAGTCAAGAATCCATAAATCGTGTTCTCGATCTTATGGAAAGTTTCCCTAACAAAATAGTTCCGCCAGATTTCTTAATAGATATTTTTAAGGTTCAGTATAATTAGGTGAAACTAAACATTGCAAAGCTGAGAGTGAATGCAATGTGTAAAGTTGAACTTATCCCGAATTTATAACAGGATCTCATTACATGTAAAACTTTTATTTAACCTTCAACTTTTCTAATCGTTCTTGGTAAGCTGTAATTTCATCACGGAAACGTGCTGCTTCCATAAAATCTAAATCTTTCGCAGCTTTCTCCATTTGCTTACGTGTATCACGGATCTTTTTCTCAAGTTCTCCGTTAGTAAGGTATTTACTTTCTGGTTCTGCGGCGAGTTTGGCGTCTAATTCTGTTCGATAGGTACTTACAGAATTTTTTGCTAATGCGGAGTCTAAACTCTTATTTAATGCCTTTGGTGTTATATTATTGGAAGTATTATATGCAATTTGCTTTTCGCGACGATAATTAGTTTCATCGATTGTCTTTTGCATGCTATTGGTTATTACATCGGCATACATAATAGCCTTCCCATTTAGGTTACGTGCAGCTCTTCCAACAGTTTGTGTTAGCGATCGATTGCTACGTAAGAAGCCTTCTTTATCGGCATCGAGAATAGCAACTAATGAGACTTCCGGTAAGTCTAAGCCTTCACGAAGTAAATTAACACCAACCAATACATCAAAAATACCCTTTCGTAAATCTTGCATAATTTCAACACGTTCCAGCGTGTCCACATCACTATGTATATAGCGGCAGCGAATCGATATCCTTGTAAGATATTTTACCAACTCTTCAGCCATTCTTTTCGTGAGCGTCGTGACCAAGGTGCGCTCATCTTTTTCGACTCTAACTTGAATTTCTTCGATGAGATCATCAATTTGATTAAGACTTGGTCTTACTTCTATAATCGGATCTAATAATCCAGTTGGTCGTATAACTTGTTCTACATAAACACCATCAGTTTTTTGCATTTCGTAATTAGCTGGAGTTGCTGAAACATAAATTACTTGATTCTGAAGTGCTTCAAATTCTTCGAATTTTAATGGTCTATTATCCATAGCTGCTGGTAATCTAAATCCATATTTTACCAAATTCTCTTTACGACTTCTATCACCACTATACATCGCATGAACTTGCGATATTGTTACATGACTTTCATCAACCACCATTAAATAATCATCTGGAAAATAATCTAACAAGCAAAATGGTCGTGTTCCTGGAGCACGACCGTCTAAATATCTTGAGTAGTTCTCGATACCAGAACAATATCCCAACTCACGAATCATTTCAAGGTCAAATTCTGTTCGTTCTTTCAGTCGTTTCGCTTCAAGGTGCTTACCAATATCCTTAAAGTAGTCATGTTGTTTTACAAGATCATCTTGAATGCCTCTAATGGCATTTTGTAGAATATCTGGTGAGGTCACAAACATATTTGCTGGATAGATATTCAACCTATCGTAACGTTCTATAATTGTCTGGTCGTATGGATTAAAGGCTTCAATTTCTTCGATTTCATCACCAAAAAAATGAATCCGAAAGGCATTATCTGAGTATCCTGGAAATACATCAACGGTATCACCTTTTATTCTGAAATTTCCGTTTTTAAAATCTGCTGTAGTTCTGGAATACAGACTCTGAACTAATTGGTGTAATAATGCGGTTCTTGAAATTACTTGATCTCGCTCTAAGGTAATCACGTTTTTTTGAAATTCTATTGGATTACCAATACCGTACAAACAAGAAACAGAAGCAACAACCAAAACATCACGTCTTCCTGAGAGAAGAGAAGATGTTGTGCTAAGACGCATTTTCTCAATTTCTTCATTTATAGATAAGTCTTTCTCGATGTATACTCCAGATACTGGAATGTAAGCTTCTGGCTGGTAATAGTCATAGTAGGACACAAAATATTCTACAGCATTATTCGGAAAAAACTGTTTGAACTCCGAATATAATTGTGCGGCGAGTGTTTTATTATGGGCTAATACTAACGTTGGTCGTTGAACACTTTCTATAACATTTGCAACGGTGAACGTTTTACCCGAACCTGTAACGCCTAAAAGAGTTTGGTATTTTTCATTACTAGTAATTCCATCAGCCAATTGTTTTATCGCCTGTGGCTGATCTCCAGTAGGTTGAAATTCGGATTCAATTTTAAAACGCATATGACAAATTTACGACAAACAAATGCGTAATCATAGCGTTACAAAATCTTGATTTCTATTTATCTTCTTAGGCAAAGTGACCTGCAATTTCATCATGAATTGTTGTAGTATTTACTGGAGTAGATGTTCCTGGTATTAAGGCAATATTTGTGTAAGGTCCATTGCTATTTGCTTCTCGAATTTAGAGCGCAAATCCATCTGAATACTGACACGGAAAATTTGCAAAATATTCTTCTGAAGCCAATATGTAATTAAAAACTAATGTATTTGAGATAGAAACAAAGTCAAACTCCACGCTGGTCGCATTAAGAGTTTCATCGATACCTAAAGTATTTTCTAAATCCGGATCTGTTCCCCAATCTGCATCGCCATCATTAAGAAACTGGTTATTAACTGCATTACCAGCTGAATTTACATTACCTGTTGATAAAATAATTCCGCTCTCGAAAGGAAAACTGGAATTACCACGCTGAAATGAACCAAAATTACCTACACCAAAGTTACTTCCATTTACAGAAGAATTTATATTAGAAATATCTACACAATCAGCATCTAAATTATTAAGTATAAGTTCATCTATAGATAAGGTGTTGTCTGTAGTTATTTGTTGACTATAAATGACCGCGCATGCCAATAGGCATAGGATACTTAGGTAGTTGGTTAATCTTTGGGTCATATAATCTTGTTTGTTGGTAAAAACCGCTTAAGCGATATTACTCCACAAGATTACCAATAAAATAGATTAAATGCAAAAAAAATCGATAAAAAGAAAATTTGTAATATGTAGAATATTAGTAGTTTACATAAATCCAATCGACAAACGGTTCATAATTAGGGTCGTTTAACCTTAAAATATAGTAGTATGTACCTACGGGAACTTTCTGCCCAGAATTGATTCCTCTATTAGAAAAACCTTCCCATCTTTTGTCATTATTTCCTTCGAAAATTAAGGTACCATATCTGTTATATATTATCAATTCATGTTCAGTAAAGATGTTATATAAACCTTGGATATTGAACCAATCATTTATACCATCTGTATTCGGTGAAAATCCTTGCGGAATTGTAGGTGGACAATTTTCTATGGTAAGTCTAAACTGAAATATTTCAAAACATATGTCCAATTCTAATCGAATGTAAATCGTTTCCGGAATTACAGTATTTGTATAATTCGCTGGAAAAGAGATAGCATTGACATTAGCTCTTAAATCATCAAGATTAGTGTAAAATTGAAACGATTGCCCAACAAACTCTGGTAAATTTTCTGTGGCCTTGAATAGGTTAAATTCGGCCATATTGAAGCCCAAATTACATTCTAATAAGTCTGGAAGCTCAATTATATCTGGTATGACAAGTAGCTCTACAACTTCAAAATATGAGTTGTTATTCTCATTGGTTTCTGTTACCAAACCATTGCCTGTACCGTCGTCATCAACTATAAGGGTGAGATTAAATATATCCGTAATTGTTTCTGGAATGCTAAGTAAAATTGAGCCACTTTCTGAATCACCAATTGCTATATCCGAGATGGTGGCGCTCTGTCCCACAAGTTCGCTTTCAGCATAAAAAGCTATTGGTATATTTGCTGGGAGTACGCCAGTACTATTGACATTACTTACCATATAATCTACCACAATTTCTCTATTATCACATTCCAAGAATACATTATCAACTGTAATTGTAGCGTCAGGTAGTTGACTATTAAGGACTGTAATAATATTATTAATCATTACGAAATCTTGTCCAGAGGTAAGACTTATTGTTGCCGTTGTATCTCCGATGGATATATTGTCTTGGATATTATAGACATCGATATCCATATTGTACAAATCCGTTGCTCCAGTAAAACTATTAGTTCCATTAAAAGCATTATTGTTTGGATTTAATGGTGGGTTGCCAATTAGATTTCCGTTTATAGTCAATTGTTCATTTACCGCCAATGCACGATCACCTTCCCAAGCAACGAAACCAATTTTTGCGTTATCGTTATCTAATACGTTTAGATTATCCAAGGTTATAGTTAAAGACTCTGGAACGCTTTGTAAACCATCATAAACATTTAGTTGATTAAGTGGTAAGGTAGCATCCTCGTAAATTACAGTTAAAGTCCATCCTGCAAAATTAGTACCTGTAGGACAGTAAGGTGTAATTACATTGGTTAAATCTAATTCAGATACAGTGTATGTGGTATTGCCTTCGGAATTAATTATATCGGTTACGTCTGCAAATGCTGCGAAAAAGACACGCGTTTCATCCAGTAAATCACTGAATGTACGTTCTGCGGAGATGTCAATTCCATTTAATTGAATATCAAAATCTCCAGTTCCTGATCCTGCCCAATACAGATAGCTTGCTACAATATTTTGATCAGGTAATAATGTTAGATCTGCCGATGAACTGGTAAGTATGTCGCAGGTAGAAAAGACACCATTCTCTACAATATTCATTGTATTTCCTATAGCTGTGTAATCGTAACGACCATTAAACTGTTGGAAAAGGTCTATGTCTTGAGCGTTAAGTTGAAAAACCCAAAGAAAAAAAAAGACAGTATAAAGGTGCTTTAGTTTCAAACTAAAAAAGGTTGATGACTAAAAGTACATTTTTTATTTAACGTTTTAAAGCAAAGTGACTCGAAAACGTTCGACCATCTTCTAAGGTCACTGAGAACCAATAGTCGCTCGCAGGCATTGGATTGCCATTGTAATTTCCGTCCCAACCAGAACTTAAAGGGTTAACTTCACTTATAAGTTTTCCGTGTCTATCATAAATATAGATAACCGTTCCTGGCTGAAATTGGTCTGATATACCTTTAACTTGCCAAAAATCATTTTGGTTATCTCCATTTGGTGTAAAGAATTTTGGAAAGCCTACTACAGAAATTAACTCTTCAGATATACCACAACCGTTTTCGTCTCTTACATAAACCGTATAAATACCTGGGTTTACATTTTCAAAAACATTACTTACTTGGTAAGGACCATTTGGATCATCAAGTGCGTATACATAATCGCCTTCACCAGATGCGATTACAGTTACCGTATTATTTTGTGAGGCATCAGTAACTTCGACATTATCGATAGATGCGATATTCGATGCAAGAACAGTAACAGTTCTTGTCTTAGAACAACCTTCAACATTGCTTACCTCAACAGTATAAGTTCCTGGAGTATTGACCTCAATTTCTATAGTTGTTTCTCCGGTTGACCAATTGTAATAATAATTGTTTGGTACATCGTTGATAACACCGCCATTAATAACGATAGGTTCTGGGAAATCATTAAAACAGTACAATGTTTCAAATTCAGTTTCTACATTAGGTAATGTAAATACCTCCAATTCTACCTCATTAATTCCGTAACAATCATTATCATTTTCCACACGAACAAAAATAGTTTGGTTGAAAGCAACTTCATTTCTGTAATCGTTTTCTAGAGGATTTTGTTCTAATAAGGCATCATCTAAGGTCAAGTAGTACGCCAGATCTAATCCAGCTGGTAATCCGTCTAAAACTTGTGCATCTGCAAGAGATAAATCAAAATCTATAAAACCATCTTCTTCGTCATCTGTATCACAAAGGCTTAAATAGGCATCATTTGCTGAGGTTGCACTTACTCTTAAAGTAAATTCAGATAAGCTATAACATCCAGAAGTTGGATCTGTTACTTTAGATACTAATATTTGAGGATTGGATATGTTTTCATAATTAGAACCATTGACAGCATCCGTACCATTCATAGCATCCGACATATTTAGAAAATATTCAACGGTAAATGCTGGGTTTCCACCTGTAACTTCATCATTCTTTTCGGTGATATTGAATGTAACACGACCATCAGAAATACCATCCTCATCACATTGAAATAAATCAACGTCATTTGCTTCAGGAGTTAAGTTTACGGTAATAAAAAAACTGTTTGTACTAAAGCAATCCGTATTTGCATTATTTGTAATTCTGTAAAATACTTCATCGTTAAAAGGCGTATTTTGATGCGTATTGTTTATTACCGGCGTACCATTCATAGCATCCATGCTTGATGCATGGTATGTTATTGTATAATCTGCAGCATCTTGACCTGTTCCTAAAATAGTAGCATCGTAGTCAGTCAAAGTAAATGTTATTACACCATCGGTTGTATCACCTTCGGTATCACAATCTTCTACGGGATCCACAGAATTTGCTACGGGTGTATCAAATACGTTAAGGAAAAACTGAATCGTATCACCAGTATTGGTGTCGGTAGTCGTAAAACAGTTAGGATTTAATCTATTTTCTACACGAACAAAAATAGGTTGGTTGTTTACCGTGTTAGTAAAAGGAAATGCAATCTCGTTTTCGTCATTAGTTGCATCAGTCAAGCTTGTGTAATACTTGATATTGAAATTTATTGGATCTTGAGCACCAATAATATTTGGTATTTGAACATCGAAATCAGTAAAGCTAAATTCTTGATCATTATTAGCATCATCACAAACATTAATGCTAATATCTGCTGGTGCAGAATTTGCTGGCGCAGTTGCGAATACATTAGAAAAGTACATCACGTTAGCGACACCTTCAAAAGTGTTGCAATCTCCATTTGTAAACTCAATAAGTACTTCGTAAAGTCCGTTCGTTGTAACCTCAAATTCGTTTGGCACAGGTTGTGTTCCTTGAACAATACCATCTACCGACCATGTATAAACCGCATCAGGCAATAATTCAGCAGATAAGGTGTAAGTATCTCCATCACAAAGTGGTAATTCGTTTGCATTGATTGCCAGGTCAGGATTATTAATAATATCGACGGTCTCAACAAAAAATGAGGCAATAAAAGGCGGTAAGCCTTGACGCGAGTTATTTAAGAGGTCTATTCTATTATTATCAAAATCGTAATCGCAATTGAGACCAGGCTCATTTGGGCTATTGATATAGGTCAAAAATGGCAAACCATTATTATAGCTATCACTTGCGGTTCTATAAATACGACCATCAGGACCTAATTGTAATGCGGTACGATAGGAATTTCTTTCATCAATAAGCACTGCGGATGCTTGCACATCTGCTGCCGTGACATCAAACTGGAAAAGGGATGAATTATGGTTGTCCGGATTATCATTCTGTGCTGGATTGTTTTGGTCAAAAAAGTTGTTATAGGAGGCTACATACAAGTATTGACTATTTGGTGAAAACTCTAATCCGTATGAGAAGATACCACCATTGTTCGCTGGAATAAATAATGACAATGGTGTGGCAGCGCCGCCCACATTGGTTACACTTCCTGTTGCTGCGTCAAAATCAAATAAAAATAAACCCTCATCAATATTCGCGACTGCTAGTTTTGTACCATCAGGTGAAAACTTTAAATAACCACGTTGTTCATCTATAATTAGATTCGGTATTGTTGAAGAAACAGGTGTTGCGTTTACACCGGTTGTTGTAACCTCGTAAGCATGAAAAGTATTAAAATCATTATCAGAATTTGTGGCAGCAAAAGCACCAGTTTCATTAGAGAACGTTACTACCCAAATCGATTGCGATTGGCAGTCCTTAAGTACGGCGCTAATTTTTTCTGAACTATTGTCTAAAAGATCAATATTTTTTATGGTCACATCTCCCAAACCGCCATTAAGCGTCATATCGACTTCAGAATAATGAAATCCAGAATCTGGCTGATTCTGGAAAAAGGTATCTACAGTAAATATGTAATATATATCAGGACCTCCAGGTTTTGGTACAATTAATCCTGATTGTGTACTCGATGGATTTCCATCTAATCCAGTACCATTAGGCATTAAAGCATTATTGCGATCGTACACAAAAATTCCATCGGTGTAAAACAAGAGATTTCCATTATTATCGGAAATACTAGTACAACCTTCGTCAGTAAATAGGTTACCAGTAGTTGGGGTTATTGTGCCATCATTATTAAAAGTAATACCTGCACCATCTCCAAAGAACCAATTAGAAGCTTCTTGTTGTGCGAATAAAGTGCTGCTTAATACAAGCATTAAGCTTAAAAGAACTGTCTTTTTCATATTTGTATAGCCATAGCCTTCAAATATACTACAAATTGCTTTTTTGCTAAATGCATTAAAAATTGATTTTACATATTAAGATACATTTAAGAGATGTTATCTTAAAGCTGATATAACCTAAGTATTATATAAGTGAAATCTATAAATCGCGTTTTTTTAACAATCGGTATGATAAAAAGATAAACAAAGCTGTCCAACCTAAAACTATAGCAACCTCACTAAAGTGTACAGCATAATCATAACCTAATTCTGCCTTATCAGGAAATTTGGTCATTACAATACGCTGTATTGGTTGGTCAATAAGTTTATACATAGATTCTAACGGCATGTAATTTTTTACCTGAAATGCTTTATCTGCACTATCAAAAACTTCATATGCGCCCCAAAAAACAAGCCATTCTACAATGTATAAAACAAATAGGAATGCTAAAGCAAATGCAGATCTTTTAAGTAGCATTCCAAAGAATAGACATAAACTAAAGAAGCCAACAAGCTTTACAAAGTAGGCTAATAAGAATTCAACTTCTCTAAATACAATATTGGCTTCTGTATAACTCGAATAATACATCCCGATAAAGAATGTCGCTAAACCAATTAGTAGAGTAGCACAAAGAGAAAAGAAAACAATAGTGTAGAATTTAGAGAGTATAAATTCTTTTTTACTTAAGCCATCAATTAAATTCTGTTTGAGTGTTTTGTTACTGTACTCATTTCCTATCATACTTACCACCACAATAGCAAAGAAAAATTTAAAGTATGACGCGAAAAATGTAGTGATGTGCCAAATAATTGGAAAATTAAATATTCCAAGTTCTCCGAGTTCTAAAGTGAAAAACCCAAAGAAATTGATTTTTATAGAAGATAATACCAAGACTGTAAATGGCAGTATAAAACTTATAAATATTAAGATCTTACTTGTTCTATTAAGCCAAAGTTTTTGTAATTCTAATTGTACGAGTCGTATCATTTTTTGATTGGTTGTATATTGTTAGTGTCTGTAGATGCTTCAACAAGCTCAGCATGACATATTGCGAAATGCGATTTAGTTAAGGTTATCGGTTAATTGAAGGAATTGCTCTTCTAAGCTTTCTTTACGTTTCACTAAATGAGAGAGTATAATACCTTTATTAAAAAGTGATTTATTAAAATCTGAAGCAGATATTGGTTGATTTAGAAATGCAGTAACTAAATCATCTTGAACGGTTACTTTATCAATTGTTTTATCATTTTCTAAAATAGAAACTAACTCACTTTGATTATCCGTTTTCAGCTCAAAGAAGCCATGACTATTAATCATCTCATCCACACGACCCGAATATAATTTCTCACCTTTTCTTAGTACCACGACATGAGAACAGACTTTTTCCACTTCATCTAAAAGGTGAGACGCTAAGAGAATCGTTGTTCCAGATGCTGCAATTTCTTTTATAATCTGTCTTATTTGATGAATACCTTGCGGATCCAAGCCATTTGTTGGCTCATCTAAAATTAAAATTTCAGGGTCGTTCAATAAGGCAGAAGCGATAGCCAGACGTTGCTTCATTCCTAAAGAGTAGGTTCTAAACTTGCTATCCTTTCTATCTAATAGGCCAACTACTTCAAGTTTTTCGTTTATTTTATCGGTGGATACACCTTTAATTTTGCAAACTAACTTTAAGTTTTGCTCCGCGGTCATGTAAGGATAAAAGTTTGGGCGTTCGATTATTGCGCCTACTTTTTTAAGTGCATCGTGAGTATCGGTATTGCCATCGAACCAGTGAAAATCTCCTTCGGTTTTATTTACAACATTTAAAACAATACCTAAAGTCGTTGATTTACCACTACCGTTTGGCCCTAAGATGCCATATACATTTCCTTTTTGAATTGTAAAACTTAAATCTTTTACTGCGGTTAGATAACCAAACTTTTTCGTGAGGTTATTTATGGTTAGGATATTCTCCAAGATGATTGATTTTTATATGCTGAATAAGTAATGAGATTGACTAAATACTAAAACAGCAAAAATTGGTTATGTATTTAAGACGAGTGCAATCATTTTTTGTTACATCTAAAAACGAAAAAAGCGTTTCTAAATCAGAAACTCTTTTATTGAGAGGTTGTATTTACTATTTAATTCCAGTTTTCATCAAAATCCAGATCTTCATAATCTGCGGTGTCTATATCTTCATCAAATTCACCAAGATCTCCAAAGCTATCATCTGCTTCAAAATTTTTGGCAGGTGCTTCATCCGGTACTTGTCCTTGAACAAAGATCAAGTTTGGATAATCGGTACTTTTTGATTCTTCAACAATTTCAGCCAATTCCACGAAAAATGTCCACATACTTAAAAAGTCATAGACATAAATCAATCGGGTTGAGCCTTCATGAACAATATCGTTGATAGCTGTAGAACTCATTACTTTTACCTTGTTAAGACCTTCACTAACATCAAACATCGAAATCTCTTCACCTTGATTCCAATAGTCATCGCTCACATAAAACGAGGCCATTTCTAAACCGTCAAAACCAAAAGATTGCGTAATGATATTATGCAAATCTTCCATAGTATCGGTTTCACGGATTTCTAAATCGCGAAAGATATCTTCTTCGGTATCGTTGTCAAGTATAACTCTAAATCTATAAATCATTAGAAATATTTTAGGGTACAAAGATACTACATTATGCAGTAGTGGCTATCTTATTTTCAAGGACTTTACTTTGATTACTTTCCAAAATAATATAAAACTGAATACCAATCATAATCGCAGCAATTACCAAGTGTAATGGTTGTGTTGTGAATGGGAAATCAAAGTAATACATGGCAATTCCTGTTAGGATTTCTAATCCGATACAAAGCATTACCAAATTAAATTTTCGATAACCCAATTGTAATTTTCGGTTTCTTAGAAATAACCAAAGATTAAGCAATAGTACGGCTATGGAAAGCGAACGATGAACGTAAAATTCTAAAGGCGCTAATGCTTCAAAATCCCAGTTAAAATAACCGCTTAGTTTATTTTGAACATCCACGAATTGACGCACTTGAGTACCAAGCACAATTTGAATGAGCGTTAAAAGCGTTGCAACAATGAGAACATTTCTGAAAAGCTTGTCGAACTTTTGATTTTTAAATGTGATTTTCGATGCGAAAATGAGATATAGAATTACGGCAACAATAACTAAAGCCATGACCATATGAATGGTAATTTTATATGGTGCCAAGTTGCTATCTACAACTGTTTTTCCCAACCAAGCTTGAAAAGCCATGGCAAAAACAGTAAAAACTGAAAGCAGTAAGAAGCGTTTTTTGTCTTTCCAGAGCCAAATGGATAGTATGGTGAATATCAATATCGGTAACCCTGAAAGTGCTCCCAAAAGTCTATTAATATATTCTACCCAAGTATGTAATGGATTAAAAATCGCATAATCGTGTGCCGTATAGGCTTCCCAGTTATTGGTATCGCGAACCTCACCAGATTTAAAGTCTTTAGTAGCTACTTGCAAGGCTTCGTCTACAATAATAACTATACCTTTTTTATAGTCATGGTTAGGTTTAAACTGTAATTTTGAAATATCAGTTGGTGGAATATAATAGCCAAAACATTTTGGCCAATCTGGACATCCCATACCAGAACCTGTCATACGAACCACGGCACCAGCAATGATGACTAAATAGATTAGTACTAAAGCAATCTTCGCAATTTTTCTGAATCTCTTTTTCATTTAATTCAAGTCCTTTTTAAAACATAAACTATTGTCCATATCTACATATTGCCCATATTTTGGAATGGCTTTATAATCACATTTTTTATAGAACTGTAGGGCCTCGATTTGACGTTTGCCTATTTCCAAAACACAAGATGTATAGCCTAATTCTTTTGCCCAATCTTCTAAAGCGTTTAATACCATTCGTCCAATACCACCAACACGCTGTTTTGGTAAAACGAACATGCGTTTAATTTCTACTGAGTTTTTGTCAAATGGTTTAAAGGCACCACAACCAACAGACACGTCTTCGTTATAAACCAAAACGACATTATCCAAATTCTCAATACCATTAAACTGGTTGTAAAAATCATGCTTGTCGCCATCAGTTATTTTCAAATAGGCGTCCAATTGATTAACCAATTCTTTAAAATTATTATTTGCTGATGTTGTACGCTTTACACTAAGCATATCAATCTGTTTTTAATCCTAATGCTTTGCCTTTTTCCAGCATTAACTCATATGCAGCAGCATGCTCATTTGGTATTTCTCCTTCGAGAATAGCTTCCTTTATAGCTTCCTTTATAATTCCGATCTCCTTAGATGGTTTTAGGTTAAAGGTTTTCATGATTTCGTCACCATTAACTGGTGGCTGGAAATTGCGAATGTGATCACGTTCTTCAACCTCTACAATCTTATCGCGAACAATTTTAAAATTGTTATGATACTTTTTAAAACGTTTTGGATTTTTGGTGGTAATATCGGCCTCGCAAAGCGTCATTAAATCATCTACATAGTCACCAGCATCAAACACCAATCGTCTTACTGCAGAATCGGTAACGTCACTCGCCAAAACAATAGGCCTTGAGCTCATTAAAACCATTTTCTGAACAAATTTCATCTTATCATTCAATGGCATTTTAAGACGCTTAAACAATTTGTACACCATTTTAGAACCCACAAATTCGTGTCCATGAAATGTCCAACCTATTTTTTTATGAAAGCGTTTTGTCGGTGCTTTACCTATATCGTGCAAAAGTGCTGCCCAACGCAGCCAAAGATTATCAGTGTTTTTGGCAATATTATCTACGACTTCCAAAGTGTGATAAAAATTATCTTTGTGGCGTTGACCTTCAACCTCATCAATGCCTTTTAAGGCGATTAATTCAGGAAGTATATATTCAAGCAATCCCGTTTTTTCAAGCAATAAAAAACCAATCGAAGGCTTCTCACTCTCCAAAATTTTATGGAGTTCGGTGATGATACGCTCTTTCGTGATTATCTTAATACGTTCCTTATTTTCTGAAATGGCGTTTAACGAACCACTTTCAATCTCAAAATTAAGCTGCGTTGCAAAACGTATAGCACGCATCATACGCAATGGGTCATCAGAGTAGGTGATATCGGGATCTAATGGCGTCCGGATAGTTTTATTTTCCATATCAGACAATCCATCAAATGGATCTAACAATTCACCGAAACGAGACTCGTTTAGACAAAGTGCTAATGCATTTATTGTAAAATCTCTTCGATTTTGATCATCATGTAAAGTGCCATTTTCCACAACGGGATTCCTACTTTCTTTGTTATAGCTTTCTTTACGAGCACCTACGAATTCAATCTCAATATCTTCATACTTTAGCATTGCGGTGCCATAAGTTTTAAAGACTTGAACCTTTGGATTATCTGGTAAACTATTCGAGACTTCTTGTGCTAACTCAATGCCAGAGCCTATTGCTACGACATCAATATCCTTTGCATTACCACGTTCTAAGAAGTAATCACGTACAAAACCACCAATGACATAAGCCTCAAGATTGAGCCTGTCTGCACATTGAGAAATGATTTTGAAAATTGGATGTTGTAACGCTTTTTTGTGGGTCATTTTACTGAAAAATGCTATTCAAAATATGAAAACGCAAAGTTACGATTTAGCGGAATAGTATAATAAATTGAAGCCAGATTTTAATACGTGAACTGAAGCTTATTTATTTAAAAAATAAAATATCATCTGCTTGATTATTTTGGGTCAAAGTATTGATATAAGTCATAAGGGCAGAACTATCATCCTTAAAGTCAATTTCTTTTTTAGATCTTACAAAAATGGCTTTTGAAAAATGTGGAATAATCAGTTTAAAAAATGTTTTATTGTCTACATCAGAGACATTTTTCAAATGGTGCGGTACAAATTCAATATATAAAAATCTAAGTGCTTCTAAAGTTTTACTCATGCCTTGAAGCGCATAATATTCAGCACCTTCAATATCCATTATCATTGCTGTTGGATTTGGTAAACTCTTTTCAGCAATATGGTCATCTAAGGCAATCATTTGTACATCAACCTTATTAGGATTGTCGTGATTGTACATAATATCATCGGTCTTTGGTGCAATTTTACTACCTCCAGAGTTTACGGTATTCTGATAAAATGTCACAATTTTCTTTTGGTCTCCGATAGCGTAATTAAATAACTCAACATTTTTTAATCTGTTAAGCGCTAAGTTCATTTCTACATACCAAAAGGTATCTTCATTCGCTTCGTAACCTATAATTTGTTTTACTTTTTTTGCTAATGGTACAAGAAGTGTTCCTACGTGTGTACCGATAATATATATGACGTCATCCTTTTTGATGTATTTGGATAAGATCTCAATTTCTTCAATATCCCAATGTCCACTAAAACCAAGAGATCTTCCAACTCCAATGTCTTCAATTGGTACCGCTATGATACCGTTAGCAGAATCATAAATAACACCTTTAGTATGCGGACCTAAAACTTTTTTACGTTTTTTAGACTTTAATGCTTTTTTGAAATATTTGAACTTTTTCTTCATCCTACAAACTGTCTTTATGTAATAAGAGAACCTGGTATTTGTTCATAACAACCTGCCAGCCTCTGGATTGCATGTATTCTATAGTTGTTTTTCCTTTTCCGCCACCTGGCAAACCACAATCATCAATTAATACAATGGTATTTTTATGTAAGCGATCTTCGATTATTTGAAACTCTTTAAGATGGTGTACTTGACTTTTTTGTTGGATCTCAATATCTGTTTTCGAGTAATCATAACTATCTAAATAAAGGAAGTCAATGGTACCTTCAAAATTCTTTAGGTAGTTAAGTGAATCATCCAAATGCACAGTAACTACATCTTGTAGTTCTTGATTTTCAACTTCATTTTTAGAGCCATTAACAGAATCTTCACTAATATCCACAGAATGCATATTCGCGCCATTTTCTTTTGCCCATTTACCAAATACAATCGTAGCAGCACCATCACTTTTTGCACCTTCCAATCCTTTTCGACTTGTTCCGGTTTCTACAATTACTTTTGCATTTCTTTCCTCGAGAAGTTTAAGAACTTTTTTAAAGGTAACTCTACGTCTTCTGAAGTTATACTTATAAGGCATAAACGGATAAAGCGATCTATGCTTAGTTAGTTTAAGAACTATAACTGTTAGAATAGCTAAGCTAGCTAATAATAAAAGTATTTGTGTTGATGCCATTAGTGATTGATTATAGTTTTGCCAAAGTTAGATTTTAATTTCAATATTTATAATAAAGATCTATAAACTGCTGCGTAAGATTTTGCAGCATCATTCCAATTAAAAGATAATGCGTGTTCGATATGTAGTATACTGAGGTTTTCTTCATCACTATAAAATTCCGTTAGGCCACTTTTTACAACAGTCGCCATGTATTCTGGGTTATAATTGTCCCAATAATAGGCCAACTTTCCTCCAATTTCTGGTAGTGACGTGTTGTTAGATAAAAATACAGGCTTGCCAAAGCGCATGGCTTCTATTGGAGGAATTCCGAAGCCTTCACGTAAGGATGGAAATACAAAACCTTTACAATTTTGCAGGTAGTACTGCTTGTCTACATCACTTATTTTTCCAGTGATTATAACACGATCCTTTAAATTGTATTTTTCAATGGATGGCATGAGAACATCTTGTGTATAAGCCGTGTTGTTATTACCTGCTAAAACTAATTTGAGGTCATCCAACTGGGTTAGCATCTCAACTAAGGTATGTAAGTTTTTACGTGTGGTAAATTCACCAATGTTGAATAAAAAGGGTTTATCCGAAACCAATTTTGGTCGGTAGTTTTCGGGTACTATTATTTCTCGAACCGGATTTCCATTGTAAATCACGTATTCAGGAGCATCTGGAACATTGAAATATTGATGCGTTGAACTTTTTGCGAATTCTGATATATATGTAATTGCTGAAGCACGGTTTAATTTTTCAATAAATCGTCGATTCGTTTCGTGATTTAAGTCGGAAGAGACTTCATCTATAAAATTCACATCGTGAACTGTCAACACATACGGAATATCATAATAAGGTTCTATTTTGATATTCTGATTCATAGAATGCCAAACATCATACTTCTTTTTTATTCGGAATAAAGGATAACGCGTATAGGACTTATAATTTCTGTAATTGAAATAGTTACCAAACTCAGATTTCAACTTTTCTGGACGCTTTGCATGGAGTATCATTTTAAAATCTTCGATATTGGCATTATAGAGACCTTTAATGAGATGGTAATTGAACTGACCAAATCCAAAATGAAGATTTTTAATATTATGAGATTCCAGAAAAACTGATTTCATGCTGAGCAAAATTAATCGATATTACGATACATGGTCCAAAGTTGAATATACCTTTTAAAGACTGCAAATCCGCTTAGATACGCCAGTATAAATCCTTCTTTTCCATCCATGAATCCCAGTTTTATGACATACTGATGAAAAAATCGCCACCATGGACGTGCTAAAAAATGAAAAAGATTTGGTCTTACATTCTTTTCAAATAGCATTTCTGCTTGCAGTCGACTATAGTTGGTGAGCTTTTCATTGTAATCATCAATGCCTTTGTAAGAGAAATGATCGCTTCGGTGATGAAGCGTTTCTACATTACCAGAAACCTCTAATATTTCATGAACATGCTGGTCATTGTATTTGCAAGCCGATTTTTTAAAAACTCTTACAACACTATCATTCTGAAAGCCACTGTATTTTATCCGTTTTCCCATAAAATGAAAATTACGTTTCACCTTGTAGGCAACGGTGTTTGAGTTTGAAGCAATCTTTTGTCGTATTTCAGTGTTTAATTCTTCTGATATGATTTCATCTATATCGAAAAATAAAACCCAATCGTGTTTTGCTAATGACAATGCATAATTACGTTGATTCGAAAAATTGTCAAACTCACGTTCTACAAAAGTGACATCGAATTGTGTGGCAATTTCTTTGGTTCTATCTGTGCTAAAGGAATCTACAATGATAATTTCATCTGCAAATGATAGGCTTTTCAAGTAGCGCTCAATATGCGTTTCTTCATTGTAAGTAATAGCTAAGGCGCTTATCATTAATTCAGATAAATAGGATTTTGCACAAATATAGCTAATGGGTTTTTATATTTGTTAAATGATTTGAGGTTGATATGTCCAAACTACCAATTTTAATGTACCATTCGTTGACTGCCGATTCTAATTTGAGTTCAGGTTTAACGATTTCTATTGCAAAATTCAAGGAGCAATTTCAGTATTTAAAGGACGAAGGCTACACGACATTTCATTTTAAAGATTTAGAAAATAATATAGAAGAGAAATTACCTCAAAAATCTGTAATTATCACGTTTGATGATGTTTATGTAAATCAATTAGAATTGGCTGTTCCACTTTTAGAGTCGTTTAATTTTAAAGCCTGTTTCTATGTGCCGTTTAAGTATGTAAATGGCCATAACGATTGGGACGAAGACTCAAAACCTATAATGTCTGTTGAGCAATTAAAGTCTTTAGACCGGAATGTTATTGAGTTGGGCATGCATAGTTATGCGCATGGAAACTTTAAATCCATGACCTTAGAGGCTATAGAAAGAGACTTTGTGAAAGCGAATCAGTTTATCACTGATAATGGTTTAGATATTCACCAAACCATAGCTTATCCTTATGGTAAGTTTCCAAGAAAAGGAAAACAGAAAGAAGACTTTTTTAAAGTATTAGGGCAGAATAACGTCAAGTATGGACTACGTATTGGAAATCGTGTAAATAGTTATCCATTTAAGAATAAATTTGAAATCCAACGCTTAGATATAAAAGGTGAAGATTCTCTAAAAACTTTTAAGAGAAAAATAAAGTATGGGAAGTCGCTATTATTTTAAATCACGCTGCAATAACATCAATTTTACATAACGCGAAAAAACACCGTAGGCATTTATAGAAGCTACTGCCAAACCAGGTATTCCGTCCATAAATCCTTTGCGAATAACATAACTCTTAAAGAATCGAAACAAGGGTTTAAACCCTAAATGAAAGTAGGTTGCTTTTTTTCCTTTCTTCAGCATTTGCTCAGCTTGAAACCAAGCATAACTATCCTTTTTATTAATGTAGTGCAATAAGCCTTTGTAGGTGAAGTGTAATACCGGATTTTTTAGTTGTCCAATGCTGCCATCAATTATTAGTTTTTCGTGTACCAATCCTTCAAAACGACAATTAGCTCTTTTTACCAATCGCAGAACGTTATCGCTATGATTGTATAAAAAACGGTTCATAAAAAAGTGAGGAAAATTAAGCTTGTATCCATCATGTTTCCCTGATTTCATAACTTGCTTAATTTCTTGTTGTAATGCATAAGGAATTCGTTCATCAGCATCTACAAATAAAACCCAATCTCCAGAAACATGTTCTAAAGCAAAGTTCTTTTGATTCGAAAAATTATCAAACTTTCGCTGTACAACTTTGCAATCTTGTCCTTCAGCAATTTCGACCGTTTTATCGGTGCTAAAACTGTCAACAACGATTATCTCGTCTGCAAATCTGACGGATCGGATTGCCTTTTTAACGTAGTCTTCTTCGTTATAAGTTGGTATGATTACTGAGAGCTGCATTTTCTGTCTGTTAAGTACAAAACTAAGTCTTTATCAGGACTCATACAATATGCGTATCTTTGCCCAGATTTAAAGAAAATATAATGAGCGGTTTACCAATTTCTGTAATAATAAGTACCTACAATGCCGAGGCTTGGCTTGAAAAAACATTGGAGAGCTATAAGTATCAAGACTATGATAATTTCGAGGTGATTGTAGCAGATGATGGCTCACGCGAAACTACGAAGGAACTTATTGATAGTTTTAAGAAAGACTATCCAGTTTCATTACGACACATATGGCATGAAGACAAAGGTTACCGTCGCCAAGAATTACTGAATAAGTGTATCATGCAAACCGAGCATGATTATATTTTAATGACTGATGGTGATTGTATTGCACGCAAAGATTTTGTCTCTACTCATGCTAAATATGCAGAGAAAGGTTACTTCCTTTCTGGAGGTTATTTAAAACTAAATATGCCTACTAGCGAAGCGATTGCATTAAAGGATATTGAAAACGAAAATTGTTTCGATACCAAATGGCTCAATTCAAACGGAAGAAGTGTAAGCAGTAAGCAAGCTTTAAAACTGAATTCAGGTGAAACCTTATCTTCATTTTTAGACTTTATAACACCAACCAACGCATCTTTTAATAACTGTAACTCCAGTGCTTGGAAGGACGATTTAATTGCAATTAATGGATATGATGAGCGTATGCAATATGGTGGTCCTGATCGTGAGTTAGGGGAGCGATTATGGAACTATGGATTGAAGTCAAAACAAATTCGTCATAAGGCAATTGTTTTACATTTAGATCATCCGCGAGGCTATAAAACCAAAGAATCTTTAGAGCGAAATCTAAAAATTAGAAAGGACGTTAAAACCGAAAAGCGTGCTTGGACAGATTATGGCATTGTAAAAAAATAGTCATGCCTGAGATTTCTGTAATTATTAGTACTTACAATCAACCAAAATGGTTACAGAATGTGCTTTGGGGCTACGAATTGCAGACGTATAAAGATTTCGAAATCCTAATTGCAGACGACGGTTCTACCGAGGAAACCGAGCAATTAACACAAGAGTTTTCAAAAAATTCTAACCTCAATATTACACATGTTTGGCAAGAAGATAAGGGGTTTAGAAAGACTCAGATCTTAAATAAAGCCTTGGCAATCGCTAAGGGAAATTATATTATTTGCACCGATGGCGATTGTATTCCACGGAAGGACTTTATCCAACGTCATTATGAATTACGTAAACCAAAACATTTTCTATCTGGTGGCTATTTTAAATTACCAAAAACTATTTCCGATTCTATAGAGCAACAGGATATCGTAGAACAAAGTTGTTTTGATAAACAATGGTTGATAAGCAAAGGATTAAAGAAGACTTTTAAGCTTAATAAACTAACTGCTTCTGGTATTAAGGAGTACTTACTTAATACATTTACACCGACAAAAGCAACTTGGGATGGTATGAACGCTTCTGGATGGAAAGCAGATATTCTTAATGTCAATGGTTTTGATGAACGCATGACTTATGGAGGTGAAGATCGTGAATTAGGTGAACGTTTGATGAATTCAGGAATAAAACCAGTTCAAATTCGGTATAGTGCCATTTGTGTGCACTTGTTTCACGAACGTGCATACAAAAATGAAGCATCCGAACAAGCTAATCTTGAAATTAGACGACAAACCAAATTTGAAAAACTGACTTGGACACCTTTCGGTATAAAAAAATATTAAGCTTTTTTATAAACACCAACTCTCCAATAGGTCGTTTCTCTATCGGTATTAACCGTTTCAAAGTTTAGTTGTTCAATTCTTGACGAAGCATTGATTAAATCCCAACAGTTTTGACCTTCTTTGTATATGGACACAATCAGAATTCCTTTGTCAGTAAGTGACGAAATAAAGCGGTCTAAAACCTCTTGTTTAAGATGGTCATGGACATAATAGAAAGCTTCATTAAAAACAATAACGTCATAGGTTTTATCTGGTGAAAACGTATGTATATCGGCAACTAAATTGATAGCGTTTTCTAAGTTCTTAGCTTCTGCTTTTTCGATCGATGCCGAAGAGTAGTCTACATTAGTGAAAGTCTTATAATCCTTCGTATCTAATCTTTCATTAAGAACGCCATCTCCTGCACCTAAATCCATAATAGTAGGGTTTTCTACACCATAATTTTTGATGTAATCTATGATTTTTGCGTAGCGCACAGATTCACGTTCGTTACTCAGATAATCCCATTTACCTTTTTTATATTGCTTGTTCCAACGCATTTTACGGCGCCAATGATGAAATCTGTCTATTAGGTTTAATTTCCCCATAATTAGAAATGTTGTTTTAAAAATGCATCCAACTGCGGAATTATGAGTTCTGGAGTTAGCTGTTTATACAAGAATGTAGGGTCTTCTTCAATTTTTTTACGCTGCTCTCTATCAGTCGAGAATAAATCTGGTTTTTCATCCAAAAGATGAATGGATTTGTGCATTTTACCATCTTCGAAACTTGCCCAATGATCTTTGAGTACATAAGGCGAGAATATTGTAAATGTTGGCCTATTCAAAGCTTTAGATATGTGTACCGTGCCACCTTCGTTAGCAATCAGTAATTTGCATTTATTCATCAACAATACAAAACCACGAATACTTTCTTCATAGATATCAAAGATAATTTTGTCCTGATGTTTGCAGGCATCATAAATCTTTTGAGCATCTTCTTTTTGATATGGCGCATAATTAAACAATGCATAGACATCATAGTTTTCAGTGACAAAATCTATAAGGCTAACAATGTATTCATACGGCATTGATTTTTGAGGCGTACTACCCAATATCCCAAACATGATTACGGGTTTATCGTAAGCATCAAGTTTATCGTATTTCTTTTCTTCCGAAGTCAAATAAATCTTGGGTTCGTAGTCCGGATTATCAACAGTGAAAGCGGACTGCACGAGATGCACGCGATCTTGCAAGGATTTACCAGCTGGATGGGTTTTCTCCTTCAGAAATCCAACATTATGTGTGTAAAACGGTAGAGGCGGATTCTTATCTCGCTTTTTATATCCAACCCTGATTTTTGCACCAGATAAAAGTGATATCACACGACTTTGAAATTTCGCATATGGATCCATTACTATATCATACTTCTTTTTTCGGATCTGAAAAGCCGTTTTCAATAGATTAGGAATCTTTTTGAGCTCTTTTTCTTTTATAGGAATGATATTGTCAATCGCAGGATGGTTTTCAATAACTCCAGTCGTATAGTCATAAACCATAAAATCAATAACCGAATCTGGAAAAACAGATTTAAGGTTTGTTGCAATTAGTGATGCCAAGAGTACATCTCCAATTCGTTTGTTCTGAATGACGAGAATTTTCTTCATAAATGAGTGCTCGCAAATTATAATTTTATCGGCTTTTATTAAAATTTACTTTGGTATATCTTTGGCGAACTAAGAATAGAAGATCATTATACAAATTCATCCAAAATATCAGCACCTTCAAGCAGAAATTGAAGAAATACTTTCAAGTTTTGAAACTAAAGGCGAAGATGTGACTATTGGGCAGCGAAATGTTATTAAGTCTTTTGAAATTGAAGGTTTACATCTTAATGTGAAATCCTTTAAAAAACCAAACCTTATAAATAGCTTGGTGTATCGTTTCTTTAGGCCAAGTAAGGCCAAGCGATCGTTTGAGTATGCCAGTCGATTAATAGATTGTGGAATCTCGACACCTTTTCCTATTGCATATTCTGAAAACCATTCTGCATTAGGATTGGGAAGTAGTTTTTATATTTCAGAACATATTGATTACGATTTTGAATTTAGAGAACTCATCCACAAACCATGGTTCGATAATCGTGTTGAAATATTAGAGAAGTTTGCTGAGTTCACCTTCAAACTCCACGAAAACAATATTAATTTCTTAGATCATTCTCCTGGGAATACCCTAATAAAGAAAAATGGAAATGATTATGAGTTTTATTTAATAGATCTTAATCGTATGAAGTTCGAGACCATGGATTTCGACAAACGTATGCATAACTTTCGACGTTTATGGCTATCCAAGGCTATGATAAAGATTATGGCTAGTAAATATGCTGAGCTTGCAGGTAAATCCTATGACGAGACACATCGTCTGATGCTAAAACACAGTCGCGATTTTCAGTTAAAAATTGACAAGAAGAAGCTAAGACGTTCAGGAAGAAAAATGAGATTTGCTCAATAAAAAAACCAAATCTTAAAAGATTTGGATTTTTATTTTTTTGATAATTGACGGTCTATACAGCTACGTCATATTCACGTAAGGCATCATTTAATGATGTCTTTTTATCTGTGCTTTCTTTACGTTTCCCTATAATCAATGCACAAGGCACTTGATATTCACCAGCTGCAAAAGTCTTTGTGTAACTTCCTGGGATTACAACCGAACGTGCAGGTACACGACCTTTCATTTCAATTGGTTCGTCTCCAGTAACATCTATAATTTTTGTACTCATAGTCAGCACAACATTTGCGCCAAGTACAGCTTCTTTTTCAACTCGAACACCTTCAACTACAATGCAACGTGAACCTATAAACGCGCCATCTTCTATAATTACTGGAGAGGCTTGTAGTGGTTCTAATACGCCACCAATACCGACACCACCAGATAAGTGTACATTCTTACCAATTTGTGCACAGCTACCAACGGTTGCCCATGTATCTACCATTGTACCTTCATCTACATAAGCACCAATATTTACATAGCTTGGCATCATAATTACACCTTTTGAAATGTAGGCACCATGACGCGCAACTGCATTAGGAACAACACGAATACCTTTAGCTGCATAATCTCTTTTCAAGGGCATTTTGTCGTGATATTCAAAAATACCAGCTTCTAATGTTTCCATTTTCTGAATTGGAAAATAAAGTACCACTGCTTTTTTTACCCATTCGTTCACTTGCCAGCCACCATCAACTGGTTCGGCTACACGTAATGTACCTTCATCGATAAGATTAATAACAGTTCTAATAGCATTTTGAGTATCCTCATTAGAAAGTAAAGAGCGATCGTCCCATGCGTTTTCTATAGTAGATTGTAATTCTTGCATTTGTTTATAAAATTTGATTCAAAGATACGTGGCTACAAAAAGAAGTTAAAACTATTTTGAAAAAATTGTGAGTTTTAGGGATATCTGTAAAATATGTAACACTTTTAGAAATTTGTTGTCTAATTTTGCATCAATATGGGAAGATTACTGGCAATAGATTACGGAGTTAAACGCACAGGAATAGCGGTGACCGATGAGTTACAGATTATTGCATCTGGATTAACAACTGTTGAAACTAAGGACTTAATTTTTTTTTTGAAAGATTATATTTCTAATGAACAAGTCGATAAATTTATTGTGGGCCTACCAAAACAAATGGATAATACAGCTTCAGAGAGCGAAGTGCATATTCAAAAGTTTTTGGAGAAATTGGCTGTTGAAATTCCGGAAATTACTGTCGAACGTTTCGATGAACGCTTTACCTCAAAAATGGCATTTCAAACCATGATAGATAGTGGTTTATCAAAAAAACAACGCCGTAATAAGGCACTTGTAGACGAAATTAGCGCCACATTAATTCTACAGAGTTATATGTCTTCTGTTTAATTTAGGTTAAAACGCTTCGGTAATTTTCTAAGAATTGTATTTTTGCGAGCGTAAAAAAAGGGTTATGATATTACCAATAGTTGCATACGGTGATCCGGTTTTGAAGAAAAAAGCGGTTGAGATTACTAAAGATTATCCAAATTTGGATGAGCTTATCGCGAATATGTACGAAACCATGTATAACGCCAATGGTGTAGGTTTGGCTGCACCGCAAATTGGATTGGCAATTCGTATGTTTTTGGTAGATACCGAACCTTTTGCTGAGGATGAAAGCTTCTCTAAGGAAGAACAAGAACAATTAAAATCCTTCAAAAAGACATTTATCAATCCAATTATCTTAGAAGAAGAAGGTGATGAGTGGGCATTTAACGAAGGTTGTTTAAGTATTCCTGATGTTAGAGAAGATGTTTTTAGACAACCCAACATTAAAATTCAGTACCAAGACGAAGCGTTTAATACTTATACTGAAGAATATGATGGATTAATTGCACGTGTTATTCAGCATGAGTACGACCATATCGAAGGTGTTTTATTCACAGACAAGCTATCTTCATTTAAAAAACGATTGTTAAAAGGAAAGCTGCAAAATATTTCCAAAGGCAAAATTAGAGCAGATTATAAAATGCGTTTTCCTGCTATGAGCAAGAGACGTTAACAAAATATATCAATGAGTTTAGATAAAATTTTATCCATTTCTGGAAAACCTGGGTTATATCAAATTGTTACCCAAACACGTACTGGTGCAGTTGTAGAATCTTTAAATGACAAAAAGAGAATCACTGTAGGTGCACACAGCAACATTAGTATACTTAGCGAAATTGCTATTTATACCTTATCAGAGGAAGTTCCACTTCGTGATGTTTTAAAAACGGTTAAAGACAAAAGCAATGGCGAACAGACTGCCATAAGTCATAAAGCCAGTAAGGATGATTTAGAAGAGTTTTTCTTTGATGTCTTACCAAATTATGATGAAGATCGTGTATATCCATCTGACATTAAAAAGGTCATTCAATGGTATAATATTCTTCAAAAAAACAATTTGTTAGAATCGCTTGAAGCTCAAGAAGACGCTGATACTTCTGAAGAAGAATAAGAACCACCTAAAATGCCGAATAGAGCTGAGCAATTAAAAGCCTTTGATCGCCTATTAACCATAATGGACGAGCTGCGTGAGCAATGTCCTTGGGATAAAAAGCAAACCATGGAGTCGCTTCGTCATTTAACCATTGAGGAAGTATATGAATTAGGTGATTCTATTTTGGACAATGATCTTGATGAGGTTAAAAAAGAGCTCGGAGATGTCTTACTGCATATTGTTTTTTATTCTAAAATTGGTAGCGAAACCAATGACTTTGATATAGCAGATGTTTGTAATACCATCTGTGATAAGCTTATCGATCGCCATCCACATATTTATGGCGATGTTGAGGTTAACGACGAAGAAGACGTTAAACGTAATTGGGAACAGTTAAAACTCAAAGAAGGCAAGAAAAGTGTCTTGGAAGGTGTACCGAAAAGTTTGCCTGCAATGGTAAAGGCAAAGCGTATACAAGATAAAGTCGCCGGTGTTGGTTTTGATTGGGAAAAACCTGAGCAAGTCTTTGAGAAAGTAGAAGAAGAACTTTCTGAACTTAAGGCTGAAATAAAGAAGGGAAATCAAGACAGAATCGAAAGTGAATTTGGCGACGTGTTGTTTTCTATGATCAATTATGCACGATTCCTAAAAGTGAATCCTGAGAATGCTTTAGAACGTACGAATAAGAAATTTATAAAGCGATTCCAATATTTAGAATCTAAATCAAAGGAACTCAACAAAGCACTTAAGGACATGACATTAGAAGAGATGGATGTCTTTTGGGAAGAAGCTAAGAAGTTATAAATGTTAAAGTTTGGAGTCAGTTAATCCAAACTATAATTCTAACCGTAATTATATTGAAGTTTATTAGTATAGACTTCAACTTTGTAGAATCTTAATTATTATTTAGCGGATATAGTTAAGATTAATTTAGTTTAGTTAGGGCAAAACCCACTTGTGAGAGCAAGTGGGTTTTGGATTTTAATCCAGAATCTCAACAGTTTTTATATACACATTATTTATTGGCCATTCACCATCATCAGTTTCAACAGCATTAATGGCATCTACAATGTCCATACCTGTAATGACTTCTCCAAAAACGGTATAATCACCATCTAAGAATGGTGCACCACCTTTGCGATTTACAATAAAAAATTGATATGGAGACGCTAACTTATATGGGTTTTCAATCTCGCTACTTGGCATAGAAATAGCACCGCGTTTGTGTTTATATCCTTTATCTGTGTCTGTTGGTAATAAGTACCTGCCAATTTTTCTACGACGCTTTGCTAAGTCTAATCCATCACTGCTTCCGCCTTGAATTATAAAGTTGGGAACTACACGATAGAACTGTGTAAAATTGAAATACTTCTGCTTAGTTAAGAATATAAAATTAGCACGATGGTATTTGGTCTTGTCGTAAAGTAAGATATCAATATTTCCAAAATCCGTTACGATACGCACCTTATTCTCAGTATTCTCTTCGGCGTATTTTTGAAAAAACGGAATTGCATTCTCAGCAGTTAATCTCGGATATTCACGTTGTTCTTCCTTAATCTTTTCAGTTTTTACAGTAGAAGATTCAGTTTTTACCCCAGTTGTATCTTTTTTAGTTTGCTTATCTTCACAGCTCATTAAAAGGCACGCAAAAACAAAAAGAAGAATTCTCATAAATGGATTTTAATTCGTTTTTAAATTCTGTTGTAAATATAAAACATCTACCGCTTTTAGGTGAAGAAGCGCACGCTTTACTATCGCCACCATATCGACTAAAGCTTGCAGAGAAATATAAAGAGAAGAAGAAGACTGCTGCGACAGCTGGCGTAATGGCTTTGTTCTATCCAAATAAAGAAAACGAAACGCATTTGGTGTTTATACTTCGGAAAACCTATAAAGGTGTGCACTCGGCTCAAGTAGGCTTTCCAGGTGGTAAGGTTGAAGAATCCGATAAGGATTTACAAGAAACAGCGTTACGTGAAACAGAAGAAGAAATTGGTGTGGCACAAGAGCATATTAAAGTTTTAAAAACACTGTCGCCATTATACATACCACCAAGTAATTTTATGGTCCATCCATTTCTCGGAATCTCAAATGAGCAACTCAGTTTTACCAAGCAAGATGATGAGGTTGAAGATATTATTGAGGTGCACCTAAAGGACTATTTAAATGAGGAAAGTGTTGTAACTACCAAAGTACCAACAAGCTATAATATTGAGGTTGAGGTGCCTGCATTTAAATTAAATGGACATATCGTTTGGGGAGCAACAGCAATGATGCTTTCGGAAATTAAAGTATTACTAAAACAAATATTGTAACTATCTTATTTTAGTATTTTTGTTGTCTTGACAATTCATTGAACGATTATGGGTTTATTTAAAACCAATCCCTTTGGGCATATACTTTTTGTAAAAAAATGGCTTATTCGTATCCTCGGTCTTTTGACACACAGAAGATTTCGAGGCTTTAACGAATTACAAATTGAAGGTTCAGAAATAATCAAAAACTTACCAGATACGAACGTCTTATTTATTTCTAACCATCAAACGTATTTCGCAGATGTAATTGCTATGTTCCATGTATTTAATGCAAGTCTTAGTGGTCGTTTGGATAATATAAAGAATGTAGGTTATTTATGGAATCCTAAGCTTAATATGTATTATGTAGCTGCTAAGGAAACGATGAAATCTGGATTAATTCCAAAAATATTTGCCTACACAGGATCTATAAGTATTGAGCGTACTTGGCGAAGTAAAGGTCAAGATGTCAATCGTCAAGTGAAGATGAGTGATATAAGCAATATCAAAAAAGCACTTGATGACGGTTGGGTTGTAACATTTCCTCAAGGAACAACTACACCTTTCAAACCAATTAGAAAAGGTACAGCGCATATCATCAAACAATACAAACCGTTAGTCGTTCCGATTGTTATCGATGGATTTAGACGTTCTTTTGATAAAAAAGGTTTACGTGTTAAAAAGAAAAATGTGTACCAATCTTTCGAAATTAAGGAACCCTTAGAAATAGATTATGAAAACGAATCTATTGCAGAGATTGTAGAGAAGATTGAATATGCGATTGAGCAACATCCTTCCTTTTTAAAGGTAATTCCACAAGAGGAATTAGAAGAAAGAGAACGATTGAATAAGCAACGTGAGTGGTAGTCTGGATTATAACTCCAACTGCGCAATAAATCTTTCCCTATCATCAATACTTAAGGCCAAACCTTTAAGTTGTGATTTTTTACCGTAAAGACTAGTGATAAGTTGCGGTGTTTTAAAATGAATAATAAGGTTATGAGGTTCTAAATCACCAAGAAATGATAACTTCTTTATCTCCGATTCTTTATCCAAATCTTTTGAAGTCATTTCCACGGAATCAATTTCATTTATTGAAATAACAGCTTCTTTCATAATACCATAACGTAAATACAGTGTCTTATTTTCTATAAAAATTGCGCGTTTTACAATAGATTTTACAAATCCCAAAATCTGAAAACACGTATAACTACTCAGGATTGTAAGAATCCATGCGATAACGGGATATGATTTTGATAACCATACATGTAGACCTATAGTTTCTGCGGCTATGATGATTATAAAAACTACAAATAATCCTACAGTACCACTGTTTTTGTGATAACTAAACTCATTGGCTTTAAGCTGTCTTTTTCTCCAATATATAAGACCGTAATAAATAACAGAAATTTCTGTAACTGCTAAAGAAGCAATGCCATTTGGTAGGTTTTCTTTACAGGTCTTTTTAAGAATAGAGTAGAAGTCAGCACCTTCGGTCTTGTTAGCTTTAAAAAGCTTAATGGCGCTATTAAGTTTGTAAATGATAAATGCGAGAACACCTAACTCAATAATTGGTAAAGCGTAGGACTTAAATAATCCCAGATAAGTTTGTTGGTCTTTAGGAATTATATATGATGCCAATACTAACCCAATAAAAAGCACTGGAAGTATTGTCAGTTTTGGGATATTGGTTTTTCGGATTAAAAGAAAATAAAGTATTGGAATTGTAAGGATGACATCTATTGTTACTAATGTCGAAAGTTTAGCTGAATTCGTAGCATAAGCAGCAGAACTTGCTAAAAAGTATAGGCTAAGAAAAGCGATAAAAACAAGACCAATCGGAAGTAATTTTCGAGTTAAAGTCATTCAAATTACAGTTTAAGTAAGAGCTTAAGTCTATACCTCAAGCTTCTTTAATTCCTTATAATTTCTATTTAAGCGTTTTAATAAAATACCATAGAGAAGGTAATAAATACCGAAAACAAAGGCCACAATTCCTGCTGAAACCAAAATAATTACGAGTCCTAATTTTGCATAATCGCCAATACTTGCTTGAGCGTTAAATTCTTCTGCGTCACCAGACAAACCAACATATCCGATATAAAGACCAATACAAGAAAAAATTCCTGCCATAACAAGATTAAAGAGTACGTAATTTTTAACTGTACGACGTGTCTTTATTATGGTTTTCATGAGTTTACGAACATTATCGTTTGCTGTGATATTCTGATAATTCTTATAAAACTGATAAATAAACCAAGCAATCACTGGGAATGTTGCTAATGACAAATATTCTACCCATTGCGGAAATTCAACTTGGCCATCTAATTTGGGGTTCAAAAGAAGTAGTATTAAGCCAATACTAAATTCGATGATACTTATATAATAGATCCACTTTACAATACTCGATGATTTGGAGTGCGACATTTTATATATTTCATCATACGACAATTGCGGATATTTATCATTATCCTTTTGCCAATCTCGTTTCAATAATTCTAATTCATCCATCAGCTTACGGATTTAAAATAGTTTTTAATTTTTTCTTCACACGATTCATTTTTACTCGTGCATTTACTTCAGTAATACCTAAAGTTTCACTGATTTCGCGGTAGTCTTTATCTTCTAAATAAAGTAATACCAGCGCCTTTTCTATATCGTTGAGTTGGTGTACAGCTTGGTATAGCAACTTTAATTGTTCCTCTTCGGTACTATCATATTCTTCGGCTTTTATCTTAAACTGGTGTGCGTCAAAATCAGAAGTTTGTATGCGTCGTTTGGATTTACGATACAGAGTAATGGCAGTATTTAAACCAACACGATACATCCAAGTACTAAACTTACTGTCACCTCTAAACTTAGGATATGCACGCCATAATTGGATGGTAATTTCCTGAAACAGGTCATTATGCGCATCCTGATTATTCGTATACAATCGGCATACCTTATGGACAATATTTTGATGTTTTTCCAGCTGTTCTACAAAGCTGTGTTCAAGTTCCTTATTCAATACGTTTTGGAAGTTAGTTTGGTTATACAGTAAGTCACAAATTACAACAAATAGTTACACATTTTTTCAATTTATTTTTAGGGCATTCACTCCATCGCTCAAGAGCTTAGGCGTGCTGCGCTTTCCGCTTTATCTTTTTTCCAAAAAGGATGCCGCTGCAATCGTTAATGCAACTCATCCCACAAAATCTACAATTCGGTAATTATAAATTTCCAGAGGTCAAAAAAGGATTGATTTTTACACCATCAAAAAACGAACAGTAAAATTCTAATCATGAAAATCACCAATCTATTTATTTTTTTAATCATCGGATGCAGTCTTAATGCACAGCAGGCTATTTCCGGAAAAGTCACTGATACCAAAGGTTTAAGTATTGAAGGTGCAAATGTATACCTGGATGGTACCTACGACGGTGCAACCACAAATGAAGAAGGACTTTTCAATTTTGAAACTTCCGAAGCAGGAACTCAAACTTTGGTAGTTTCATTTTTGTCTTATGAAACAAAGACAATGAGTTTAGACGTGTCTTTATTAAATAACGTCAATGTAAAACTTAGAGAAGACGCTAATACTTTGGATGCTGTTGTGCTTTCGGCAGGTACTTTCGAAGCAAGTGACAATAGTAAAGTATCGGTACTTAAACCATTAGATGTTGTGACAACAGCAAGTGCTTTAGTTGATTTTGTTGGCGCGATACCAACATTGCCATCGTTATCACTAGGTTCATTAGTGTTTGGGTTTGTTACAACATCATCATCATTAATGTCGCCACCTGCTGTGCTTCCTGGACCATCATCAATTACTGGGTTTTGAGGAGAGTCAAAACAAAATGCACCACATGATTGATATGAGTACGCTTCTAATGGACTACCTATCTAATCACAGCTTTCACCAGGTTGATGAGAAGCACCTTCTGGATCTTGACAAGGGACATTGATTGTTTCACAAACTCTGTAACAGTTACTTCTACTTGAAATTAAATTCAAAAACCCATCATCATTAATTTCATTTATAATGATTTCAGAGCTCTCAGGAACTTGACCTCCGTTATGAATATCTACAAACTCATCCGCTGAGACATCATATTGTATTAGATAACTATCATACCCTTGTGTCTCTACATTATAGTGCAATACTACATTTTCAATGTAGAATTCAGGATTTGGACTTACCAATTTAAAGGTATAAGTATGGGTTTCAGAGTAGGTCATTTCTATAATCTCATCTGTTTCAACATAGCTTGTATCCACCACTGCCGTTCTGCCAACTGCATTGTTTGTTCTCTTTAGGCCTAATTCTTGTATTTTCAAATCAATAATATTTGCATTTGGTAGTTCAGAAAGTGAAACAATTCTGCTTTTAACCAATCTTTCCGTGACCATTTTGTCAAAGTTATCATCATTATTCTGACAACTATGGAACATAAACAATGTCAAAGCTATGATAGATAGAAGACTAATAATTTTAATTTTTGTGTATTTCATAAACAGTTGGTTTAATTAATCAAACTTATTCCGTAAGTATTGTGTATAAAACATGAAATGAGTGTAATACCCATTTCTATGAGTTATTGTACCAATGAAATTAGGAAATAACCAATGGTTTATTTTAATTAGACTTGTTAATAATCAAATTATTTAAGAGCTATAATTACGGAAAAACCGTAATAGATTTTATTTCCATTTAATATTACAACCCATACTCGGTTTTTGATTGGGGTCAATTGGTGAGTTTTGTATTAATGCTTCCATCGCAGTACGTATATCTTTTCCAGTAACAGGTTTGCCGTTTCCTGGTCGAGAATCATCTAATTGTCCTGCGTAAACGAGAATCAAATCTTCATCAAATAAAAAGAAATCCGGAGTGCAGGCGGCATCGTAGGCTCTCGCTACGTCTTGGGTTTCATCATATAGATATGGGAAATTGTATCCATTTTCAATAGCATGTTGTTTCATTTTATCTGGACCATCTTGAGGATAGTTTACAACGTCATTACTGGATATGGCGATGAGGTGAATTCCTTGAGATTTATAATCATGAGCTAATCGCACCAATTCTTCATTGACGTGAATTACAAAAGGGCAGTGGTTGCATATAAACATCACTAAAGTGCCAACTTCACCTTTGAGTTCATCCAAAGATTTTTCGTTGTCATCTTTTGTGTCTACTAATTTAAAATCTGGTGCTTTAGTTCCTAGGGGCAACATGTTAGAAGGCGTTAATGCCATAATTTTTGTAGTTTTAAATCATGGAAAAGATAATAACATTCGAAGACTTTACAAAAGTAGATTTACGTGTTGGAACCATCATTGATGTCAATGATTTCCCAGAAGCTCTACGACCAGCTTACCAGCTAAAAATAGATTTTGGAGATTTAGGTATTAAGAAATCCTCAGCGCAAATAACAACACTTTATACAAAAGAGGATTTACTAAATCGTCAGATCGTAGCAGTTGTTAACTTTCCTAAAAAGCAGATTGCCAACTTTATGAGCGAGTGTTTGGTTATGGGAGCAGTAAAAGAAAATGATGTTTACCTATTGCATCCAGAAGCTAAAGCCCGAAACGGAGCTCAAGTGAGTTAAATTCCTATTTGCTATTAGAAAAATATTAGAGTTGTTCTCTAAAAAATATAGCATTCATTAACAGCTTGTTCGTGCCATACCAGAAGGCTCTAAAATTGGTATTGTCCGTAAAACCAACCACGTTACCACGTCCATAATTGCCTATTTTTAGAGGTACAGTATTTGCCAAACTATCTAAATTACGTTTAGAAATATAACCGCTTAATAATGGTTTATCTGTGTATTGGATTGGATTTTTGTAACTATTCTTGTCGGGTTCCATAAACAAGGTTGTGTTTCTAAACATTGGTAGTGTTTTGTTTTTGTAACCAAAATTTATAGGATGAGAACGGTCGAGTTTCGTTTCAAAAATTGCACCACCAATAACTTGAGCACCTCTAAAATCTTCCGCTTGTTCTCTGGTAATATTCTTTGCGACCAGCTGTGATTTCTTTAATTCGAGGTTTAAGAGTTTATTGCTCTTTAGATAATTTAGTGCACGTCTGTATCCGATTAGCGTTCCGCCATTTCTAACCCAATTCTGAATTTTAGAGTTGTGTCGTTCTTCTAGTCGTCCATTCACCATAATTATAGTGTTGTATCTGCCAAGATCAACTCTTCCTAAGTTGCGAGTATCTAATTTAGTTACAGGGATATCGTAACGCGTGTCTAATAAGTGCCAAATTTCACCAGCATCATAAGACGTTATTCCATCACCAACCAATAAAGCTATTTTAGGCAATACCAATGGTCTAAAATTGT
>CBFHYD010000012.1:0-37309 GCA_965659975.1 Winogradskyella sp. | reverse complement strand
TTAGGTTCTTGTTTCAATTTGAGCGTACCAATTTCATCGGCGAAATAGTTTTTTTGTGTTGCTACAAATTGAATTTTTTGCCCTTTTTTGATCTTTCCATTAATGACTCTAAAGTATGTTTCGACACCACGAAAGGGGTTATAAACAGAATCAAAGATCAAGGCTTGAAGCGGTTCATCAGGACTTCCCTTCGGAGCAGGCACACGGTCAATAATGGCTTTTAGAATATCTTCAATACCCAAGCCTGTTTTGGCAGAGGCTTGAATAACCTCTTCGGGCTCACAGCCTAATAAATCGACAATATCGTCAGTTACTTCTTCCACGTTAGCGGAGGGAAGGTCTACTTTATTTAAGACAGGAATGATTTCTAAATCATTTTCCAAGGCCAGATAGAGGTTGGAAATGGTTTGGGCTTGGATGCTCTGTGCGGCATCTACAATTAGTAGTGCCCCTTCACAGGCTGCAATAGAGCGGGACACTTCATAGGAAAAATCTACATGGCCTGGAGTGTCGATCAAGTTAAGAACATAGGAAACCCCTTCAAAGGTATATTCCATTTGAATGGCATGAGACTTAATGGTAATTCCCCGTTCGCGTTCCAAATCCATGCTGTCGAGCAATTGATTTTGCTTTTCACGTTCAGTAACAGCTCCAGTAGCATCAAGCAAGCGGTCGGCCAAAGTACTTTTACCATGGTCGATGTGTGCGATGATACAAAAATTGCGAATATTTTTCATACGTCGTCCTTCATTCAATAGTTGCAAAGATAATTACTTTGATGTTTGCAGTTGTTTTTCCTCGCCTTTGTTTTAAAAATTTTCTGATGTTTTGATCGTATTTTTAGAAGTTGAATAAGCGCGATCAGCCAATTAGAGGTTAAAGAGGACCTATTAAAAAAGTGGAGTCGTCGAACAAAGATGTATCTTTGCTGCGAAAATGGTCTATATTGGTAACATTTCGGTGGGTAATTTTCCCTTACTTCTTGCGCCGATGGAAGATGTAAGTGATCCTCCTTTTCGCGCTTTGTGTAAAGAAAATGGAGCGGATGTGGTTTATACTGAATTTATTTCCAGTGAAGGATTAATTCGGGACGCTGCAAAAAGTGTTCAAAAACTAGACATTTATGAAAAAGAACGTCCAGTAGGGATACAAATTTTTGGAGCGAACTTGGATTCCATGTTGCGTTCCGTTGAGATTGTTGAAGCCTCCAAACCCGATATTATCGATATTAACTTTGGTTGTCCAGTAAAAAAAGTCGTTTGTAAAGGGGCTGGTGCTGGAATTTTGAAGGATATTCCGTTGATGGTTAAGCTTTCGGAAGCGATGGTAAAGCACACGTCTCTTCCAGTGACCGTAAAAACACGTTTGGGTTGGGATCATGATTCTATCAAAATTGTTGAAGTGGCCGAACGCCTTCAAGATGTTGGCGTTGCTGCAATTTCCATTCACGGAAGAACCCGTGCTCAAATGTATAAGGGTGATGCTGATTGGAAGCCAATAGCAGCTGTAAAAAACAATCCAAGAATGCACATTCCTGTTTTTGGGAATGGCGATGTTAACACACCTGAACGGGCAAAAATGATGCGGGATGATTATGGTTTGGATGGGGCGATGATTGGACGTTCGAGTATTGGAAACCCATGGTTTTTTAATGCGGTAAAACACTATTTAAATACAGGAGAACATTTGCCACCTCCAGGCATGGAAGAACGGGTTGACGCAGCTCGTCGTCATTTGGAAATGGCCATTGCTTGGAAGGGAGAAACGTTGGGAGTTTTGGAAACCCGACGTCATTATACGAATTACTTTAAAGGAATTCCTAATTTTAAGCCTTTACGAACACGGATGGTTACTTCCGATGATTCCGCGGATGTCTTTGCCGTCTTTGATGAGGTTTTAGCAACGATGCGACATCATGAATTTACGGTATAAAGCGTTGCTTTTTTGTGTACGCCTCGAGTGGCCCAAGCAGCACTTATCATACTGAGCAGCATTAATGTAACAAAAACAAGCAGTAAGTTTTGGAAGTTAAAGTCAACGGGATTAGGCAAGCTTGTTCCGGGGACATAGATAAAAGGGGTATAGGATTGAATGATTACTACAAGACTTCCTAAAGTCAAACCAACGAAACCTCCCACCCCACAAATCAACAAACCAATAAGGAAAAAAATATGTTGAATTGTTTTAGGGGTACACCCCATCGCTACGAGTATTTTCATTTGAGCCTGTTTGTCTAAAATCATCATGATTAAGGAGCCAACAACATTAAAAAGCGCAATGATCATAACAAGGGTAAAAATAAAGTAAGTGGCTAAGTTTTCCACATTAAGCATTCTGTGTAAGGCAGCATTCCGCTCTCTTCGCGAAAGAATTTGAATGGGTACTTCTAAATGGGGTTGTATTGCTTGGAGCAATGATTCTTTGGTTGTTCCCTCCTTTACTTTGAGGACAATGCCCGTATAGTCATGCTCCTCCAATTCCAATAAGTTTTGAGCAAAACTCATAGGAGCAAAAACAAACTTGTGATCAACCTCTTCAGCAACCTGAAAGAGACCCACCACATAGGAGGGTAGCGATGAAAAACGTTCTTGAGAGAGAACTGCACCACTATTTTTTTTGGGTACACTTAGGTTTAAAAAGGTAGAATAATCGTAAATACCCAGACCTAATTGGTTGGCGATTCCAAAGCCGGCAACAACTTGTGGTTTGTTAAAATCAATCCAATCTCCTAAAAACAATAAACTGTCAAGGGGGACCACGTTCCTGTAGTTTGGATCAATGCCCTTTATGTAGGCAACCAAGCTTTTCTCTTTAAAAGATAAAAACACTTTTTCCTCTATTTCAGGAGCAAGTGCAACGATGTTTTTAAGGTCCTGGATTTTATTAAGTGTATTCGGGTCTGCTGTGATGTATTTTCCTTTTTCAGGAAGGATAATAAAATCTGGATCAAAAGAAGTCGTCGAGGACAAACTAAAGTCTTTAAGGCCGTCAAATGCACTAAGTACGACAAATAGAGCGGAGGTAGAAACAATAACTAAAACTAGGGCTAAGGTATTGATACGGTTGATTACTGTTTGTTGACTTTTTGAAAAAAAGTAACGCTGTGCTATTTTAAAAGCAAACTTCACACTTTATTTTTTTTGTCTTTTGGTCAAGCTTTCGCGCTCTTTAATGGGATTGTTTTCCGCCTTAAGGGCAACATCGATTTTGTCGATATAATCTAAGGAGTCATCAATATAAAAATGGAGGTTTGGAACTCTTCTTAATTGGTTTTTCATGCGCTGTGAAAGGTCATGACGAATTTGAGTTGTGTTTTCCCGAATGTTGTTAAGATAGTTTTCTGACTGTTCGGAAGGAAAAATACTCAAATATATTTTGGCGATCGACAGGTCGGCGGTAACTTGAACTTTTGTTACCGAGATCATCAAGTTGGCAACACCATGACTTCGGATACTTCCTTGAAGCATTTCTGCCAACTCTTGTTGAATGACTTTATTTATTTTTTGTTGTCTTGGACTCTCTTTGTACTCCATAGGGCAAAAATAAACATTAAATAGGCTTTAATTACCAAATGCCCCTCTTGTTTCTAATCTTATGGGGTGATGTATTTTAAAAGTATCTTTTTTTGGAGTAGTGATACGAAAGGACTTATATCTCCACAGCCTCCCATGTAAATTCAGAACTTAGTTTAAAAGCCCCGATGAATTCTTTTTTCCATTGGGTAGGTGGGATGATGGACAAAAAGTCTTTTTCCCCGCCTTTGTATAGAAAGTATGTTTCACCAACAATGGGTTCAAATTTAAATTCTGCTTGATATACTTTTTGCGTTTGCTGAGCTTGGGTGGCAAATGCTTTTATTTTTTCTTGTAGTTCATTCCACTCGGCTTGAAGAAGTTTAGAAGCTTTGGAAACCCCTTTTTGTTTAAAAGCGTCAATATTAGGAACATCTATAATTGGACCACTTAGAGAAGTAGCATAAGGTAAAATATTGGCGACAAAACGTTCTTGTTCTTCGTCCCACACAACAGCATCTGGCTTCTTTTTTTTCACGCTTTTTTTACAAAGATAATAACAAAAACGAAAGGGACTCCTTAGAGTTTCAGACCAAAAGAGTTAAGACGTTTGCATTAAATATGGATTGTTTAATTTTAACTCAAAAGCAACTGTTGAGGATGACTGTAAAAACAACCAAGCTAAAAAAAGTGTCTATTTATTTAATGGCTCTGGCCTATATGGGGGTGGGAATTACCCATTTTACTCAAACGGACTTTTTCGTGGCTATTGTGCCTTCTTATTTAAAATGGCCATTGGCATTGGTCTACATCAGTGGTTTTTTTGAGATACTATTGGGTTTGGGACTGTTGACCTCATATCGAAAATGGGCGGCTTGGGGGCTTATTCTTTTATTAATCGCTGTTTTTCCAGCCAACATTTTTTTGGCTTTTAATACGGAGGCTCAAGTGGCGTTAGACATTTCCAAAACAGCTGCAATAATTCGACTGCCTTTTCAGCTGGTGTTTCTTGGCCTAGCGTATTGGCACAGTAAACCTTAATTTTTGATGGGTTGCAGCCATAACCATTGCCATTGCAAGGGAGCGTCCTTGGATGGATTAAGCTGAAGTTCGACTTCATAAACTCCAGCCTTTTCAAAGGAAACTTCTGCTATATGTACAGCATTAAAATTTTCAACCACCCAGTTTTGAAGTGGTTCCCCAACGGTTTTTCCTGTCGGGTTTAATGGCTGTGTCCAACTTTTCTGATTGGTCTTTAGGGTGATTGTCCCCGAAGGTTGCGAATTTTGTAAGCTATAAGAGGTGTCAAATGAATAACGCCCAGGGCGATCGATATTAACTTTCCAAAGGAAGGTTTGCTGTTCATGAACTAAAAGGTGCGCAGGGATCGTTCCACTTCGCTCTTTCTCTTTTTGGAGTCCGTTGTCTTTCGCAGTGAAAACATTATTAAAGTTAAAGGCATATCCACCCCAACTATTTTCAGCGACTAGTCCATTGAGCGTTTGGGGTTTTTGGTCAAATTCCATTACAAGCACAGTGATGTAGGGGTTGCGAACCACCTTGTCAAGTCCAATGGAAGTCACCGCTTGATGATGCACAAACGGCAGGGGCTTTGAATGAGGGTCAGCTAAAGCATAGATTTTTTTTGGGGCAGTGGTAATCCCTGTTACTTTGATTTCTTGTTTTAAGGGCCAATTAAAAACATGTAGGAATACTTTTATGTTTTGGGGCTTTTCTTCTTTATAAGTAATTGTACCCCAATCGTGAAGTGCAGAAGGTAGATCAAAGGCACGACTTTTATAGAGGGCTGTACCGTTTGTTTTTAGCCATATTCCAATAGTGTTAAGTCGTGATTCAATTTCAAAGGGGACAGCTCCGTTTGCTCGAGGCCCAATATTGAGCATAAAGTTTCCATTTCTGCTAACGTTTCCTATAAGGGATTTAAGTAGTGTTGTGGTGGATTTCCACTGGCTGTCTCCAGCGTGAAATCCCCAAGAATGGGCCACAGTGGCAGGGGTTTGCCATGGGTAGTCTCGTTTTTCCTCCCCGAGTTCATTGTCGCCCAAAGTTCTAAAGTCAATATCTTGATCTTCTTCAATGGAGAGTCCCAAACGGGAATTGATTAAGCAATTGGGTTGGTATTTACGGATGAGGTTTTTGAGTTGAAAGAGTTGTTCCTTAGTGACTACTGTTTTAGAATGATGGATCCACATGTCAAACCAAATCATCCCAATATCACCGTATTGCGTTAAAAGCTCCTTCATTTGAGGGAGGACTTTTTCTTGCCAATAGCGGTTGTATTTTTTAGGGTCAAGACCAGTCAATTCTTTGGTGTGATCCCAAGCGTCTGGATGTTCCCAGTCAATCCAATGGGAATAGTAAAGCCCCAATTGTAGTCCGTGTTTTTTACAAGCAGCTGCTAACTCCTTAATGATGTCCCGTTTGGGTTTGCTGTAATTATAGATGTTATAATCGCTTGCGGCACTGTTCCATAACGCAAAGCCGTCGTGATGTTTGGCGGTTATGGTGATGTATTTCATCCCCCCAGCTTTGGCCAAGAGCACCCATTCTTCGGGGTCGATACTTTCCCAATCAAAACGATTCAATAAACCCAAATAGTCTTTTTTGTCAATACGGTTCCGGTATTGAATCCATTCGGCATAGTCGTTATCATTCCGTAATTTTTCTCCTTTCCAAAAGCCTTCTGCTCCGGAATAGACCCCCCAATGAATAAACATTCCATAGCGGGCATCTACAAACCATTGGGCGCGTGCTCCCGTTTGTTCTTGTGAAGCTCCTTTTCCATAGAGAAAAAGGCATAGGACCACAACAAGTGGTTTTAGGAGTGCTTTTATTGGATGCTTGGCGGTGGTCATTGGTGAATAGCTGTCTTGGGTTTTATCAAAACAATGTATAAAACTTTACAGAGAAAGCCTCTTTTTTTTAAAAAGAAGTCCGGTTTTTGATGCAAACACTTTTCGCTTAGCGTTGAATATTGGACGGAGCTTATAAACTTCTTGTGTGGATTAAGTTGTCCTAAAAGAGCTCTTTAGTCATTAGGTGTCTGCTGATCCACGATATTATGTTCAGAAAATCTTTGTATATTTCTTTACATAAACTATAAATCAATAAAAATGAAAAAACAACTTTTTGCTTTTGTATTACCCCTATTAATGACTTCCTGTGTTGATGTCGAACAGAAAAAAATGGATTCGACCCCTGTTGTCATTGGTTCAGCACAAATGGACGGGATGGAAGTTATGAGCTCGCTAACTGTTGGAGAAACAGACAACCAACAAATATGGTTGGACTATATTCAAGCACACAATGAAAAAGATATCGCTAAAATTGCTGCAATCAATGCTGAGGACTGGGTTGGTTATACCGCTGATGGAAGTGTGGTTAAAGGCAGTAAAGCGCATATAGAAATTATGGATAATTGGTTTAAAACCGCCAACCCAAAATGGGAAGTAAAGTGGATGATTGCTAATGCCGCAAAAAACAAAGACGGTGAAATGGAACAATGGTTAACCACTGGGAATGATTATTCCGATATTGATGAAAACGGGAATGCTATTTTTGAACATAATGTCCATGATGTTCAGTTTGTCAATGGAAAAATCAAAAAAATTAATGTCTATAAACGAGCCAAAGCCCAAGACTCTTTAGGGTTTTCCTATTAATCGTTTTCAAACCTCATCAACCCTCCTATTTGGAGGGTTTTTTATCTCTGATTCATAGGTAATTAAACTGGGGGCTATTAAGCTTGCTTTAGAAGGGGTTGTAAATTTAAGATGAAATCACGGTGTTAATATGTTGTAGCGTTTTTCTATATTAGTAAGATATTGTTAATCATAAATCAGTTAAAATGAATAAGTATTTAATCAAAAGAGAAATTGAGGGCGCGTCTCAAATACCAGGTGAAAAACTTGATGCAATTGGACAAGGGTCTGAATCCGTATTGATAGCGATGAGGAATGAAGGAAATAAAATTGAACAAGAGCACAGTTATATTGCTGGGAACAATGTTTTTTGTGTTTATAATGCAGAATCTGAAGACATTATAAAAGAACATGCTGATCGTGCTGGAATTCCTGCGAATGAAATAACTTTAATATCTAACACCTTAGAGCATAACACCAGCAAAGATTAAATTACGGGGATCTTTTTTTCCTTAGACAATTGGGTGGAGATTTAAGAATATTTTTGGGCATTCCTAATAGATCGTATCACAAAGATATTTAAAGAAGTTGAGGCGAATCAATTTCTTGATTCAAAACAAACATCTTTCTAGATTAATTTTTTGTTTAATAAAGCGGTGATTTTTATCGCAATATCAATAATAGTGTAGAGCAACAAAAAGGGAATACGAGGACTCTATTGCCATTGCTCTAACTAAAGTAGCTTACAGTGGAAAGAGCTGTTTGGGCGGAATAACTTTTATTTATAGCTATTTATACAAGAGATGAGAAGGTGATGGATGGAATATAGCGACCAAAAAACGACCAAAGACAAATAGTCTAAAATAGGTTGTAACCCTGTTAGAGGTTACAGTAAAACTATTTATATTTGCCTTACGTTCATTGCAATGTTAAAAGTGCCAAAATTTAATGATTATACAAATTTGCCAGCAAATGATGTTTTTTATCAATATAATCTTTGGTTCGTACCGTAAATGTCAATCGGTCCTATAACTCAGTTGGTTAGAGTATCTGACTCATAATCAGAAAGTCCCTGGTTCGAGCCCAGGTGGGACCACCACCAATAACCCTTAACTACCTTAAAATCAGATAGTTGAGGGTTTCTTTTTTCCCAAAAAGTGGGGGTGAGTTCCAAATTTACTTAGTTATGGAACTCTATGAGTTCCATGTAATACTTTAATGCTCTGATAATCAGTTATTTATCTAATTGGTTCAAGTCCAGGTGGGACCACAGATTTTTTAAAAAGACTTTAGAATTAAACTAAAGTCTTTTTTGTTTTTGTAGCCACTCAAAACCAAAACAAATGCGTCATTTTATATATTAACATCTGAAGCGCTCTCGAATTTAATAAATTTTTTGTTCAAGGTTAATTAGACTTACCTAAAAGTATAATTTTAACAAAGTCGTAGCCGAAAACAAAAACGCAGGAATTATATTACAAAAAGAGCTAATCAGTTAAAATCACATCACTTTATCGGTTTTTTTTGCACTTTAAAGCGTGTGTTTAATGCAATTATATTTTGCTGACATACTTTTTTTATAATTTTGCGTTAGTCTTTTATATTAATATGAAGATTGCCTCTATAATTTTTAACTTAACTCTACTTGTGCAAGGTCCATGTAGTCTGCCTTCTCCACCTCCGTGTTGTTCTGACACACCTCCATGCGGCGGTGGTCCGCCTCCACCACCAGGGTTTTCTATAGATACTTATATTATGTTCGCTTTTGTAGCGGCTTTAATTTTTGGAGTGTTTATTCTCAGAAAACAGCAGAACAAATTAGGCGCTTAATTCAGTTAAGCGTTTTACATATTTTCCAATTACATCAAATTCAAGATTAACTTCATCCCCTTTTTTTAGGTTTTTAAATGTGGTGTGCTCGTGAGTGTAAGGTATTATAGCCACAGAAAAGGCGTTTAATTTTGAATTGACAACCGTAAGACTCACACCATTAACCGTAATTGAACCTTTTTCAATAGTAATATTTTTTAAAGCAGAATCGTAGTTAAAAGTATAGACCCAGCTGCCATCTTCTTCTATAACAGAATCGCAAATAGCAGTTTGATCTACGTGCCCTTGTACAATATGCCCATCTAAACGGTCGCCAAGTTTCATGGCGCGTTCAAGGTTTACTATATCTCCAACTTTGAGATTTCCAATGTTGGACTTATCAAGGGTTTCTTTAATTGCAGTTACCACATAGTCGGAATTGTCAAGAGAAACAACTGTCAAACAAACACCGTTGTGCGCGACACTTTGATCAATCTTTAGTTCATCAGTGATATTACTTTCTATTGTAATATGTAAGTTTTCCTTTTCTGCAGTAAGTTGTTTTACAACTCCTAAATCCTCAATAATTCCAGTAAACATCGTTCTCTTTTTATTATTTAAATTTGTGTTTGCAAAGTTACGGACAAAAACCATGTCCGTTTTATATTTCAATATTAAAAATTGTGAAAAAAGAGGAAAAGATAAAAGTTGGTGTCTCTGTAGGAGATCTTAATGGAATAGGGCCTGAAATTATAATTAAAACGTTTGAAGACGAAAGGTCTTTAGAGCTATGTACGCCAATAATATTCTGCAATGCAAAACTGATGAATTTCTTAAGAAAGCAATTTCAAAGTAAAATCAGTTTCTATGAAATTTCGTCTTTAGATAAAATCCAACACGGCAAGATCAATGTTTTTAATGTTTGGAAGGAAAATGTGAACATTCAATTTGGAGTTGAAGATAAAACGATTGGTGATTATGCTATTAAATCTTTAGAATCAGCAGTTTCTGCATTGAAAAGCGACAATATAGATGTATTAGTTACTGCACCAATTAATAAAAGTAATGTCCAATCAGAACGTTTTAACTTCCCTGGGCATACCAATTATTTAGAGCAGCAGCTTGAAGGTAATAGCTTGATGTTCATGATTTCAGAAAACCTACGTGTTGGTTTACTGACAGATCATGTTCCTGTTAAGGAAGTTCCTAATCAAATTAACGAAGAACTCGTAAGGCAAAAAATAGCTACGGTTTCAACCTCGTTAAAGCAAGACTTCGCAATTTCTAAACCCAAAATCGCAGTTTTAGCTATTAATCCTCATGCTGGTGACAATGGTGTAATAGGCAATGAAGATGATACTATTTTAAAGCCCGCATTAGAGAAACTGAGAGAAGAAAAAACATTGGTCTATGGGCCGTACTCGGCAGATAGTTTTTTCGGATCAAACAGCTATCAAAATTTTGATGCTATAATTGCTTCTTATCATGATCAAGGCTTAATTCCTTTTAAAACCATAACATTTGGTTCTGGTGTCAATTATACGGCTGGTCTCAATAAAATAAGAACATCACCAGATCATGGAACCGCCTACGAAATTGCAGGTAAAAGAAAAGCGGATAATAGCTCTTTTAAGCATGCGGTTTTTTCGGCCATAGAGATTTACAGAAGACGTAGAGACTATTTAATTTACTCCAAAAACCCACTCAAAAAAGTTTCTCGTATAAACACACGGTAGATATTAACACTTTTTGTTGATATCTAAACATCTATGTCAGAAAAAGTATTATATTTGCACGCTCAAAATGTATGTGGTAATGAGAGAGTTGAAAGCTTACACGATTCAGTTTGTAGGGTTAAAAGTTGGAAAACATCATTTTGATTATGAGATAGACAACACGTTCTTTAAAGATTTTGAATACGAAGAGTTTAACGACGCTAATCTGAAGGTTAATCTTCTTTTTGAAAAAAAGACGACACTTTTAGAGTTAGCCTTCGAAGTTAGTGGTTCTGTAAATGTCAATTGTGATATTACTAACGAGCCTTACGACCAACGCATCGAAGACACTTTTAAATTGGTGGTTAAATTTGGTGAAAGCTATAATGATGATAATGAAGAAATTCTAATTATTCCTCATGGTGAGTACCAAATTAATGTTGCACAATATATATATGAATTAATTGTGTTAGCAGTGCCAATCAAAAAAGTCCATCCTGGCATTGAAGATGGTTCCTTAGACTCTGACATATTAAAAAAATTGAAAGAGCTCAGTCCAAAAGAAAAAACTGAAGACAAAAACACTGAGGAAACAGATCCTCGTTGGGATACATTAAAAAAACTATTAACGGATAAATAACATTTAAAGATGGCACATCCAAAACGAAAAATATCAAGAACAAGAAGAGATAAGAGAAGAACGCATTACAAAGCAACTGCTCCTCAAATAGCAACTTGCCCAACTACAGGTGAGCCACACTTATATCACAGAGCGCACTGGCACGAAGGTAAATTATATTACCGTGGACAGGTTCTTATCGACAATTCAGAGCAAGAAGAAAATTTAGCATAAGTATTGTGCGCGCATACAATAAAACGCCCAAGTTTGGGCGTTTTTTTTTGTTTGGTGCCATAATTCCATCAAAAACTGCTTTATTTGCATAATTATTTGCGAAAAAAGGCTGAAAAATGGTCAAAATTGGATAGATTTTAATCAATTTTCAATATTTTTAATCCCTTTTAATCTCTAATATGAGTAAAATCACTGCGGCCATTACAGCTGTTGGAGGCTATTTGCCAGATTACGTTTTATCTAACCAGATATTAGAAACAATGGTAGATACTAACGACGAATGGATTACAACAAGAACTGGTATAAAAGAGCGCCGAATTCTAAAAGAAAAAGGTAAGGGCTCTTCTTTTTTAGCAATAAAAGCAGCTGAAAACCTAATTGAAAAATCAGGTCTTGATCCAAAAGAAATAGACCTAGTTATTGTCTCTACCGCAACTCCAGATATGAAGGTCGCATCAACTGCAGCTTATACCGCTACACAGATTGGAGCAGTTAACGCTTTTTCTTATGACTTAGAGGCAGCGTGCTCAAGTTTCCTGTTCGGGATGTCTACTGCTGCAGCATATATAGAGTCTGGTCGCTACAAAAAAATACTACTTATTGGTGCAGATAAAAACTCTTCATTTATAAACTATGAAGATCGTGCTACATGTATTATTTTCGGTGATGGCGCAGGAGCAGTATTGTTTGAGCCTAATGAAGAAGGCCTTGGTCTACAAGATGAATTATTAAGAAGTAACGGTGAAGGCCGTGAGTTTCTGAGAGCTCAATACGGTGGGTCTTCCTATCCAATTACAGCTGAAACATTTGACAAAGCAGAACACTATGTGTTTCAAGATGGTAGAACTGTGTTTAAAAACGCGGTTTTTAATATGGCAGATGTTGCAGAACGCATTCTAAAACGAAATAACTTAACCAATAACGATGTGAATTGGTTGGCAGCGCATCAAGCAAATAAAAGAATTATAGACGCTACGGCCAATCGTATAAATTTAGAAGAAGATAAAGTGATGATGAATATTGAAAAATATGGTAACACGACATCAGCAACTCTACCCCTATTATTGGTTGACTACGAATCACAACTTAAAAAAGGTGATACGATAATATTTGCAGCCTTTGGCGGCGGATTTACTTGGGGCTCGATTTACTTTAAATGGGCCTATAACTCAAATTAAAACTAACTAATTATAACAACTGAAAAATATGGATTTAAAAGAAATTCAAAACTTGATAAAGTTTGTTGCTAAATCTGGTGCAAGCGAAGTAAAGTTAGAAATGGATGATGTTAAAATTACCATTAAAACTGGATCAGAAGAATCGACAATTGTACAGCAAATGCCTGTGCAATCTGCGCCTGTTGTACAACAAGCTCCAGCACCTGTTGCCGCTCCTCCAGCTGCAGCGCCAACTCCGGAAGCTACAGGGTCATCTGGCTCTGACGACTCAAAATATATAACTATCAAATCTCCTATAATAGGAACTTTCTATCGTAAACCTTCTCCTGACAAACCTGTCTTTATAGAAGTTGGAACAGATGTAAAGGAAGGTGATGTATTATGTGTTATTGAGGCGATGAAACTTTTTAATGAAATAGAATCTGAAGTCTCAGGGAAAATTGTAAAAGTTTTAGTTGATGATTCTTCACCTGTAGAATTCGATCAACCACTATTTTTAGTAGATCCTTCATAACAATTAAATAATCATTCTACACTTTTTTTAATCCAAATCGTTTGATCTTGGAATTAAGAAATTGAGTTTTAAAGAGAAATGTTATGTTCAAAAAAATATTAGTTGCAAATAGAGGTGAAATAGCGCTACGCGTTATTAGAACCTGCAAGGAGATGGGAATTAAAACTGTTGCTGTTTATTCTACGGCAGATGCGGATAGTTTACCAGTAAAGTTTGCTGACGAAGCTGTTTGTATAGGTCCAGCACCGAGTACAGAATCTTATCTCAAAATGTCAAATATTATTGCGGCAGCGGAAATTACAAATGCCGACGCAATTCACCCTGGATATGGGTTTTTATCGGAGAATGCTAAGTTTTCTAAAATCTGCGAAGAGCATGGTATTAAATTTATCGGTGCCTCTGAGGAGATGATCTCCAAAATGGGAGATAAAGCTACCGCTAAAGCTACGATGAAAGCTGCTGGTGTTCCTTGTGTCCCTGGAAGTGATGGTATAATTGCCGATTTTGACGAATGCGAGAAATTAGCTGTTGAGGTTGGATATCCGGTTATGCTGAAAGCTACTGCTGGTGGTGGTGGAAAAGGTATGCGTGCTGTTTGGAAGCCAGAAGACCTTAAACCCGCATGGGATTCAGCTCGACAAGAGTCTAAGGCAGCATTTGGAAACGACGATATGTATATGGAAAAGCTTATTGAAGAGCCTCGCCATATCGAAATACAAGTCGTAGGAGATTCATCAGGAAAAGCCTGTCACCTATCTGAGCGCGATTGTTCTGTACAACGACGTCACCAAAAACTGACCGAAGAAGTGCCATCTCCATTTATGACAGACGCGCTTCGTAATAAAATGGGTAAAGCGGCTGTTAAAGCCGCTGAATTTATTGGGTACGAAGGCGCAGGAACAGTAGAGTTCTTGGTTGACAAACACCGTAATTTCTATTTTATGGAGATGAATACGCGTATTCAGGTAGAACACCCAATTACGGAGCAAGTGATTGATTTTGATCTTATACGTGAGCAAATTTTAGTAGCTGCTGGAGTGAAAATCTCTGGTAAAAACTATGAGCCGAAATTACATTCAATCGAATGTCGTATCAACGCGGAAGACCCTTATAATGATTTTAGACCTTCTCCTGGGAAAATCAAGGTTCTACATGCGCCTGGTGGGCACGGTGTTCGTTTAGACACGCATGTTTATGCTGGCTATAGTATTCCGCCAAATTATGATTCAATGATTGCGAAGTTAATTACAACAGCGCAGACTCGTGAGGAAGCTATTAATAAAATGAAAAGAGCTTTAGATGAATTTGTTATTGAAGGCATTAAAACAACAATACCATTTCACCGTGCGTTAATGGATCACCCAGATTATATTGCGGGTAATTATACCACAAAATTCATGGAAGACTTTGAAATGCCAAAAGCATAAGCACATAAATAAAAAAGCCCTTTTTCAGGGGCTTTTTTATATCATTCTTCAATGTACTTACCAAAATAGACCAATGAATAACCGTCTTGTAGATCTTCGACCTCATCATTATAAGATGATATTATTTGAAGATCTCCTTCAGTGTTTTTGATAAATAATGGAATCGTGTCCTTGTCACTATTGGTGTACTTAATTAAATCTAAATAATGTTGTGCATCCTTTAGTTCAATCTCATGGATGTTAGGATAGGATTTTGCAACTTTACTTAGCGTTTCATAGTCGTCTGTGTGGGAAAACAAGCCTTCTTTTGGATTATTGTTTTCGTCTTTCATTTCTTCTTTTGAAACCAGCCTAAAAGAACCATTTTCACCAAACTGTTGCCCAAATTTTCGTATGGCATATCTATTAATACTAGGACTACCAGTTAAGGCCATTAAATAACCAACATCACTTAACTCTATATTGTCTAATAAAGAATTTGAATAAATATCAGTATTAATAGCCTCAAGCCCCATTTTCTTGGCCTGTCCAATATTTGATTTATTACTGTCTATAAGTACCACATTTCTACCACTATCGTTTAGATAATTTCCAAGGATTCTGGAAACCTTTGAGGCGCCAACAATTAAAATACCGTCTGATTTCGTTAAAAACACGCCAACAATTTTTGAGAATAGGCGCGCTGTAGTTGCATTTAGTAAAACAGTTCCTAAAACAATCATAAACACCAACGGCGTTATATATTCTGCGCCTTCAACACCTTGCTTTATCAATTTACTTCCAAATAATGAAGCAATTCCTGCAGCCACAATTCCGCGTGGTCCAACCCAACTTATAAATAGTCGCTCATTAAACTTTAAGGTTGACTTATTAGTACTAACAAAAACAGCAAGTGGTCTTACAATTAAAACTACGATTAAAAACAAAACCACTGTTTCCCAATTGTAGAGTAAGTATAAATCCTCAATATTGATATTTGCCGCCAGCAAAATGAACAAAATTGAAATCAATAATACACTTAATGATTCTTTGAAATACAGAAGTTCCTTTAAATTTTCCAGTTTACTGTTTCCTAGGACCATACCCATTACGACTACAGCTAATAGGCCAGACTCATGAGCAAATATTTCGGACTCAACAAAAACTAATAGCACCACCGAAAGTGACACTACATTCAGCAAATAGTGCGGAATAAGTTTTTTGTTTATCGCAAATGCTAAGGCGTGTGCAAAAGTGAAACCAAAGGTGGTTCCAAATAGGACAATCTTTCCAAACTCCATTAAGGCCGTCTCGGTAAAACCGCTATCTCCTTCTACGCTTATAAATTCAAAAACAAGAACGGCCACTAGGGCGCCAATTGGATCGATGAGAATTCCTTCCCATTTTAAAACAGCAGAAACATCTTTTTTTAATGGAATGTTTCTAAGTATTGGTGTAATAACTGTTGGGCCTGTGACTATAATCAAGCCTGAAAACAAAAAGCTCAATTCCCAGCTTAATCCAAATAAAAATCTTGCAGCGATTCCGGCACCAAAAAAAGTTATGACAGCACCAACAGTAATGAGTTTTGTTATTACTGGTCCAACATTTTTTATTTCGTTACGTCTCAAGGTGAGTCCACCTTCAAAAAGAATTATACTAATAGCAAGTGACACAAAATAATATAAGCCTTCGCCAGGAAAAAGCCCTCTTTTTCCGTTCCAAATCGGCTCAATCCATTTTGTCCCGTCTTCGGATAGAAACTCTGCGGCAATTGGTCCAACTAAAAGTCCAATAAGTATTAAAGGTAAAATTGCCGGAATTTTAAAACGCCACGCTACCCATTGCGCTAAAATTCCCAAGATTATAATACCCGCTAGCTCTAACATAAAATGTGGTTTTGATTAAGTAAAGTTAAGAAAGAAAATAATAAAATCAGGCGTTCTTAACTGTCAGTCGTAATACAGAACAAGCAGATTTTTCTGTAAATTTATCTTTGCCCGTTCCAAATAGTACATTTACCCAACTATCCTTCTGAGGCGTCCCAACAATTAGTAAGTCATACGATGCTGAGGCCTTTGAAATCGTTTCAATAGCATTGTTAGATTTCACAACTACAAGATTAGATTCTGCTACCGAATTACTAATGAGCTTTTTAGATGTTTTTTCTATCTCATTATGCCTATCTACTGATATGTCCTCTGGCACAACGCGAAGAAGAGAAAATGATGCACCATAAAATTGACTTACCCTGTCCGCAACATCAATGAACTTTTTTTCGTTTCTGCCTGGTCGTAAAGCAATTAAAACCTTTCCTATATAACGAACGCCATTGTCTTTAAATAAAGCGAAATTTGAGTTTATATTGGTCATTAACCAACCTATCGGGTTATTTACCAAAATTCCAGTTCTTGCCCTACCGTTCCAACTAAACACCAACCAATCACAATGTGTTTGGTCGCTTAGCTCAGATATAGTGTTAGAAATGTTATGTGTAACGATGGATTCAAAATCTATATTTATTTGGTTTGATTTTGCAAGTCTTGAAAATCGTCTCGCTAAGGCTGTTACCTTAGGGTTGTCATCGACAACAGCCTCTAAAAACGTCTGATTAGGCACCTCAACAATATTAGCAACCTGTAGTTTTTCTTTTGTGTTTAATGCCGCACCTATCTCAACAAGCATTTCGGGAGATATTTCATTACCCAACAATGGGACCACAACGCCAGCGTCATCTAAAATTTCGCCATCTAAAAAATCATGATCAATAACAATATCTGGGTTAAAGTTCTCTTGGTCTTTACCTTTCTTTTTGTAAAGCAAGTATAGTGCGCGTCTATATCCGTACTTTCTTAAAACACCCTTTCTCTCGGTTCGTTTACCAAACCTTAGATAAATTATAAAACCAAGAACCGCAATAGACAAAATGGCCAACAACGGCATAAAACCTAATAAGACCAGTAAAATTATGCCGCTAACAATTCCAAAAAGTTGAATAACAGGATAAAAAGGAGACTTATATGGCGGATTGTACCATTGTGTTGCTGTTTCTCTTAAAATAATTACACAAGCGTTTACAGATATAAACATCATTACCATAAACGCACTGGCCAACTTAGCTATTTTTTCAACATCCAGAAATAAAATTACCATCACCATAACCAAACAGGTCATGATTATGGTTGTTATCGGTGTAAGATATTTTGAGTGAATCTTTGACATGAACTTTGGTAAAAGCTCATCAATAGCCATGGCAAAAGGAAATCTTGACGCCGCCAACACACCAGAATTTGCCATTGAAACAAGTGTTATTACTCCTACAAATGCAGCGGCATAGCCCACATATGTCCCTCCCAATAAATTTGAAACCGTATATATTGGTTTAATATCTGTTCCTAACTCTTCAAGAGGAATATTCCCAACTAAAACAAAAGCTACAGAAACGTAAATGAGAGACATGATAAACAACGACAACATCATTGCGCGAGGTAAGTTGATGCTTGGATTTTTTATCTCTCCAGCTATGGCTGCTATTTTAGTAACACCAGCATAGGAAATGTATACAAAAGCCACAGTAGAAATCAAACCAATGTTGCCATCTATGAATACGGGTTCTAAATATTCTTCATTTATTTTCGGTAATCCAAAAAGCAAAATAGTGCTTAAGCAGAGTAGGCTTATGGTGACGATCACGATTTGCACTTTTCCCACTTTCTTAACCCCAAAGATGTTCAGAAACAATATAACAAGCAGAAAAAGTAAGGCTACATATTTGGTAAATCCTTCATCGATATGAGTTAAAACAGTTAGGTAGGCTCCGAAACCAACCAATGCAAAAGAGCTTTTTAATAATAAAGATAACCACAATCCAATGCCTGAAATTGTTCCGAAAATTGGCCCAAAAGTTCTTTCAATATATACATAGGTACCACCTGATGATGGCATTGCGGTGGCAAGTTCACTTTTTGATAATACTGCGGGTAAAATACAGACTGCAGCTAACAAATAGGCCAACCAAATAGATGATCCTGTTTTTGCGGCCGCAATACCTGGAAGAACGAAGATGCCACTACCTAGCATACCACCTATACTAATTGCAATAGCCGACGTTAAGTTTATGCTTCGGTTAAGTTTTTTCAATCTGCCACTGTTTTAGCCGAAAATACTAATTATATCTAAAAGGCAACCTCTATTGTATTGTATATTTAGTATTTTCGTTTCCTATGCGTTTATATCCTATAGAAGCTGGTAATTTTAAGTTAGATGGAGGTGCAATGTTTGGTGTTGTACCAAAATCATTGTGGACAAGAACAAACCCTGCTGACTCCAATAATATGATAGATATTGCTGCGCGATGCTTGTTAATTGAAGATGGTAATCGAATAATACTTATCGATACTGGAATGGGCAATAAACAAAGTGAGAAATTCTACGGATATTACCACTTGTGGGGCGACGACTCCATAGATAAATCACTCAAAAAATATGGGTTTCATCGCGATGATATCACAGATGTGTTTATGACACATTTGCACTTTGATCATTGTGGCGGAAGTGTTCAGTGGAATAAAAATCGAACAGGTTACGAACCAGCGTTTAAAAATGCTGATTTTTGGAGTAATAAGGATCACTGGACCTGGGCTACTGAACCAAACAGAAGGGAAAAAGCTTCGTTTTTAAAGGAAAATATAAATCCCATGGAGGAAAGTGGTCAACTCAAGTTCACCTCTTTACCATCCGAAGGTCATATTTTGAAAAACTCTGAATTGGGCTTTGATATCTTTTTCGCTAATGGTCATACAGATAAACAAATGGTTCCCATGATTAATTATAATGGCAAGACTATTTGTTTTATGGCAGATTTATTGCCAACAGCAGGGCACTTACCTATTCCATTCGTGATGGGCTATGATACAAGGCCTTTACTGACGTTAGACGAAAAAGAATATTTTTTGAATCTGGCCGCTGATAATAATTATTATTTATTTTTAGAGCATGATGCACATAATCCAATTATAACAGTAAAACACACCGAAAAAGGAGTGAGACTCAACGAAACTTTAAACATTAATGATATTATATAAATTTTTTAATATGAAATTCAATTTTAGACCCTTAGTAACTTATACAATAGCAGCGGCATTTTTAGTTGGTTGTGGCTCAACAACACCGGCAATAATTTCTACACCTACTGAAAAAATTGACACTTCTCCTCTAAAAGAAGCAGAACTCACAAAATCGGAAAAAGAAAATTGGGGACACCTCGACCTTGAAAGAGATACCATTCCTGGAATGGGAGTTGATCGCGCATATGCGGAGATTATTAAAGGCAGAAAAGGTAAAAAAACAATTGTGGCTATCATCGATTCTGGTATTGATATCGATCATGAAGACTTAGACGGAGTTATCTGGACCAACAAAGATGAAATCCCGAATAATGCTAAAGACGATGATAAAAACGGTTATGTTGATGATATCCATGGTTGGAATTTCCTTGGTGATGCTTATGACGAACAATTAGAATATACAAGACTTATAAAAAGTGGTAACACCTCAGATCCGAGATATCAAGAGGCAAATGCATTGTTAGAGTCAGAAAAGCAACAAGCACTTGGAACCAAAAATAGATACCAACAAATTTTACAGCAGTTAAAGGCTGCTGACGCCGCTTTTACTAAACATTTTGGTACTGAGAATTATACCATGAAGCAAGTTTTGGAGCTCAATACTCAAGACGAGCAACTTAATCAGTACAAAAGTATGGCGCAGCAAATGAAAGGTTTTGGTTTAGAATCTGTACAAGATGCTATTGAAGAAATTACTGGTGGTGTAGAATACTTTACAGAGCGCCTTAACTATCACTTTAATGTTGATTTCTCTGGAAGAACAACAGGAGATAATCCAGACGATTTTGATGACAAGCCTGGATACGGAAATGGTAATGTAAAGCATGTAAAAAAATCAGAAAGCCACGGTACGCACGTTGCTGGAATTGTGGCTGCTGAAAGAAACAACGGTAAAGGTGCAAATGGTGTTGCGAACAATGTTGAAATTATGTCTATTAGAGCTGTTCCTAATGGTGATGAGTACGATAAAGACGTAGCAAAAGCAATAAGATATGCTGTAGATAACGGTGCGACTGTTATTAATGGTAGTTTTGGAAAATCATTTTCTCCACATAGCCAATGGGTAAGAGACGCTATTAAGTATGCAGCGGATAAAGATGTTCTTATTGTTCATGCTGCGGGTAATGACAGCAAGGATATTGATGTAGAGCCAAACTTCCCGGCAGATAATATTAATGGACAAGAAATTGCTGACAACTATATCTCTGTTGGAGCCTTAGCTCCAGTTTATGGGTCTAAAATGGTGGCTGGCTTTTCAAATTATGGAGATCAAAATGTAGATGTTTTTGCTCCTGGTGCACAAGTATATTCTACAACACCTGAGAATGAGTATGATACAAAAGGAGGTACGTCAATGGCTGCGCCTGCAGTTGCTGGTCTTGCTGCATTAATTCGTTCGCAGCATCCAAACCTATCTGCCGCACAAGTAAAGAAAGTTATACTGGATAGTGGTTTACCATTAAAAATACAAGTGATTGTTGGTGGAAACCCTAAAGACAATAGGCCATTTTCTGAGTTATCAAAAAGCGGTCGTATCGCTAACGCTTATAATGCATTGATAATGGCGTCAAAAATTAAGTAAGCCCTTCATTGATTGCTTTAAAAAATTTAATTAGATGAGATTTATTTTAAGAAACCGAATTATGTCAGTTTTTACCCTTATGGCAATGTCTTGTGGTAGCTCCCAAAAAGTGCCGCCTCCACCTCCACCAGTTCCAGCTACACCCTTTACGAGTACGACTCAATCAGGTTACTGGCAACAACATGTGGATTATAAGATGACTATTGATATGGATGTTAACACCTATCAATATAAAGGCGATCAAACGCTTGTTTACACTAATAATTCTCCTGATGTATTAAACCGAGTGTATTACCATCTATATTTTAATGCGTTTCAGCCAGGAAGTGAAATGGATGTACACTCACGTTCAATTTCAGATCCTGATCCTCGTGTAGGTGATCGCATAAGTAAATTGAATCTTGATGAAATAGGTTTTATTGAAGTCAATTCTCTTACTCAAAACGGAGTTTCTTTAAATTATGAGACTGTTGGAACTGTGTTAGAAGTTAAGCTTGATAAAGCTATACAACCTGGTGAAAAAGTAACTTTTAAAATGAATTGGGATGCTCAAGTACCTGTTCAGATTCGCCGCTCTGGTAGAAATAACAAGGAAGGTGTTGCGTTATCTATGACGCAATGGTATCCAAAAATGGCAGAATATGATGATGAAGGTTGGCATGCCGATCCATATCTTGGACGAGAGTTTCACGGTGTATGGGGAAATTTTGAAGTGAATTTAACCATAGACAAAAAATACGTTGTTGGTGGTACTGGATATCTTCAGGGAGATCCAGTCATCAAAGGTGATAAGAAAACAATGAAGTTTTTTGCGCCTGATGTTCATGATTTTACTTGGGCGGCTGACCCTGATTATATACATGATGTGTATGAAATAGGAAATGGCCCGACTTTAAATTTTTATTACAAAAAAGATTTACCTGAGGAAAATCTACAATTCTGGAAAGATCTCCAGTCAGATACTGCTAAATTAATGACGTTTTTCTCTGAAAATATTGGAACCTATCCATATGAACAGTATTCTGTAATTCAAGGTGGTGATGGTGGAATGGAATATGCTATGTGCACTCTTATAACTGGTAAACGAAGCTATGGTAGTTTATTAGGTGTTACTGCTCATGAGTTGGCGCATACGTGGTTTCAATTTTTGTTAGCTACAAATGAGGCTAAGCATGAGTGGATGGATGAAGGGTTTACTGTTTACATTTCTAACTTAGCCGAAAACGCTTTGCGTGAAAGCCCAAGTGACAATCCTAATCAAGGCGCATACAGAAGTTATATTGGTTTGGCTAATTCTGGATTTGAACAACCACTAACAACACATGCCGACAGATATAAGTACAATCGAGCTTATGGTGTTTCTGCCTATAGCAAAGGCGCTGTTTTTATCACACAGTTAGGTTATGTAATTGGAGAGGATAATCTTAAAAAAACGATTAAAAAGTATTTTAAAGACTTCAGTTTCAAACATCCAAAACCTATGGATGTTATTCGTACTGCAGAGAAAGTTACCAACTTTGAGTTAGATTGGTATTTAATTGATTTTGCTCAGACAACTAACACTATTGATTATGGTGTTAAATCAATAAACGGTAGCACAGTTGAATTAGAACGAATTGGTCTAATGCCAATGCCGTTAGATGTATCAGTTACATATACAGATGGTACTACAGAAGATTTTTACATACCGTTGCAAATGATGCGTGGTGAAAAACCAACATCTGCAACGATAATGAAGGATTGGGCGTGGGCATATCCAACATATACATTTGAGACAAATAAAACTATTTCATCAGTAGAAATTGACCCTTCAAAAATGATGGCAGATGTTAATAGAGAAAATAACAAGAAATAATTTTCCACCTATTTTTTAAAGAAAAGACATCGATTAGATGTCTTTTTTTATTTTTATACACTTAGTGCGACTTATGATATTTAAGTATTCAAAAAAAGATAAACTAAAAAGCAAAAAGCTTATAGAGCAGTTATTTTCTGAAGGACAATCTCTGACTGCGTTTCCTTTAAGGTTGGTTTATCTTGAAAGTGACTTTGATGATGATGTGAACCTAAAGACTGGTGTTTCAGTAAGTAAAAAACTACACAAAACTGCTGTTATAAGAAATAGAATAAAACGACTAATACGTGAGGCTTATAGGTTAAATAAGCCACATTACTTTAACACAAATACAACATCATACGCTTTTATGATTTTGTACATTAGTAAAGATATGACAACATTTTCTCAGATGAATACTGCTATGAAGCAACTCTTTGAGAAATTCATAAAAAAGACTTCTGAAAATGAAAAAATTCCTGAGTAGAAAAATAATATTACCAATAGCAGTTGTGGTTGTTTTTTTAACGACTACAGCTTTTAATTCTAACTTTTTCGAGATTGCTAAACAGATTGAAATCTTTACAACGATGTTTAAGGAATTAAACATGAATTATGTCGATGACACGAATCCTGGAGATTTAATGGATGTCGCTATAAAGAGTATGTTAGAAGAATTAGACCCTTATACACGTTTCTATAACGAACAAGATGTGCAGAGCGCACGTATTAACCAAGCTGGAGATTTTACCGGTATTGGCGCTAACGTTAGGATAATGAAAGACAAATTGGTAATTGTTGAACCATACAAGGATTATGCTGCAGATAAAGCCGGTCTAAAAGCTGGAGACGAAATTATCGCTATTGACGGTGTTGATATTTCAGGATTTAAAGATGATGCAGGGAATTTATTACAAGGTGCTGCTGGATCTGAAGTAGAACTCACCTATAAACGTCAGAACAAATCAAATACTGTTAAGGTCGTACGCGAATCTTTAGAAATCGATGCTGTACCTCATTACTCCATGATCAATGATAACACAGGATATATAGTTCTAAGAAAGTTTAATAAAAAGGCATCTTCACAAACGATTAAAGCTTTGAATTCACTAAAGAATTTAGGCGCTACGCAAATCGTATTAGATTTACGAGGAAATCCTGGTGGCTTACTAAATGAAGCGGTAAACATTGTTAATATTTTTGTACCAAAAGAACAACTTGTTGTTACCACTAAATCCAAAGTCGAGAAGTTTAATAGAACTTACTATACACAGCGCGATCCAATAGATTTAGATATTCCGGTAGCAGTTCTTATTGATGGTAAATCTGCATCTGCAAGTGAAATTGTTTCTGGAGCATTACAAGATTTGGATAGAGCTGTAGTGATTGGGACTCGGAGTTTTGGAAAAGGATTAGTTCAGCGTCCTAAGCCACTGACTTATGGTACACAAATGAAGATTACAATTTCGCGATATTACACACCTTCAGGACGTTGTATTCAGGCATTAGATTACTGGGATAGAGATGAAAATGGTAAAGCTAAACGCACAAAAAAAGAGGATTACAAAGAGTTTAAAACTAAGAAAGGTCGTTCGGTTTTTGATGGTGGTGGCGTACAACCAGATGTTGAAATAAAACAATCTAAACAAACACCAATTACAAAAGCAATAGAAGAACAAAATCTCATATTTGACTTTGCTACTGACTATTATTACAATAATAAGCTGTCTGATCTAAGTAACTTTAAGTTTTCTGATCAAGATTTCAATGCCTTCAAAAGTTTCCTTGTGTCCAGTAATTTTAATTTTGAAACAAAGACTGAAGCTGCTTTTAATGAAGCTTTGGAAATAGCAGAAGAAGAAGAACTGGACTCACCTATTTCATCTGAATACACAGCTTTATTGTCTGCTCTGGATAATTACAAAACTTCAGCTATTAGTAAAAATAAAGAACAATTATTGCTTTTAATCCAAGACGAAATTATCAAACGTTATTTCTACGCAGAAGGTTTATACGACTATTACAAAGCAAATAATTCTGAAATAAATACAGCAATAGATATATTATCGAATCCTTCGAAATACAACAAAATTCTCAATTAAAAACGAATTTTTATTACCTTTAATAGGTATAACCTCTTGATTTATTGAAGTTTATTTCAATTTATCTTTACTAAAAACGTCTTTTATGAAAGTCGTTTATGCTTTAATTCTTTGTTGTTTCCAATATCTCTATACTCAGAATGAGATAAAACATGTGGTTTATTTCGAAACTGACAAATACACCATTTTAGAAACCGAAATGCATCGACTTCAACTTTTTTTAGAAGAAGTAGAGACAATAGATATCGATCGTATATCTATTTATGGTTTTTGTGACGATAGAGGAAGTCATACTTATAATATGAAATTATCTCAAAATCGTGCCGATGCCATAAAAGCCGTTTTTATGAGTAATGAATTTGACGAATCTCTAATAACAAACACTGATGGTAAAGGCGAACTATTATTAAAAATCGTTAAGGACATTGATATTAATAAAGTAAGAGGTTTAAATAGAAAAGTTGAAATTATTGTAAAACCTGTTTATCCGCCGAGAAAAAATAACTTTGATTCTACTGCGTTAGAAAGCATACTTAATAGTGATCTTAAGGTTGGTGATAAAATACTTTTAGAAAATTTATTGTTCGTTAGAGGATACACCTACCCTATTCCAGAGTCGAAACAAATCTTAACTAAAGTTGCAGCTATATTAGCAAAACGAAAGGACATTTATTTTACAATAGAAGGCCATGTGTGTTGTACAAATGGAACACGTGATGCTGTAAATGCACAAACAAGAAAACGTAATTTGTCTTATGCAAGAGCAAAATATGTTTATGAATTTTTTGCAAGCAAGGGAATTAGCAAAAGACGTATGAAATTCATAGGAATGAAACGCAAATTTCCTTTAGGTGGAGAGCAAAGATTTGATAGGCGTGTGGAGCTTTTAGTTACGACAATAAATAAATAAGTTCAACTATTTTTAAGCATTCTTACATGAGGAATTCCGTCTTCTAAGTATTCTTCACCTTGCTCCATAAATCCTAAATTATTATAAAACCGTTTTAAATACGTCTGTGCAGATAACTCTATAATATTAGTATTATATAAATCCTTTATTGTATTAATAGACGCTTTCATTATATCATAACCATAACTATAATTACGCTCTTTTATGTCGACTAAAACTCTTCCAATACTGGCATTTTTAAAATAATCGCCTGGTTTAAATATTCTGGTGTAGGCAATTATTTTATTATTTTTAGTTCCAAATACATGAATAGCGGTCTGATCTTTATCATCTATATCTTGATACACACAGTCTTGCTCAACAACAAATACTTCGCTTCTTAACTGTAAAATCCTATATAATTCCGTTGTACTTAACTCTTTAAAAGATTTAATAGTAATGGATTTCATTGTTATTCCGGTTTAGAATTAAACAAAAATAGTTTGGATATTAATAAAAATAAAAAACCTCAGAAGATAACTTCTGAGGTTAATTTATTATAAGTACAATTTATCCCCCAATAAACTACACTATTGCTGTAATAGCAATATTAAATATAAAACCTAAATCACCTATAAATCTAATTTTATGTATTAAATACAAGATTATTCGATGTAAAGCTAGTTTTTAATTTATTGTATAATTAACTGTTAATTAAAGGTTAAGGTTTTAATCTAAACTAAAAACATTAACAACTCATAGGAATTTTATCTACTCTATTTTGATGCCTACCACCTTCAAAAGCAGTATTTAAAAAAGTATCTACCATTTTTATAGCTTGTGGAATCGCTGTATATCTGGCAGGGATACAAATAACATTTGCATTATTATGCTGGCGTGTAAGTTCTGTTATTTCGTTCATCCAACAAATACCAGCACGTACATTAGGATATTTATTAGCAGTCATAGCTACACCATTTGCACTACCGCAAATAAGAATTCCAAAATCCACCTTATTCTCATTAACATCTTTTGCAACAGGATGTACAAAATCAGGATAATCTACACTATCTAAAGTATCTGTACCATAATTAGTTACAGTAATTCCTTTATTTTCTAAATGTTTGACGATAGCATTCTTATAATAAGGACCAGCGTGGTCATTTCCAATGGAGATAGTCATATTTAATAGAGTTTTAGGCCTACAAATTTACAAATATTAAAAACGGTTAATAGCAGTATTAATGAGTTGTTAATAACTGTTCATTTCTTTTTGTAAAATAGTTTAGGATTATTAAGTTAAAATCTTCATTTAATAATATTTAATTAACATCAAAAATTAGTTATGTAAATCTATTGTAAAGTTATAATGTAAAATATGTTAGTTATAAACTACATATATATCGCTTAGTTATAAAAAATTAACAGTTCATAGTTATATTAACAACTGTTAATTAAAATTATCAAAACCAACATTTACAGATTATTATATATCATTTTCTTGTTTATATCAAGCTTATAATTCTTAAAAAGTTACTTTTCAAAGTAAAGCTTATAAAAGTTATTCTATCTATTAACACGCTATAATAACCATCAGTTTTATTTTAAAATTTTAAAAAAGAAATTATGCTTTATGTAATAATTGTGAATAAGTAAATTTTACCTCAATTTAATCTTTAAATGTATTGATTAAAATATATTACCTTAGTTTTGTACATAGCTTAATATCTATACTTCACCTAATATTAAGTTTAAGACAGAATTCCTGAGAATCCTTTCAGGACAAAGATTATGACGAAGAAATAAATAAATGGCAAGAAAGAAGAAAAGGAAATCCAAAAAAGGTATTTCTAACCTTACAAATACTATCCTTAGTATTTTAAAAAAAGAACGAAATAAATCATTCAACTATAAGCAAATAGCTGCAATCATAGGTGTTAATGACGCAAGTAGTCGCAATCAAATAATAAAAACACTTGCAAAACTTACTGCAAGAAAAGAAATAGAACAGGTCGATCGTGGTAAATACAAAGCTATAGTTACAGCAGAATATTACACAGGTATTTTAGATCTTTCATCCAAAGGAAATGGATATGTGATATCCGATGATTTTGAAGACGATGTTTTTATTGCATCAAATAATATAAATAAAGCTTTAGATGGAGATGAGGTTGAGTTTTACGCTTACAAGCGCAGAAAACATGGTAAAATAGAAGGAGAAATCACCAATATTTTAAAACGTGCAAGAACAGAATATGTAGGTACTATTCAGATTCAGGATAAAAAGAATTTTGCATTTGTGGTCGCGGATAGTCCAAAGATGTACAAGGATATTTTTGTTCCTATAAACAAAATAAAAAAGGCAGAAGATGGAGATAAGGTTTTGGTTGCATTAGCAGACTGGCCAGAGAAAGCCGATTCACCTTACGGAAAAGTAATTCAGGTCCTTGGTAAACCTGGTGAACACAGTACAGAAATTCATTCGATATTAGCCGAATATGGTTTACCACACGAATTTCCTTATGAGGTAGAAAATTATGCTAATAATCTCGAGGTTTCTATTACTGAAGAAGAAATAAAAAAGCGTCGTGACATGCGCAAGGATCTTACTTTTACCATAGATCCAAAAGATGCAAAAGACTTCGATGATGCCTTATCCTTCAAAGTTTTAGATGATGGACTTTTCGAAATCGGAATACATATTGCCGATGTGTCGCATTATGTAAAACCAGATACAGTTTTAGATGATGAAGCTTACGAACGTGCTACTTCAATTTACTTAGTAGATCGCGTTGTACCGATGTTACCAGAACGCTTATCTAATGGTGCATGTTCTTTAAGGCCACATGAAGAAAAATATACCTTTTCTGCTGTATTCAAGATGAATGAAAAAGCCGAAATCAAAGATCAGTGGTTCGGTAGAACTGTAACGTATTCAGATGCGCGTTTTGCATATGAAGAAGCTCAAGCGATTATAGAAAATAATCCAACTGTAACCTTAGGCTTAGTCGACGTATCTCAACTCAACATAATTATACCTCAAGAAGTTTCATTAACAGGAAAAGAATATGAGACCAAACCAGAAATGGCAGAAGCGGTTTTAGTCTTAGATAGATTAGCAAAAAAAATGCGTGCAAAACGTATGCGAGAAGGTGCTATTTCTTTTGATAAAGTCGAACTAAAATTCAATCTCGATGCCGAGGCTAATCCTACAGGAGTATTCTTTAAAACCAGTAAAGATGCTAATAAGCTTATTGAAGAGTTTATGTTATTAGCAAACCGAAAGGTGTCTGAATTTATAGGAAAGCAGAAGCCTCAAAAAACCTTTGTTTATAGGGTACACGATGAACCAGATGAATCTAAACTCGCACAATTACAAACTGTAGTAAGTCGTTTTGGTTATAAACTTAATTTCAAAGACCGAAATTCTGTAGCGGCGTCTTTAAACAACTTACTTAAAGATGTTGTTGGTAAAAAAGAACAAAACTTAGTCGATACCTTAACCATTCGTACAATGGCTAAAGCTGAATATACCACGCATAATATTGGACATTACGGTTTGTCATTTGACTATTACAGTCACTTTACATCTCCAATTAGGAGATATCCAGATGTCATAGCACATCGCTTACTCCAGCATTATTTAGATGGTGGAAAATCTGCAAACGAAGAGATTTATGAAGAAAAATGCAGGCATAGTAGTGATATGGAAAACTTAGCCACAAAAGCAGAACGAGATTCTATAAAGTATATGCAGATTCGATTTATGCAAGATCATGAAGACGAAGAATTTTTAGGTGTGATTTCAGGTGTAACCGATTGGGGTATTTATGTAGAAATTATCACCAATAAATGTGAAGGTATGGTGAGTGTTAGAGATATGAAAGATGATACGTATTATTTCGATCAAGATCATTATGCGATGATGGGTAAAAATACACATGCTATGTATCAGCTCGGAGATGAGGTTATTGTAAAAGTGAAGAGTACAGATTTAGTAAAAAAGCATTTAGATTTTTATCTTGTTGGAAAACCAGAGGAATAAATTTTATATAAGACGATTTAATAATGATTTTAACAACAACAAATTCTATAGAAGGCTTTAAAATTGCTGATTACCTTGGTATCGTGACAGGTGTTGCAATAGACTTTAATAAAATTGCGCTCACACAATCCAAGACCAAGGAGAACTACAATAAAACTTTAGACGAAGCAAAAGAAGAGGCATTTCAATAATTAAAAGATCACGGAGAATCCTTAGGCGCAAATGCAATTGTAGGGTTTAGAATTAATATAGAGACATCATCATCGGTTTTGGTTTCTGTAACTGGTACCGCTGTAAAAATTTTAGTGTAACAAAATAAAAATAGTAAAGTCTTTGTTATTGTAATCCCAACTTAAAAATCAGATAATGAATAAATTTCTTATTACACTAATCATTGCCTTTGGTATGGTTGTAAATGTCCGAGGACAAATAGAAAAGACAATTGGAGAATTTTCAGAAGTCAAAGTATTTGATCTCATCAACGTGGCAATGATTAAATCTTCAGAAAATAAAGTTGTTATTAACGGAAACAATAGGAGAGATGTACAAGTCATAAATAAGAATGGTAAACTTAAAATCCGTATGAAACTTGAAGAGTCTTATAATGGTAATGATACTGAAGTCACTTTATATTACACCAAAGTAGATATTATCGATGCTAATGAAGGTGCAATAATTAAGGTAAAAGATGTAATTGATCAATTTGATATAAAACTCAAGACCCAAGAAGGTGGTGAAATTACAGCGCAACTAAAAACAAAGTATGCCGATCTTAGAGCTGTTACAGGAGGAATCATAAATCTTATAGGTACATCGAAAAGTCAAGATATTTCCATTTATACAGGTGGTGTTTATAACGGCAAAGATTTAGTAACTAAAGACACTGAAGTATCTATAAATGCTGCTGGAGAAGCTTATATAAACGCAACTGAATTTGCAGAGGTTCGCGTAAGAGCAGGTGGTGATGTTTATATCTATGGAGATCCTAAAAAAGTCGATGAGAAACGTGTATTAGGTGGTCGTATTAAGCGTATGTAATTACCTACAATTCCCTTTTCTAAAGTTCTTATTTCTTTTACTTTTGTGTAAACCCTTGTGTTTACATGTTCGATGATATTATAACAGCCATACCTTTTGGGATTATTTTAGCCTTTACTATAGGTCCTGTTTTTTTTGTGCTTTTGGAGACAAGCGCAACTAAAGGATTTAAAAGTGCTTTTATATTTGACCTTGGAGTTATACTTGCTGATATTGTATTTATTTGTCTGGTATTTCTTAGCACAGATACACTGTTAGAAAAAATTAAAGACGATCCAAAACTCTTAGTTTTTGGTGGAGTATTGTTAGTAGTTTATGGTATAATTTCATTTATAAAAATCTCCAAATCCTTCAGGTCTATAGTTAGAGAATATCATAAGGTAGAATTAAAGAAAAACCAATACGGGCAGTTATTTGTTAAAGGATTTTTACTCAACTTTATCAATATTGGTGTGCTTTTGGGTTGGTTAGGATTTATTGTTATTGGAACATCTCTTACAACTTCAGAAAATGGAACTATAGTTTTCATTGCAACCATGTTGGTGACATACCTTGTTGTCGATATTATAAAAATTATAGTAGCAAAGCGATTAAGAAGTCATCTAACTCCAAAACGAATTTTTAAGACCAAGAAAATAGTCGCTTTAGTGATTCTTGGTTTCGGAGTCTTATTATTGGTACAAGGTCTGTTTCCAGAGATTTACGAAAAAGGAAAGGAGCAGATAGAACAAATAACACCGAACAAAAATTAAGTTATTAATACAGCTCGAAGTCGCTTAACACTATCTTGACTCGCGTATATCTTAATCTAAATGTTCTAAAAATATAGACAAAAAATCCTCAACAATTATTGAGGATTAAAAATGTTGTTCGGCGGATTTGAACCGCGACTACTTTAATTAAATTTTCCTAAAATTTATAACTAAAAAAAGACCTTAGTATTTAAGCTAAAGTCTTGTCTAAAATTGAGGTACCGAGCGGATTCGAACCGCTGTAGATGGTGTTGCAGACCACTGCCTAGCCACTCGGCCACGGTACCAATAAATGGACAGCAAATATAAAAATATTTACTGTTTAAAGCTATTTACTCTTTTTTTTTCGCTTCTGCTTCATTTTAATGGTAACTATTTCTACATCACCACCAATAGGTGGATTTATTTTACTCACAGAAACTGTAGCCTTAGAGACCATTGTATCTTCAGAGAAAATCCGATCCAAAATTCGTTTTGCAACTGTTTCCAGAAGTTTTGATGGTTGAGCCATTTCTTCTCTCACGACTTTATTTAAAAACACATAATCAACAGTATCACTGAGTTCATCGGTATTCGCAGAAGTCATCAAATCAGCTTCAACCTCTAAATCTACGCGGTAATCACTACCAATTTTTGTTTCTTCTGCTAAGCAACCATGATGAGCAAAAACCCTTATATTTTCAACTTTAATTATTCCCATAAAACAAAAATAAGGGTTCTTTAATTCTTGGAAAAGCAACTATCTATTTTGTAACTTAAAAGACCTTTAAATACCTCATTTTACTTAATTTTGCTGCTTTAAGTAGCTTTTGGTTAAGCCATCGAATGGCTTTTCTCATTTGCAAACACAGAAGTAATGTCAGAAGAAACAAAGTCGCTCAATTTTATTGAGCATATCATAGAAGAAGATTTGGCTAATGGCTTAGTAAAAGATAAGTTGCGTTTTCGCTTTCCGCCAGAGCCGAATGGATATTTACACATTGGCCACACCAAGGCTATAGGCATAAGTTTTGGTTTAGGAGAGAAATACAATGCACCAGTAAACTTACGATTCGATGATACCAATCCTGCCAAAGAAGAACAGGAATATGTAGATGCGATAAAACGTGATATTGCATGGTTAGGTTACGAATGGGCGAATGAGTTGTATTCATCAGATTATTTTCAGACGTTATACGATTGGGCCGTTTTAATGATAAAAGAAGGAAAGGCTTATGTAGATTCTCAGTCTTCTGAAGCAATGGCCGAACAAAAAGGAACACCGACCAAACCAGGAATAAATTCACCATATAGAGATAGAACTATCGAAGAGAACTTGGAATTATTTCAAGGCATGAAAGACGGTAAATTTGAGCAAGGAGAACATGTTTTACGTGCAAAAATAGACATGCAAGATCCAAATATGCTAATGCGCGATCCTATTATGTATCGCACGCTTTTCGCTCATCATCACAGAACAGGAGATGATTGGTGTATATATCCTATGTACGATTGGACACACGGTGAGAGCGATTACATAGAACAAATTTCGCACTCTTTATGTTCTTTAGAGTTTAAACCACACAGAAAGCTTTATAACTGGTTCAAAGAGCATGTTTACGAATATGCGAAGGAAGAGCTTCCGATGTTGCCAAAACAACGAGAATTCGCTCGTTTAAACTTAAGTTATACCATTATGAGCAAGCGTAAGCTCTTACGTCTTGTTAATGACGGAATTGTGAGCGGTTGGGACGATCCGCGTATGCCTACAATATCTGGTTTACGAAGACGTGGATATACACCAAATTCAATACGTCAGTTTATAGAAAAGGTTGGCGTTGCTAAACGCGAGAATGTTATTGATGTGTCTCTATTAGAATTCTGTATTCGTGAAGATTTGAATAAAACAGCGAATAGAGTCATGGCGGTTTTAGATCCTGTGAAGGTTGTAATTACCAACTATCCAGAAGGAAAAGAAGAATGGTTAGAGGCCGAGAACAATCCAGAAGATGATACTGCAGGGTTCAGAAAAGTACCATTTTCAAGAGAAATCTATATTGAGAAAGCCGATTTTAAAGAAGAAGCAAGCAACAAGTTTTTCCGCCTGAAATTAGGTGGAGAAGTGCGATTAAAGAACGCTTATATCATCCAAGCAAACAGCGTTAAGAAGGATGAACAAGGCAATATTGCCGAAATTCATTGTACCTATTCAACCGACACAGAAAAGAAGGTGAAAGGGACACTACATTGGGTTTCAGTAGAACATGCAATTAATGCTGAGATACGTGAATATGATCGATTATTTGGTCACGAAGCACCAGACAGTGACAAGGAAAAAGATTTCATGGAATTTCTTAATCCTAATTCGCTTAAGGTAAGAACAGGTTATTTAGAGCCAAGTTTAGCAGATGTAGAAATTGGAGCGCGCTTCCAGTTTCAACGTATCGGCTATTTTAATGTAGATATCGACTCTAAACCTAGTGTATTAGTGTTTAATAAAACAGTTGGATTGCGAGACAGTTGGGCAAAGCAAAAACCAAAGCAGGTAAATACAAATCAGAATAAGCCTCAACAGCAACAAAAACGTCCCGCAATTAGTGTTATTCAGCAGTTAGGAAAAAAATACACTAACCTTCCTGAAGAGAAACAATTAAAAGCAAAAGCTGAAATTCAACAATTAGCTAAGGATGTTGCTTATGAAGAGCTGGAGGCATTATTTGGTACAGCTGTTAAAAAAACAGGCACTAGAATTGCAGTTTTAATTGCGTTAAAAGAGCAATTGAAATCCGGATTAGAACACAATGATAAAATAGATGATTTTATTGCTAAGGCCAAGGAAGATAAGAATGCTATTTTGGTTGCTGAGGCCAATGAACTGTAGCTGAATATCATCCCGTATAGAACGACCCTGATGTTTGACGTCAGGGTTTTTTTGTACATTTAGTTCTATACTAACTATAAAATCAATTAAATATGGAAATGAACCTCATTGCAATTGCCGTTGCTGCGATTGTCCCTTTAGTTGTAGGTGCTTTATGGTATAATCCAAGCCTTTTAGGTACAGCATGGATGAAGGCATCTGGCGTTACAGAAGATCAGCTAAAAACCGGAAATATGGCTGTTATTTTTGGTGTATCATTGTTACTGTCTTTTCTTTTGGCATTTACGGTAAACGGAATGGTTGTGCATCAGGTTAGCGCACAACAATTAGCTTACTCAAACCCAGATTCAGAAACTTTTAAAGCCTTTATGGAGGAGTTTGGAAATGTGCATCGCTCATTTGGTCACGGCGCACTTCATGGAGCAATTGGCGCCTTATTTTTTGTTTTACCGGTATTAGGAATTAATGCTCTTTTTGAAAGAAAAGGCTTTAAGTATATCCTAATCAACGTGGGTTATTGGACAATTACTTTAGCAATAATGGGCGCTATCGTTTGTGGATGGCAGTAGAAAGAATATTGAATTAAAAAACCCGAAGCTAATAACTTCGGGCTTGTTTTTTTAGTTCTTTGTGATTACGAATCAGAAGATTTTTTCTTGTCTGCTTCAGCCTTTTTCATAGCCTCACCAATTTGATTACTTGCCGCAAAGCTAGCAACCATGTCATTAAGCATATTACTTCCTGCTTGTGGCGAGTTAGGTAAAAGAATTAAATTACTATTCGTTTCTTCTCCGATAGACTGTAGCGTATCATAATGTTGTGTTACAACAATAAGAGCAGACGCTTCTTGAGAGTTTATACCAACACGATTTAATACTTCAACAGATTCTTCTAAACCTCTCGCGATTTCACGTCTTTGATCCGCAATACCCTGTCCTTGAAGGCGCTTGCTCTCAGCTTCTGCTTTGGCTTTTTCAACAATAAGAATACGTTGTGCGTCACCTTCAAATTGCGCGGCAGTTTTTTCACGATCTGCAGCATTAATACGGTTCATGGCAGCTTTTACTTGCGCATCTGGATCAATATCGGTTACAAGTGTTTTAATGATGTCATAACCATAATCAGACATATATTCTTGTAGTTCACGTTTTACCGCGATGGCGATATCATCTTTCTTCACAAACACGTCGTCTAATTTCATTTTTGGAACTTCCGCACGCACCACATCAAATACAAAGGATGTAATTTGATCGTGTGGATATTCTAATTTATAAAAGGCGTCATAGACTTTATTCCTTATAACCAGATACTGCACAGAAACTTTAAGTTTCACAAATACATCATCTAAGGTTTTGGTTTCAATAATAACATCCAATTGTTGAATCTTAAGGCTTAGCCTTCCTGCAACACGATCCACTAAAGGAATCTTCATTTGCAAACCTGATTGTCTAATGCTTTGATAGCGGCCAAAACGCTCTATAATTACAGCGGTTTGCTGCTTCACAATAAAAAAAGCAGACAATAAAACAATAAGCCCTAAAAAGATAATCGGGAATAAATAATAATTCATATGTATAATTTTAAATGGTTAGTATACGATTCTACTTTAAAATTAAGTTATAAATATGACTAAATGGAGAAATGTAGCTTAAACTAATCATAAATTAATTAGGTTCGTTTCTCGCAATTCCAAATCTACAAACATGAATTTTAAAGCATTGTTAGTATTAGTCGCTAAAAACCTACTTTTTGTTACAACAACCACCGCACAAAGGTATCGTGTACAAAATGGATTGTGTTTTTATGGCGGTTTAACAAATTACAATATTGAAACGAGTGATTTCGCCATTTCAAACCAGAACGGTTGGCTTATAGGAGCTGCTGCTGTTGTAGACTTAGAACATAAATGGTATAATGTTAGTTACAACATACAGCTCGCACAGAACAAATTAGATATTAGCGCGTTCGCACTAGGAAATTCGCAAGATGAGTTTGTAAATCACAAACTATTTACTGCTCAAATCGCTTTGTTGGGACATCTTAAGTTAATTGGTAAAAACCTAACGATTGATGCTGGTCCAATGATTCAATATAACGGTGATCTGGATTTAGAAGACAGTTCAAGAGAGAATTACATTGTCAGCGGTTACAATTTACTAACGCTAAAAGACTTATCGGAAGTTTCACGTTTTAATGTCAATGGCGCTATTGGTGTGTCTGCTGGTTTTGAAAGATTTTCATTACGAGCACAATATATTTACGGATTCACCAATATACTGAATAAACTTAACAAACAAAACTTTGCTGAAAACACAGATCTTCAAGGAAATCAAACCATGTTAGTTTTTAGTGCTATGGTTACATTTTAGTTTATCGCCGATAGTAAAGCATCAATACGTTTTACGGCCTCGTTTTTTCCAATCAAGAATATA